>JAFQXA010000014.1 GCA_017407205.1 Clostridia bacterium
GACATCGCCCTGTTTAGGAGTGATACTGCTTCTGTTTACACGCTGTACTTGGCTTGTGCCTTTTAAACCGCTGTTTACAAGGTCTTGGTGGTTATATTGTTTATCCTCGAAAACATAGTATGTGCCTTTAAGTGAAGATTTTAATGCAGCGAATACAGCTTCATCGGGATAACCTTTCGTTGCAAAGCTCGCCCCTGTGGCTATTTTTAACACATCACATACAAAATAAGCACAATAGTCTGCACTATAACCTAAAGAGCTTCTGGTTGCACCAAGCTTGCTTTCAGCTACGCCTATAACGTCTTTTGCTTGATTACCGGTAAGCGTATAACTGGTGCTTGTAAAAGCAAAAGCCGGCATAGCCATACTAAAAAGCAGTGCCAGCAAAAGCATGGTCGCAACGATTTGTTTACTGAGTTTCTTTTTCATAATAACCTCCTGATATTATATTATTTTTAGTTTTACTTATTGAAACGTGCCAAAACGAGCACGTTATTAAGCTTTCTTTCTAAAAAACTTTTGCGTCTTATATTTTTTCGCAAACTTATTTTATTAAAATTAGTTGGGTATAATAACCATAAAAATGGTGAAAATTAACCCTCAAATAAGTAAGGATACGCTAATAATACAACTTTACTCGCTAAAAGTAAATAAAAAATTACTTATAGCGAGTAAAACTTAAGCCTTGCTTTTGATAGCATAGATTTGTGAGGTTTAATATGATGAATGAATATTATCGTGAGAAATACAGATTATTAGGACTTAAAATAGCTATGTATCGAAAGATGCGAGGTTTGACACAGGAACAGTTTGCAGAAAAATTGGGAAAGAGCTGGTCTTTTATAAGTCAGATAGAAGCAAATAACGGTACAACGGTCAAGGGTGTATCGTTGAGTACTTTGTTTTTGATAGCGGAGGTGCTTGACGTTAGTGTGAGCAAATTACTTGAGGACATATAAAGCAAAAAGCGGTGTTTTCACCGCTTTTTATATGTTCGTTTATCTGTTCAGCATATTTTCAATTTTCCAGAGCACTTCTGTCGGCAGGAGTGCTTTTATTCTTGTTCCGCCTTCCTCGTGGGCTTCTTCGGTTATTTTACCCTCGCTTCGTATGAGGGAGATTACCTCATACTTTGAGTAGGGAACAAGAACGTCGATTTGCGTATGAAGGTCTGAAAGCTCTCGCTCTATCGCCTCTGTAAGCTTATCAATGCCCTTTCCCGAGAGTGCGCTTATCGTGACAGCGTTCTTTTGGGCGATGAATTCTTCCTTTTGGTCTGGGGAGAGCAGGTCTGCTTTGTTGTATACATTTATGCGTTTTGTTTCCGTTACGCCAAGTGATGCAAGAACTGACTCAACTACTTTAATCTGTGTTTCAAAGTAATCAGACGATGCATCTATCACGTGGAGTATAAGGTCTGCGTTTTTTACTTCCTCAAGTGTTGACCTGAACGCATTTACAAGGTCGTGGGGAAGCTTGTTTATAAAACCGACCGTGTCAGAAAGAAGTATCTGCGTACCGCCATCCAAAGTTACCTGACGAAGCACGGGGTCGAGCGTTGCAAAAAGCATATCCGCAGCCGTGACATCAGAATTTGACAAGAGGTTTAAAAGCGTGGACTTGCCTGCATTTGTATAGCCGACCAGTGCAACAACGGGAGTCGGATTCTTGTCGCGAGTTGCACGGCGAAGCTCTCTCTGCTTTGTGACTTCTTTTATTTCTTCCTCAAGCTCGAAAATTCTGCGTCTTATGCGGCGCTTGTCAATCTCAAGCTTCTTTTCGCCGGGACCCCTCGTGCCGATACCGCCGCCCAAGCGTGAAAGGATAACGCCCTGTCCCAAAAGTCGGGGGAGACGGTATTTAAGCTGTGCAAGCTCAACTTGCAATTTTCCCTCTCTTGACTGTGCACGTTGTGCAAATATGTCAAGTATGAGCTGTGTGCGGTCAATAACTCTTGCCCCGAGTATTTCTTCAAGGTTTCGTATCTGTATTGCACTAAGCTCGTCATCAAATATAAAAAGGTCTGCGCGAAGCTCGCTCCCTTTGAGTGAAAGCTCTTCGGCTTTTCCGCTTCCTATATATGTAGCGTTGTCGATCGTGCGTTTTCTCTGCATATGTGAGTGAACGACCTCAGCACCTGCGGTCTTTGCAAGTTCTGCAAGCTCTGCAAGGGCATCGTAACCGTCACCCGATTCCATACCAACGAGTATGGCGCGCTCCTTTGTTTCTTCAGAATCAAAGGCGGATGTCCTGAGCCTGTTGTCGGCAAGCGTGATTTCGCCGAGAAGCGTTGCATGGGGGAGCTTATACGGCCTCAACGGACCGTGAATTACGGTTGAAAAATTATCCCCCATACGCTCGTCTATGAATCCCGCATAAAACGAAGTCATTTCACCGTTTTCTTTAACGCCCAAAGCTGCCATTGAATCAAGCTTGATGCTCTTGAGCGTGCCAATATCAACGCCTGAAAGCCTGCCGTCACCGTTTGGGTGCGTGTGTACGCAACGCACACCTGACAGCCTGTCCGTATTTCTTACAAGACGCACGTTTGAAAAAGTTGCTTTGCCCGTATCGCCTATCGAAACGTCGATAATTCTGCCGTCACGCGAAATGCAAATTAGAATTTCGCGGTTCAAAGCGGCTGTCATCTGAGCCATGAACGAGAGTATCTCAAACGATACAAATTCATCGCCCGAAACTTTTACATCGTAAAGCGATGCAAGCTCAGCAAGAGTTGTATTTTTTATTCCTGTTATATTTCCATTTACTTTGTTTGCCATGTTCTACAGTATAACACAAAGTCAGCTTTTTTACTATTGGTGCGAGCAGTATAAGTGCGCAAAGATTTGGAAAAGCCATGAATGCGTTTGCGTTTTCACCTGTTTTCCAGGCAAATGTCGTGTCGAGTGTTGCACCGACTATTACAAAAACAGGGAAAATAAACTTGTAAAAGCTCATAGCACGCTTGCCGAAAATGAATGAAAAGCACTTCATGCCGTAAACTGACCAGCCAAGCACAGATGAAAAAGCAAATAAAATTGTGCAAACGCTTATGAAAACTACCGAAGAGCCGTGCCCGAGTACGGTTGAAAAAGCATCTATTGCGAGCGATATGCTGGCGTTTTCGCTGTTGCCGTAGGGAATGATTACGCCTGAAAGCAAAATTGCAAAAGCGGTAAGTGAGCAAATAAGTATCGTATCTACAAACACCTCAAATATGCCGACCATGCCTTGCTCAACAGGGCTTACAGAACGTGAAACGCTTGCGTGAGCCATGGGCGCAGAGCCAATGCCTGCCTCATTGGAAAAAATTCCGCGCATAGTGCCGACACGGAATGCACGCATTATTGAAAAGCCTGCAACACCGCCGACAGCCGAGGGCAGGGAAAAGGCAGAACGGACAATCAGGGAAAGAACCTCGGGCAGCCTTGAAGCGTTTGGTACTATTATAAGAAGTGAAGCTAAAACGTAAAGCACGCTCATAAAAGGTACAACATAGCCCGTAATCTTGCCGATCCTTTCTATTCCGCCATGGAGCGAAATAAGCGTTAAAACGGCAAAGACAATTCCGATAATGAAGGGCGAAGCTTTAGGGAAAAGCGTGAGGGAGGCTGTGCAGATCGCGTTTGTCTGCACAAGATTTCCGCTTGCAAAGGAAGCAACAACACCGCAAAAAGCGAAAAGATAAGCTAAAATACGGCTATAGCTTTTCTTGCTAAGACCTTTGATTATAACTTCCATTGTACTTCCCGAATATTCTTCGATGCCACGAAATTTTAAGGCAAGTACAATCTCTGCATACTTTGTAGCCATGCCAAAGAGTGCGCTTACCCACATCCAGAATATTGCACCCGGACCGCCTATTATAATCGCGCCTGCAACGCCTGCAATGTTGCCCGTGCCGACCGAGCCTGCGAGTGCGCACGTCAACGCCTCAAAGGGCGAAATACCGTCACTTTTTTTAATGCGGTTTTCTTTTTTGAAGAGCGAGAACACATGATGAAAAACCATGCCAAAACGACGGAACTGAAAGAAGTTGAACCGTACAGTAAAAATAATCCCAAACAAAAACAGCAATATCGCAATCACTAAACTAAGCATGGGAAAGTATATGAGGGGAAGCGGTGAAATATTGATGGGGAAGAGAAAAAGCACCCACGTAGGGTGCTATGTTTAAACATTGTGTTATTCAAAATAAAGTTTATACTCGGGTTCTGCTTTTAACTCCTTGAGTAAATCATCGTAATTTTCAAAAAAAGAGTTCCCGTTTCTGCCTGTGAACGGTTGCCATGTGGCAGGCAGTGCGTTGTCACGAATACAAATGTACTTCCATTCATCTTCGTCGAACACGTATATTTCTTCAAGTATGTAGGAAAAAATCCCTTTGTCGTTCCTAAAGATAACATATCGCATGGTTTTGTCTTTTGAGTATATAAAATTTACCGATCCACATATGAAAACAGGTTCTTCATACATCATGCTTATTATTGTTTCTCGTGGCGGTATGGGCGGAATATTTGGTTTTGACTTTTTACGAAACAGACAATCAAGTAATTTCATGTTACGCTCTCTTTTGCAGATTGGGTTCTTGCTACTTTATTATAATTTGTAAAAGAGTCTTTTTCAAGGAGGTGTCGCCATAGACGACATGATGTAATGTTTGCAAAAAACATTAGCGAACCCCAAAGGCGGTCTTGGGAAGACTTCCGTTACTGTATACCCGGGCGCAGATCTGGCGAGAGAAGGAAACGATTGATTTCAAGAAAATTTCCCGCTCCATAAAGAAGAAAAACATCATGCAAAGAAGATCTGCTTTGCATGATGTTTTACATTCCGATAATGGGTTAGGGTTTATCTGTTACGATGTTGATCTGGAAGCCACCGGCAACGTCTATGGCGCTCCCCGGAGGGACATCCTGATAGATTACTTTCCCAATGTTCGCCTTTGCAAATTCAAAGCGCTCGGGTCCGTCATGCTCAAACCATTCCAGATGTTCCATGACGACTCTCGGCTCAAACCCTGCTTCTCTGCAGAGGGCAATGGCCTCGTCTCCGTCCATGCCCATCACATCGGGGACTACCGCCCAAAGGCGGGGCTTCAGCTTTTCCACAGCACCGTCATAGGTGAAGGCCAAAGAAAGGATCTCCATCTGCAGCTGAGAAACATCTTCCATGTTTTTGTTGATCTTGCTGTTCAACAGTTCTTCCATGGTGTATTTCGCAGGAGCCACAGACGCATCTGTGGGGAGCACCTGAGAATCTTTGACCTGCGGAGTCAGAATAAAGGCATCTTCTTTTGGCCCCGAGGAAACCGTTACCGCATTTACCCCGGCTTCCTGCAAGATCAGCCCAGCCAGCCGCATGGTCTCTTCGTATTTCTGATCTGTACAGCCCGGCATTCCCATGCTGATCGTTCCCGGCATATCATTGGTGATATACCCCTTTTTGATGAGAGAATTCATCACCTGAAATACAGAAGTGTTGAGCCAGTCTCCCGCAGTATCGAATTCCACGATCTCGCTTGCTCGATACTTTTTCCCATTTTCGATGGTCAGCCATACGTCAGCAACCTCCGTATATCCTGCACGGAATACACCGGGGTTTTCCGGATCCCAACCGATGTCTTCGGGTCGGTTTACTTTTCCTGTCAATTCAAAAACGATTTTCATATATTCCGGCATTTGTGCAGGGTCCGCCTCGGGGAGGGCGTTTTCGTTTGCAACTTCTTCCTGATTCTGTGCCAGCAGGATCTGAAATTCATTTTCTGTTGTGTTCTGCACCTCAACGCTCAGTTCATAGGATTGCGCCGCCGCAGAGAGAATGGCAGACATATCCTCCATCAGGTTCTCACGTCGGTTTTCTCCCCCGAGAGAAAGGGTGATGGTTTTTTCTACATCCAGAACGGAAATATAGTTGTTCTCGATCAGCTTATTTACCACAACGGTAGCGGCATTCCGGAAGGAATACCCCGTAAAGTCGATCCCTTCGATCAGCGCGGTGCCGTCTTCGTTTTTTCCGACGACGCTGATGATCATGTCAGTTTCGTCTACGGTAAACTCGATCTGCGGGTTGATGCTCAGCAGCAGCACAGACGAATTCTGCACGGGAACAGATTCCGCGGTGCCAAGCCCTGTTGTAGGATCAATCACAAGCTTTAGCATACCACCTATACAGAGCATGACAAACACAGCCGCGGCGGCGATGATTCGCGTTCTTATTCTGGGCTTCTTTGCGCGTTTTTCGATGGCAGATAAGGTCTTTTCGTTAAAATCTTCACTGAATCGAACTTTCTGTATGGCATCCGTATAGTTATTCTTCTTCATAATAATCCTCTCCTAATTTGTTTTTCAAAAGTTTCCGTCCTCTGGCGAGCCGTGTCCCCACGGTGCTGGGGTTAGCATCGATGATCTTTGCTATCTCCTCGATGGAATATCCCTCGTAATAATAGAGATGAATGGGAATGCGATAGTGCTCGTCCAGTGATAGCACAAAGGAAAGTACATTAAGATCTTCTTCTTGTAGATAGCTGAGGTCTTCCGTTAACGGAACGCTCCGCTTCTTCCACGCAGAGGTCAGTATATTCCTGCATTTGTTCGCTGTCACCGTCATTAGCCATGACTTTTTTGCCCCATCGTGAGGGAAAGACGGGTGGCTGCGCAGAAACGCAACAAATACATCCTGTGCAACGTCTTCAGCATCATGGTGATTTTTCAGATAAGCATAGGCGAGCCGCAGAATGCTGTCCCGATAATCATGAACTAATGTTTTGAGTTCCTGCGAATTCACGGATTGATCGCTCATGTACTCCCTCCTGTTTAACTATCTGTATATACAACAAATGAATGAGTTGTTTTTTTTCATTATACTACATTTTTTAAAAATATATTGAAAGTGTAGTATTGTACATAAAAGAGAAATTGAGAGTTTTTGAACAAATTGCAGCAAAACGGAAAGGGGGAGTCAAAATGTTGAAACAAACGATTTTTGGAGGCAAAATTTTCTGTTTTTATGTTTTGCATATCGGAAATTTCTGATTTTCAGAAATTCTTTTTGCTTATTTAAAAACAAATAACGTGAACCAGATTGAATTTGTGTGTTCAAAATTTAATTCTCGTTTAGTTGGCGGAGAGAAAGGGATTCTCCGCTCATTACGCTGTTTACTTGTGCTTCGCACAGCGTGCACTCAGCTTCATTCGCTCCCCGGGGTGGGGCAACGCTCCACTGGAGCGTTGCCTTTTCCACCCTTCGAATCCCCTCATCTGTATGCACCAACAAAAAAAGCACCCGAATGGGTGCTTCTTTTGTTGGCGGAGAGAAAGGGATTCGAACCCTTGATACGGTTCCCCGTATACACGATTTCCAATCGTGCGCCTTCGACCAACTCAGCCATCTCTCCACTTGTTGCTCGACGCAAGCTATATAATATAACAACAATCAAAAAAATGCAATAGTTTTTTAGGACGAGAGGCTGTCAGATTATTTATTTAGCTTGAAATATTGGTGGATTGATAATAAACTATACTGGTATGAAGAAAGAAAACTCACCGCGTTGGTTAAGACTTGATAATGCAGGTAAAATATACCCTGCTGCAAGGCGCCGTTCATGGGCGTCTGTATTTCGTATGTCTGCAACATTAAACGAAGCAGTTGATGTCGAGATTTTAAGAGAAGCACAGAAGAATGTTCTGAGACGGCTTAATACTTTTTCGATGCGTTTAAAAAGCGGTCTTTTTTGGTATTACCTTGAAACTAATCCCAATGAACCTGAAATCGTGATGGATGATGCATATCCTTGCCGTCATATTGACCAAAAAACAAATAGCGGCTTCAATTTCAGAATTTGCTATTATGAAAATCGAATAGCGGTTGAGATATACCATGTTCTGACAGATGGTACGGGCGGTATGACTTTCTTAAAAACGCTTGTTGCAGAGTATTTAAGGCTAAAACATGGAGTGCAGATTCCGTATGATGATTCAATACTTGATTGCAATGCCATGGCAAAGCCGTCAGAGTCTGAGGACAGCTTTTTAAAGTATGCAAGACGTATTGCCACAAGCAGAAAAGAGAGCAATGCATACCATATAAAGGGTAAAAAAGAAGAGGACGGATTTTTAAACTTAATATGTGGAAGAGTGCCCGTTGATATTGTAATGCAGAAGGCGAAGGAGAAAGGCGTAACGCTTACAACCTATCTGACAAGCGTATTGATACTTGCGATAAACGATGTGCAGGAGCGTGAAAACAAAGGTTCAAGGCGACGTTTGAAACCTGTAAAAATAACCGTGCCAGTAAATTTGAGGAGGTTTATGCCAAGCACTACATTGCGTAATTTTTCTACATTTATAAACCCGGGAATTGATCCGCGATATGGTGAGTATACATTTGATGAGGTATTAAATGCGGTACATTATTTCATGGGCGGAGAGCTGAATGAAAAGTCGCTAAATGCAAGGTTTACGGGCAATGTTTTGTCCGAGAGAAATCCGTTTATACGGGTAATGCCGCTCTTTGTGAAAAACTTTGTAATGAAGATTATATTTAATAATTTTGGCGATAAGAAAGTGTCGTCAACGCTTTCGAATTTAGGTAAGGTAACTTTACCTCCTGTAATGGAAAAATATGTGGAGCGTGTTGAGTGGATGCTCGGTGCACTTTCTGAAAATCCTGTTGCCTGCACATTGTCTACATATAAGGATACGCTTTATATCAACATGACGAGAACGATAAAAGAACCTAAAGTAGAACGAGAGTTTTTTACAAGACTTATTAAAAACGGCATACCTGTAAAGGTAGAAAGTAATCAGAGGTAGTATAATATGGCATACTGTGTAAATTGCGGTGTCGAGCTTTCCTCAAGCGAGAATAAATGCCCTTTATGCGGAGTGAAAGTTTATAGAGTAGAGGGCATGAACAAGGAAGAAGCAGGGACGCCCTTATATCCGAAAAGCGTGATGAATGTGAGCATCGGCTCAAAGGAGCTTTTACCTGCACTTGCTGTTTTTTTTCTGATTCCGATACTCATATGCGTGATATGCGATATGCTTATTTCGCATAAGCTTACATGGTCGACTTATGTAATCTGCGCGATGATGCTTGCATATGTTTATGTATTCCTTCCGTTTGTTTTAGGCAAAAAAAGGGTGAAACTCTATATAGGTGCTTGTACCTTTGCGACACTCTTGTTCTTGTTTTTCCTGAGCGAAAAGACAAACAGCGGAATAGCGTGGTTCCTTGAAATCGGTCTGCCTGTCTGCCTTGGGGCAGGGCTTTTGCTGATTGCATTGAATATTCTATTTTCCTGCTTTGGAAACAAAAAACTTGCAAAGATTGCGAGCGTGTTTTTTGCACTTGGCACTTATACGGTGCTTATAAATGTATGCGTAAATGTATACCTGAAAATGCAGAACATTCTTACATGGTCTTTGTTTTCATTGGTGCCATGTGTTATAATCGGTATTGGATTATTGATAATTGAGAAAAATACGAGGATCAAATCTGAGGTAAAAAGACGATTTTTCATTTGAATTTACGAGGGGTATACTGTTATGAAAGTAAGCGTTTTGGGCTGTGGGCGTTGGGGCTCATTCATAGCATGGTATTTGAATAAAACAGGTCACGATACGACCTTATACGGCAGGGAAGATTCTGCAAAAATGCAGGAGCTTTTGTCTGTGCGTTCAAACAAAGTGCTCACTCTGCCCGAAACCCTTAAGTTAACTACAGAACTTTCGTGTGTTCTGGACGCAGAAGCAGTAGTGATATCCGTGCCGTCACAGAACCTCAAGTATTTGGTGCGTGAGCTTGCAGAGTTAGGAGTCAAAAACAAAATTATCGTTTTGGCGATGAAAGGCATTGATACAACGCTTAATAAGCGCCTTTCAGAGATTGCGAGTGAAACGCTTGATAAATCAAATAAAATCGCAGTTTGGCTCGGACCCGGTCATGCACAGGAGTTTGTAAAAGAGCTTCCCAACTGTATGGTAATAGACAGCGAGGACAGGGAAGTAAAAGAAAGGCTCATAAAAGAATTTTCGGGCGAGCTTATTCGCTTCTACTACGGAAACGACCTCTTGGGCAACGAGATAGGTGCTGCCGCAAAGAATGTTATCGGAATAGCAGCAGGCGTACTTGACGGCATGGGATACTCTTCACTCAAGGGTGCATTGATGTCACGCGGTACGCACGAAATTGCAAAGCTTATAAAAGCAATGGGCGGAAACGAGCTTTCAGCATACGGATTGTGTCACCTCGGTGACTACGAAGCAACCGTATTTTCAAAGTACAGCCATAACAGAATGTTTGGTGAAAGCCGAATAACCGGGGAGAAGTTTGAAGGGCTTGCAGAAGGCTACTACACGGTAAAAGCACTTGTTGCACTCAGTAAGCAGTATGATGTGGAATTGCCGATTTGTGAAGCCGTTTATGACTTGCTCTATAACGGAATGGACCCCGTACAGGCGATAAACATGCTCTTTACACGCAAGCTTACGAAAGAATTTTGATGCATATTATTTTTTTGTTGACAAAGTATTGATTTTAAGTATAATAGTTAGTGCGTTGTGCAGGTGAGAGAAATGCACAATCAAGATTTGCTCGGTTCGTCTAGTGGCCTAGGACACTGCCCTCTCACGGCAGGAACAGGGGTTCGACTCCCCTACCGGGTGCCAGAAAAGACCGCAACTTTTTCAAAGTTGCGGTCTTTTCAGTTATATTCGCCTGACGGCGAGTTATATTGGCTGTGCCAGTTATATTTGCTGCGCAAGTTATATTGCCCTTCGGGCAGTTTATAGAGGCGAATATAATATAACTGAATCCGTAAGGATTCAATATAACTTTCACAAGGTGAAAATATAACTCTCGCGGAGCGAGAATATAACTTGAAACTATATTGCTGTATCTATATAATTTCTTTTGAGGTGATTGACATGGCTGACAGCATTATGCGAGATAAATCAAGGGAGCTTGCAAAAAACATCGTAATACTTTGCCGTAACATAAAGGCAGAACATAAAGAATCTGTTCTTACTAATCAACTTTTGAGGTCAGGCACATCAATTGGTGCGAATTTGCACGAAGCACAGTACGCCCAAGGCACAAAAGATTTTATTTCGAAATTTGAAATCGCTTTAAAGGAGTGCCACGAAACAGAGTACTGGTTAGAACTTCTTTACGAAACAGGATACATTAAAGGTGAACAATATAAATCACTGCACAATGACTGCGGTGCAATTCGTCGTATGCTCATTTCTTCTGTCAACACTATAAAAACAAAACAGTGAGATTTAGTGGCGAAGCAATCCAGTTTCCTTCTTTGCCTTGTGAGCATATATAATCCATATCACACTCGGTGTCAATATCAATATCATTATCATTTCCAATATCAATATCAATATCAATATCAA
>JAFQXA010000015.1 GCA_017407205.1 Clostridia bacterium
CTCTCAGCTCGGCTACCCATCGTCGGCTAGGTGAGCCGTTACCTCACCTACTACCTAATTGGACGCGAACTCCTCCTTCAGCGGATTGCTCCTTTTACCCCTTTGCCATGCGACATTGTGGTCTTATGCGGTATTAGCACCAATTTCTTGATGTTATCCCCCTCTAAAGGTCAGATTGTTCACGCGTTACTCACCCGTGCGCCACTAAGTTTTAGTCGGGCTTCAAGAACCGAAATCCCATCCGCTTAACTAAAACTCCGTTCGACTTGCATGTGTTAGGCACGCCGCCAGCGTTCGTCCTGAGCCAGGATCAAACTCTTGAGTTCAATTCCTGCTGTCATTTTCATGACTGCTCTTTTACTAAAAAAATTTCGTTGAAGCACTTTCGTGCTCCGCCGGTCGTCTCAAATTACATTGCGTTTTTTCGTTTGCACTATACAGTTTTCAAGGTGCTCGCCGTCACTCATTCGCGACAGCTTTGTTATAATACCAAAACACTTCCCCTTTGTCAACACTTTTTCTTAAACTTTTTTTAGTTTTTTTGAGGTTTTTTTTGAGTTGTATTTTCCCCCGATTTATGCCCACAACATATAGTGTTTTTTGTGTTTTTATGCGTAAAGCAGGCTCTTCAAAAGTGCATCGGCATCGCTCATAAGTTTGTCGAGCAATTCCTTGACCTCATTTTCTTTTTCTGCGTTTGCACCGATGTAAACTTTGAGCTTGGGTTCTGTGCCCGACGGTCTTATTGCTATCCATGCACCGCCGTCGAGGAGGTAACGCAAAACATTTGACCTCGGAAGCTTTATCTCGCTCTCGCCGCCTGCATCCTTGCAGATACCGCTTGCAAAGTCTTCAGTTCTTACAACTTCAACACCTGCAAAAGAAGCGGGCGGATTTTTCCTCAGCATTACCATTGCATTGCCTATTCTTTCAATGCCCTCCTTGCCTTCCAATGTATATGAACGGACGGACTCATCATAATAGCCGTATGTTTCATACATTTCAACAAGAACATCATAGAGCGTTTTGCCCTGTTCCTTATAATATACGCAAGCTTCGGCCAAAAGCATTGCAGCACATATGCCGTCCTTATCCCTTGAATATGTGCCGGCCAAGAAACCGTAGCTCTCTTCAAAGCCGAATACGAATTCTCTTTCCTTTGTTTCCTTGCAAAGTGCTATCTGCTCGGAAATATAGCGGAAGCCCGTGAGCACGTCACGAATCTCAACATTAAAATGCTCGCAGATCTTATCCGCCATGCGTGTGCTGACGAGTGACTTTACAACGAGTGCGTTGTTGAGTGTTCCTGCTTCTTTCTTTGATGACAATATATAATGAATGAGTAAGCTTCCTATTTTATTGCCCGTCAAGACCATGAACGTACCGTCCTTTTTACGGACAGCGGCACCGAGTCGGTCTGCATCGGGGTCGGTTGCAAGTATTGCATCTGCGCCGACCTTGTCTGCAAGCTCAAAAGCGAGCGTAAATGCATTGGGATCTTCGGGGTTGGGTGCCTTGACCGTCGGGAAGTCACCGTTTGGAAGTGCCTGCTCCTCAACCACGCTTACATTATTTATGCCTACACGCTTGAGTATTGTCCGGACGGGGACGTAGCCTGTGCCGTGAAGCGGAGTGTAAACTATGGAAAGCTCACTTCCCTTTTCTTTTATAAGTTCGGGATGCAAAAGGAGCGTCTTGGTTGCATTAAAGTATGCCTCGTCGATTTCCTCACCTATCATGACAAGAAGCCCTGCCTTCTTTGCTTCTTCCTCGTCCATCGCTTCAACGCCGAAATAATCCACCTCTTTTATATAGGAAAGAATTTCGTCTGCCTGAACCGGGCCTGCCTGTCCTCCATGCTCCCAATAAACCTTGTAACCGTTGTACTGGGGCGGATTATGGCTTGCCGTTATAACAACGCCTGCCATGCAATTAAGATGCAAAATTGTGAATGAAAGCTGGGGTACACTGTGAAGCGTGCTGTAAAGGTATGTCTTGATACCGTTATTTGCAAGCACGAGTGCCGTTTCCTTTGCAAAAACATCGGATTTATTGCGTGAGTCATAAGCTATTGCAACACCGCGTTCCTTCGCGCCCTCGCAGGTAAGAAGATACTTTGCAAAGCCCTGAGTTGCACGCCTTACGACATACTTGTTCATACGGTTTGTGCCTGCGCCGATTATTCCGCGAAGCCCTGCCGTACCGAATTCGAGCTCTGTATAAAATCTTTCTTCAATTTCTTTTTCAGAGTCCTTTATGGATTTGAGTTCATCAAGAAGCTCGCCCTCAAGCTCCTCATTGCCCATCCATTTTTTGTATTCGTCCATATACATATTATTCAGCCTCCTAAAAAGTATTTTCTTCCGCTTCATTAAAATCATTCATGCAAAGATGCATATGTTATATTATAATATAAAAAAACATTTATACAATATCATATTCAAATTAAATCTCCTGCATATATAATATGAAAGAAATGCCACACACAATAATTATCTCGACAGATGCCTTTCTTCATATTATAATAAAATGATGGAAAATGAAAATCACAACACTATATCTTCAAAAGTTTTGGGAGCTTTTGCAGAGTCTGCACATAAAAAGCCCCGTCTTTTGAGCCCCTTAACGCTTGCGTACATCGGTGATACGGTTTACGATTTGTTTGTAAGAACATATCTTGTGAACAACTCCGATGCACCCGTGCATGCACTTCATCTCAAAGCAGCAAAAAAGGTTTGTGCCGCCGCGCAGTCTTTAGCTTTCAGGCGTATTGAGGGTATGCTTACAGAGGACGAGCTTATAATTTACAAGCGTGGCAGAAACTCACATCTTGGCAGTATTCCCAAGAATGCCTCGGTTGCCGATTACAGGACGGCTACGGGGCTTGAAGCACTTATAGGATTTCTATATCTTGATGGGCAGGATGAGCGTCTTATTCAAATTATGGGAACGCTCTTAAAGGAGGAAGTATGACAAAGGTTTCTTTGAATGTAAAGTTATTATCACATACTCTCGACCCCGAGCTTACGATAGCTTTGGGCGGTAAGCTTTGCTACAGCAAGAGCGAAATAGACACTCTTCGCGAGGACACAAGGGGCAGTGAGGAAAAGTTTGTCCAGAAGCTTATGTCCTTTGGTCATCTTTCACCGCTTGAGCACGCTTCGTTTACTTTCGGCGTTCAGGGCGTTTCACGCGCATTGCTTGCACAGATAACAAGGCACAGAATTGCAAGCTTCTCCGTTCAGTCACAGCGCTATGTTGCGACCGAAAACCTTACATATATAGTACCCCCGTCAGTAATCGAGCTTGGCGAGGAAGCAGTACAAGAATTTGAACAGCAGATGGAAACCGTCAACAGCTTTTATGCAAAGTGGCTCGATAAGGGGCTTCCTGCTGAGGATGCACGGTTTGTGCTTCCCAACGCTGCCGAAACGCGCATGATTTTCACGATGAATGTGCGTGAGCTCCTGCACTTTTTTGAGCTTCGCTGCTGCATGAGGGCACAATGGGAAATCAGGCGCCTTGCATGGTGCATGGCGGCAATGGTTCGCCGTGAAGCACCTGCAATATTTGAAATGCGCGGTGCATCGTGCTTAAGCGGTGCCTGCAAGGAGGGCAAGATGTCCTGCGGTAAGGCAAAAGAGGTCAAAAAGCTTGACGAACAGCTTACTGCACTTGTAAAAAACGGTGCAACGGACGAGGAAATAATCGGCTGGGTGAACAACAACATCAGATAGGAGTTAACGTGGCATACTACAACAAAAACAACGGCAGTTTCGAGCAAAGGCAGAACACGGGCAGAAGCCGTACATCAAGAACAAATAACAGATACGAAAAGTCCGACAGGGCAGAGCGCGGCAGTTTCAACAAGCGTAGCTTCAACCGTGAAAACGAGCGTGAAGCAAGTTCTTCATATTATGATAAGAAAAGCGACAGAAAGCCCTATAAATCCCGTGACAGCGTAAAAGCGGAAGAAGCCAACACGCCCGTAGCTGCAGAGAAGGCTGAGGAAAGAGCGCAGGACGAGCTTCCCAATATCCTCATGGGCAGAAACCCCGTAAAGGAAGCAATCAAGAACGGCAGGAGCATAGACCGTATATTGGTATTGAAGCAGACCGACGGTTCGCTTCGCGAGATAATAGGTCTTGCACGCGATGCAAACATTTTGGTACAGGAGACCGACAGGGCAAAGCTTGACGAGCTGTGTATGCCCTTTGGCTACGGCGAAAGAACGGGCAATCATCAGGGCATAGTGGCTTTCGTTCCGGGAGTTGACTATGTTGAGCTTTCCGATATTCTTGAGGAAGCGAAGGCAAAGAACGAGCCCCCGTTCATAATTCTTCTTGACTCGATAGAGGACCCCCATAATCTGGGTTCAATAATAAGAAGTGCAGAGTGTGCCGGTGCTCACGGTGTTGTGATCACCAAAAGAAGAAGTGCATCCCTTACCGCTGCGGCTTGCAAAGCATCGGCAGGTGCTGTTGAATACGTAAAGGTTGCAAGAGTTTCAAACCTTGCAGGCGCAATAGACAGGCTCAAGGACGAGGGCTTGTGGATCGCAGGTGCCGATATGTCCGGCACAAAGATGCACGAAGCAAATATGTCCGGCGCTATTGGCCTTGTTATCGGCAGCGAGGGCAAGGGCATAAGCCGCCTTATCAGGGAAAAGTGCGACTTTTTGGTATCCGTACCGATGAAGGGCAAGCTCGATTCCTTGAATGCGGCTGTTGCGGCGGCAATACTCATGTTTGAAAAGCAAAGACAGAGCAATAAATAATAAAAGGCGGTAACGCTGATGGATTACGAAAAGCTGTCCGACGAGGCTTTGGTTGATAAAGCACATAAGGGCGACAAATTTGCGGATGAGATTTTATACAACCGTTATAAAAACATGGTCAGAATGAAAGCTCATCCCTATTTTCTCGTGGGCGCAGACAGGGAAGATCTGATTCAGGAGGGCATGATAGGCTTTTACAAAGCAACGAGGGATTACGATGCATCACACGGTGCTTCGTTTTATTCGTTTGCGGAGCTTTGCATAACGAGGCAGATAATTACTGCAATCAAGACCGCGACACGAAAAAAGCATATGCCTTTGAACACATATGTGTCCATATACAAGAAAATCGACGAAAACGAGGGTGAACGAAGCATAGCTGACACCCTGCCCCAAATGCAGGTGGAAAGCCCCGAGGATACGTTCATCGTGAAAGAATCGCTGTCCGTTCTTTTGGGAAGGCTCGCTGACTCACTCTCCCCCCTTGAGAAAGAAGTTCTTGATTTGTTTTTGGAGGGAAAATCCTATACCCAAATCGCTCAGATCCTTTCGCGGAGTGCAAAAAGCATTGACAACGCACTTCAACGCATAAAAAAGAAGGTAGAAAATCTTATTTTGGCTGATAAAGAATAAAATAACTCTTTATTTTTCGAAATAAATCCGTTATAATCAAAGTAATAATGTGGCTCATGCTGACTCCATTGCCGTTTTCGGCTTGGTATGAGTACACTAAAAGAAGGAGGAATACCGCAGGGCTTGCGGTGCGGCAGTGTGGAGACCTGTCGTAATGCAATTATGATTCTGCTTCATAATTGCGAGGCGGTATATGCGGAGGCATTACCTGCTAAAGCTCGAAAAGAATGTCAACAGTATCACTCAGAGATGTCATGAAGATTTATGACAAGAAGGTCGTAGCGGTTCAGAAGTTCAACCTCGAAATCGCTGACAAGGAATTCATCGTTCTCGTCGGTCCTTCAGGCTGCGGTAAGTCAACAACCTTGCGTATGGTAGCAGGTCTTGAAGACATATCGGCAGGCGAAGTTTACATTGGCGATACGCTCGTAAACAAAGTTGCTCCCAAGGACAGAGACGTTGCAATGGTTTTCCAGAACTACGCTCTTTACCCCCACATGACAGTTTATGAAAACATGGCTTTCGCACTCAGATTGCGTAAGGTTAACAAGCTTGAGATCGACGAGAAAGTTCGTGCAACAGCAGAGCTCCTCGGCATCACAGATCTTCTTGACAGACGCCCCAAGGCTCTTTCAGGCGGTCAGCGTCAGCGTGTTGCAATAGGCCGTGCTATCGTAAGAGAGCCCCAGGTTTTCCTTATGGACGAACCTCTCTCCAACCTCGATGCTAAGCTCCGTAACCAGATGCGTGCTGAGATAATCAAGCTCCGTCAGCGTGTTAACACAACATTTATCTATGTTACACATGACCAGACAGAAGCTATGACTCTCGGTGACCGTATCGTTATCATGAAGGCCGGCTATGTAATGCAGATCGGCACACCCCATGAAGTATTCTATCAGCCCGCAAACCTGTTCGTTGCAGAATTCATCGGCTCACCTAAGATGAACCTGTTCAACGCAAAGCTCACAGCTAATGACGGTAAGTACCAGGTTAACTACGGCGGTGTAGACTTTGATGTAGATCCCAAAATGCAGGAGATCCTCAAGAAGAGCAACACAACTTCACAGACAATCAAGCTCGGTGTCCGTCCTGAGCATATCAGCATAGCAACTCCCGGCAGCCCCAACACAATAAGCGCAGTTGTTGACGTTTGCGAAATGATGGGTAGTGAATACTATCTCCATATCTCACTTGACGGTGAAGATTACATCATTCGTGTTCAGGTTGTTGATCTTCCCGAAATGTATAAGAACGGCTTCAAGATGGGTGAAAAAATCAACTTCACATTCAAGCCCGAGCTCATGCATATGTTCAATCCCGATACAGAAGTTAACCTCGTATACCCCGGCGTATCATCAGCAGGTCTCAAGAATCAGTAATAAATACGGATTAAGCTCAAGCCTCGTGCAATGCACGGGGCTTTTTCTTTAATTTTCTTGAAATAATTTGTCTTAAAAGATTTTATATGCACTTTTATTGTGATACAATTAAGTATGTATAATTGTATACTTTAATACTTAAAAGGCAGGTGACATATATTGCCCAAATTTTCTTTCCGCGGCGGCATACATCCCATGCACTCGTCAGGTGAGGGAAAAAAGCAGACAAGAAACGTTCCTATAAAGACTTTTGTGTCGGACAGCGTTGCGATCCCCATGTCAATGCATATAGGTGCACCGAGCAAGCCCTGTGTACAAAAGGGTGATAAGGTTAAACGCGGTCAGGTCATAGGCGAAGCCGTAGGTCCTTTGGGACTCCCCATCCACTCAAGCATATCGGGCGAGGTTGTAAGCGTTGAAGAGCGCTTGCTCTTTGGCGGTGCTCCCGTTGTGACGGTCACCATAAATAATGACTTTACGGACGAATGGGTAGAGGGAATACAAGGTCACGGAAATGTTGAAACCATAGACCCGTCCCTTATCGTTCCCATAATACGCGATGCAGGCATATGCGGTATGGGCGGTGCTACATTCCCTACCCATGTAAAGCTCACAATCCCGGAAGGCAAAACATGCGACACCATTATTATAAACGGCGCAGAGTGCGAAACATATCTCACGTCCGACTACCGCCTCATGCTTGAAAAGCCCAAGCGTGTTGTTGACGGCTTGCGTGCTGCAATGCGTGCCATAAATGTTCATCGCGGTATAATCGCAATAGAGGACAATAAGATGGAAGCAGTTCAGGCAATGCGTGAAGCTGCCCGCGGTCGTGACGGTGTTGAGGTTTGCGTTTTAAGAACCAAGTACCCGCAAGGCGGTGAGAAGCAGCTTATCAAGGCATTGACGGGCAGAGAAGTTCCAAGCGGGAAGCTCCCCCTGGATGTTCATACAATAGTTATCAATGCGGCAACCGCTGCTGCAATTGCAGATGCAGTTATAGACGGCTTACCGCTTACAGAGAGAATTACAACGGTAACGGGCGCAGTCAACAAGCCCTCCAACTTACAGGTTCGTATCGGCACAATGTTTGAGGACATTATCAGTGCTTGCGAGGGTTACAGCGAGGAGCCCGGCAAGATAATCGCAGGCGGCGGTATGACGGGCCCCTGCACCTATGATGATACAATGCCCGTAACAAAGGGCGGCGGCGGTATCGTTGTTTTGAGCATGAAGGATGCAAAGTGCGCTCCCGAATCCCCCTGCATACGCTGTGCAAGATGCGTTGAGGTCTGTCCAATGGGGCTTGATCCGTTTAAAATCAAGAACTTCTGCTTAGTTGGCGATATAAAAGGCGCAAAGGACCATTATGTTATGGACTGCATCATGTGCGGAAGCTGTTCATATGTCTGTCCTGCAAGGCGTCAGCTCACGGCAGCGTTCAAGGAAGTCAAGACCGCTATAATGCAGGAAGCAAGGAGGCAGAAACAATGAAGCTTTATATTTCAACACCTCCGCATATACGCACGAATAAGGACACAAAGCGTATAATGCTCGATGTAATAATTGCACTTTTGCCCACCACGCTTGCAGGTATATATTTCTTCGGCTATAGGGCTGCAATAGTGCTTGCTGTTGCGTGCGTTACGGCAGTTCTTGCAGAATTTATATGGCAAAAGCTTGCCCATCAGCCCGTGAGGACCGGTGACCTTTCAGCACTCGTAACAGGTCTTATACTGGGCTTGAATCTTCCGCCCACGGCACCCTGGTGGCTCGCCTGCATCGGAAGCATAATTGCAATAATCCTTGTAAAACAGCTCTTTGGCGGTATCGGCCACAACTTCATGAACCCTGCAATGGCAGCCAGAGGCGTTCTTATCGTAAGCTGGCCTGCACTCATGACGGCATACACGCTTCCGTCGGTATTCCCGGCACTTGACGCTGTAACAAGCGCAACGATTCTGAGCGATGCTCAGGTTGCCGCAAACTATACCTACATGGATATGTTCCTCGGCAACATCCCCGGTTCGATAGGCGAAGTAAGCAAGGCCGCAATTCTTTTGGGCTTGCTTTATATGCTCATTCGCGGAGTTGTTTCATGGCGAATCCCCGTTGTGTTCATGGGCGTTTTTGCAGCACTTTCCGCAATCTTCACAGGCGATGCATTGTCTGCCTGCCTGACAGGCGGTGTGCTCTTTGGTGCAGTTTTCATGGCAACGGACTACACAACCTCGCCCATGTCAAGATTGGGTCAGTTCATATATGCAGCAGGCTGCGGTCTCATGGTAGCACTCATCCGAAACTTCGGTGCATATCCTGAAGGCGTAACTTTTGCAATATTGCTTATGAACATCGTAACTCCCCTGCTTGACAAATACATAAAACCCAGAATCTACGGCACAAAGGGGGCAAAGAAAAATGCTTGATAAATCCACGGCAAAAGGCGTATTCATAAACGGAATACTCAATGAAAATCCCACCTTCAGGCTTGTGTTGGGTACTTGTCCCACATTAGCTGTTACGACAAGTGCCATGAACGGCATAGGCATGGGCATAGCCGCAACATTCGTTCTTGTAGGCTCAAATGCAGTAATATCCCTCCTTCGTAATTTCATACCCGACAAGGTAAGAATTCCTGCCTTTATAGTCATCATCTGTGCTTTCGTTACAATGATACAGCTTTTAATGCAGGCTTTCGTTCCCTCGCTCTATGAGTCATTGGGTATGTTCATTCCGCTTATCGTTGTTAACTGCATAATTTTAGCTCGCGCCGAAGCTTTTGCAAGCAAAAACACCGTGTTCCTCTCCGCTGTTGACGGTGTGGGCATGGGCCTGGGCTTCACGCTTGCAATCACAATAATGGGCTGTATCCGCGAGCTTTTCGGCAACGGCACAATATTCGGCTTTAACGTATTCGGTCAGGGCTATGACCCCATGCTCATTATGATTCTTGCTCCCGGCGGATTCATTGTATTCGGGCTCATGCTCGGCATAGTAAATGCATTGACAAACCGCAAACAGAAGTCAGGTAAGGAGGATGCAGTATGACAGTTAATGTTTTCATTTTCATGGTAACTTGCATATTCACCAACAACTTCATCTTTTCAAGATTTTTGGGCTGCTGTCCTTTCCTGGGTGTTTCAAGCAAGGTCAACACTTCAATCGGCATGGGCATGGCGGTTACGTTCGTAATGGCGGTTGCTTCGCTCTTTACATGGGCTGTTTATAATCTTGTTCTTGTACCCTTACACATCGAGTACATGAACACAATAGCCTTTATCCTCATAATCGCAAGCCTTGTTCAGTTTGTTGAAATGTTCATCAAAAAGTCAAGCCCGTCACTTTACAAGTCACTCGGCATATACCTCCCCCTCATCACAACGAACTGTGCGGTATTGGGCGTAACAATACTTAACATGAATAACAACTACGGTCTTTTGCAGTCCGTATTGAACGGCGTGTTCGGTGCACTCGGCTTTATGCTCGCAATCGTTTTGATGGCAGGCGTGCGCGAAAGGCTTGAAACTTCCAACATCCCCAAATGCATGAAAGGATTCCCGATTTCACTCGTAACGGCAGGACTCATGTCCGTCGCATTCATGGGTTTCTCGGGATTTGGTGCTTAAATTATGGAGATAATCTTATACGCATTATTGACACTCGGTGTACTCGGTGCAATATTCGGCATCGTATTGACAATTGCCGACAAGAAGTTTGCAGTTGAGATAGACCCTCGCATTGAAAAGGTCAAGGAGCTTTCAGGCGGTGCAAACTGCGGAGCCTGCGGCTTTGCAGGATGTGACGCTTTTGCCGAAGCAGTAGTTACGGGCGAAGCAAAGCCCACCGCTTGCCCTGCTGCCAACGCTGAAGCAATCGGCAAGGTATTGGGTATAGAAGTGGAACAGGGCGAAAAGAAGGTCGCACGCGTGCTCTGTCAGGGCGTTGAAGGCATCGCCAAGGAAAGATTTGAGTATGACGGCTATCAGAGCTGTAAAGTCGCAGTATCATTCAGCGGCGGCCCCAAGCTTTGCAATTTTGCCTGTGTAGGCCTCGGTGACTGCACAAAGGTCTGCAATTTTGATGCGATCACGATACATAACGGTGTTGCAAAAATCAATGAGAAAAAGTGTGTGGGCTGCGGAAACTGCATAGAAGCCTGCCCCAGAAACACAATTCGCCTTGAACCCCTTGATACAAGAGTTCTTGTTTTCTGCCGCAACAGCAACACGGGCCGTATAGCACGTACCCAGTGCATGAAAGCCTGTATTGCCTGTGGGCGCTGCGTTAAAGAGTGCAAGTATGACGCAATTTCCGTATACGACGGCTATGCACATATCGACACGGAAAAGTGCACACGCTGCGGTGAATGTGCAAAAGTTTGCCCCTGCGGATGCATAGTTGATATTACTCTTTAAATATATAAAAAAATTCGTTGACAAGTATACTCTTTATGTTGTATAATACATTTCGCAGTCGCAAGGAAAAGGCTGCGGGATGTGTATGGGAGCATAGCTCAGCTGGGAGAGCATCTGCCTTACAAGCAGAGGGTCACAGGTTCGAGCCCTGTTGTTCCCACCATCTTTTTATGGCGGATTTTTCATAAAATCCGCTTAATACGGCCCGGTAGTTCAGTTGGTTAGAATGCCAGCCTGTCACGCTGGAGGTCAGGGGTTCGAGCCCCCTTCGGGTCGCCAAACTTGCCTCGGTAGCTCAGTTGGTAGAGCAAGGGACTGAAAATCCCTGTGTCGGTGGTTCAAGTCCACTCTGAGGCACCATATCTGCGGGAGTAGCTCATTTGGTAGAGCGCCGCCTTGCCAAGGCGGAGGTGGCGGGTTCGAGCCCCGTCTCCCGCTCCAAAGAATGTTCAAAAAGCATTTCTTTTTTTATAA
>JAFQXA010000016.1 GCA_017407205.1 Clostridia bacterium
AAAACGCAACACTGTTGCCTTTTCTGCCTCTTACGAGGCATCGACTTCGACCTCTTAATTACCAATGAAGTGCTCTACCTACTGAGCTACATCAGCATCATTTGTTTTTCTTTATTCTGTTTTTTATTGCTTGCAGCTTGCCTTGCCGCTCGGGGCGGCTGATCAACATCCGCCCGTCTCAGCCTGAAAACGCAACACTGTTGCCTTTTCTGCCTCCTGCGAGGCATCGGCTTCGGCCTCTTAATTACCAATGAAGTGCTCTACCTACTGAGCTACATCAGCATTGTCTGCATGCAACATCAAGTATTATAGCTAAAATTCAAAACGATTGCAAGCTTATTTTTATAAGTAAGACGGCTGCCAAGTGACAGCCGTCCTTGCAATTGCTGATTACATTGAAATTGTTGCTTTTGCAGATGCTTTTTGCTTTTCAGATATACGTTTTCTTGTGTCCTTCATCATGTCGGAAGCAAATATGTGATTGATGGTGAAAAATTCCGAACCTTTCAAAGCGTGTTTTGCATATTTAAAGAACGGGAATATGTTCTCTATGCGGTTTAAAGAACGGAAGTACTTTGTTAGCTTTGATGTTTTACGAACGATCTTTCTCAAAAGTGTTGTGCTTCTTATTGCACCGCCAACACGTGCATATACGGCTGAAGATGAAGGCGGGCAGCCGATGCTTTCATGCCTGCTAACAAAATCACGCAAAAGCTTTTTGCCCATTCTGAGTCTCAGCGGTACCTTTTTAGCAAAATCGAGGAAGTTTGTATCACAAACCGGAAGCAATGCTTCGTAGCCTAATGATGCAAACATAGCCTGTGAACTCAAACAGAACTTGAACTGACGTTCCATTATGTTGAAGTTAAGGAACTGAGCAGCTGATTCTGCGGAGTTGTTTGCACGTGTCTTGTCGAAATAGCTTTCAAAACGCTCGTTGAGCCTTTCGGGAATATCCGTGCGGTTGTAATAACGTATTTTAACAAAATCCAACAGTTCTTGATAATTTACTTGCTCGTCAACAAATTTACGGTCGAGTTTACCGGCAATTATAGTGCCTGTGTTGCCTGTGATTATTACGGAATCGTTTGGCAGAATTTCGTTCTCCGTAAGCTGTTTTACAGCGGCATATTCCTGTATTTCAGTAACCGTACACATATTGTGGCGAGTGGTTATGTATTCAACGAAATCGGGATCTTTTCTTAACTTCTTCCATGTTGAGGGAAGATACTCCACAAAATGCCACTGATAACCGTATTCTTCAGCAATCTTCTTGGGAAGTTCGGTGTCAAGATGTCCCTTTGTGCCGAATGTGAAGCAAACGACCTTTTCATACTTGATTCTCTTGAGCATCAAAAGAATTTCACGTGAGTCCAGACCGCCCGATAATGCAACCGCTGCCGTTCTGCCTGCAAGTGCGATACGCAGATTTTCACATGCCTTGTCAAAAACTTCCGAGAAACGATCAAGGTATTCTTCGTCCGTCCAATCATGGTATGTGCCGTCACCGCCTATTTTGTAGTAAAAATGAGTTTCTATTGTACCGGAAGCTTTGTCGTAAACAAAGTACTCACCGCTTTGCAAACCGCGTATTTCATTGCAAAGCGTGTGAGGACCGCTTATAAATATGCCTGAGAGCTTGAGCTCGTCAAATGAGGTTTCATCTGCCGTTACTGTGGAAAGCGCATCAAAAACGCTGTGTGCGCTGTCTGAAAGTATGAGGTCATTGTTCTCCGTTGCATAGTAGAATTGGAATGAACGTATGCGGTCAACAGCACAGAAAACTTTGCTGTCAGTTTCAACAACAAATGAGTAAAGACCATAGTTGATTTCGTGCAGGAGCTCCTCGAACGAGATATGGCTGAGTCGGTCGCGGATGTGCGTTATTGCAGCTTCCGCGGTGTATTTATGACCGTTGTATATAAAATAGCCGCAAAAACATATGCCATTTTCCTGCGTAAAAGGATATGTGGTACGGTTTGACAGTAACAATTTCATGATATTAACCTCCAAAATCAGTCTGTTATTGCTCATTGTGAAGTATAACATTTGCTTTATATGCCTTACAAGGCAAATAATAATATGGTCATAAAAATTATACAATTTCGCCCTTAATTATTTCTAAAGCATGAATAAACTTTCAACATATTGAGAACAAAGCCGAAATGGCGTCAAAACCGCTTGACTTAAAATTTTCATAATGCTATCATGCCCTCGTAAAAGTGGGCTTTTATAAAGATTTTATAAGTAAAAGTCCGCTAAATTGAAAGGGAAAGAAAATCATGAAAAGAATAGTTAAGACACTCGCTTTGATACTCGTTGTGCTTGTGCTTGCAGTGCCTGCATTTGCACAGATAGGTTATGAAGCACCGCCTATGGACGATGCCGAGGTGAACGGAAACGAAAGCAGTGCACGCGTAACTGTAACTCTTTACGAGTATGAAAAGGATGCGGAGGGCAATTTTGTTGCGTTCAACTCAGAAGACGGCATTTTGGCAAACGAGGATTTGCGTTTTGCTGTCGAGATAACGCTCCCCTCACAGGAAGGCAGTTACTGTGACCTTCAGAATCCTTGCAGGATTGAAAGCGTAGTAAACAATGCAGCATATGCGCCCGTTTTGGATGCCGAAAACAGTCAGGCAGGCGAAACTGAGCTTAAATTCAATGCAACATCGGCAGACGGTATTTTTGCGGCAGAGTTTGAGTATTCCACAGAGCTTGTTGAAAAGGGCGGAACATTTACTTATATGTTCACAACGCAGGCACTTACAGCATCAACAGTAACTGTAAATGCAACTTTAAGCGGTGGCCGCAAGGAACTGCCCATGAGATTTGCATATGACAATAAGGTCTTTGATATCGAGGGCGTTGAGAAAGAAAACTTCACGGTCTATGTTGATAACTCGTACGGCATGGTAATAAGTGTTGATTCTGAAAGTAAGGTAACAGGTCTTGAGATTTTCAGCGCATCGCAGTCAAACAAGTTCTTTGATGTTGTTTATAATGACGGCGTTGAATTCAAGGGCGAAAGCGAAACGATAAAGAAGGGCGATAACGGCTATACAAAGCTCTATGAAGAATACGAAACAATAATGAATGTATTGGGCTTCTCCGAGGGCGAAATGGCTTATGTATATACAAACGCACTCGTTAACCGCTTCAACACAGCATTCTCACTTTCTGCTTCATCAACATTTGACAAGGCAGGAAGCGTACCGCCCCCGTTCACAAGCGGCAACTCCGTTGTGCTCGGCTTTGTCGTAATGGCAGCTGCAATCTCATTAAGCGCAGCATTCTTCATGAAAAAGTTGAGAAAGGTATAAAAAGAGAGTAAATTAAAAGGCGGCAAAGTGAAGCTTTGCCGCCTTTTCCTATCTTGTCAAATTTATTCCGGTTTGAAGCAAGTCTTCGGTGAGTACACCGATGCGATAGGTTTTGATAAATCCGTCCCTGTCAATAAAGTAAGTAGCCGGGATTGAGTAGACAGCGTAATTTATCGCTGCATCAAGCGTGGTGTCAAAGTAGATTGGGAAAGTGTAACTGTTCTTTTTTGTGTATGCGGAAGCGCTTGTGACTGTGTCCCAATTTCCGTCAGTCAGGTTGACCATCACAAACTCAACTTCCTCTCCAAATTCTTCAAACGCTTTTTGGAAGTAGGGCATTTCGATTTGGCAGGGACTGCATCTGCTTGACCAAAAATTCAATACTATCGGCTTGCCGAAAAAGTCGGAAAGTCTTACCTCGCGGTTTTCGGCATCATACACGGTAAAGTCAAGAGCTTTAACAGGACTTTTCTCGTTTCCTGCGGTAGGAGAAGGAGTGGAGAGGGGGAGTAAATTCTCGCTTTTTTCACTCAAACTGCTGTAAAGAACGGACGCTAAAATGAGTACTCCTATAAGTACAAGCGTGACGATTACGGTTGTTTTATTGCTTGAGCCTGTTTTGTTTTCCATGTATATTCTCCTTTATGAAAATGACAATATAATCTTGCCTAAAAGCCCTGTTGCCATCAGTATGCCGACAAGCACAAGAAAGCTTCCGCTTATTATGTTTATTATTTTGTAGTTGCGTTTTATAAAATTGAATGTCCCTTTAAGCTTGTCGATAAGTACGGCACTCAAAACAAACGGGACACCAAGTCCAAGGGAATATACAAGAAGCATTGCCATGCCTTCAAGTATTTTTCCTTGCTGTGAGGCAAGCATTAAAGCAGAGCCCAAAAACGCACCGACACAGGGCGTCCAGCTTATCGAGAATACGGCACCAAAGAGCATTGTTGAGAAAAATCCGCTTCCTTTGATTTCTTTTTGGGTGGTATTGTTAAAAAGATTGAGCTT
Source organism: Clostridia bacterium (assembly GCA_017407205.1). Classification (GTDB taxonomy): domain Bacteria; phylum Bacillota; class Clostridia; order Christensenellales; family CAG-138; genus RGIG3096. The sequence goes on from JAFQXA010000016.1 coordinate 4,338, forward strand.
GAATACGCCTGAAAAGTTCAGCCCGAAGACTATCACAATCAAGCCTGTCACTATATTGACTGCGGTTTGATAGCGTGATAAAAGCGCACCGAGGCTTGCTGCAAAAGCACCGAGCAAAATAAAAACGAGCGTGAAGCCAAGAACAAAGCCCAAGCTTTTGACCAGTGTTTTAGCCGTATTTTCTTCATTGCCACTTGCAAAGTATGAAATGTATACGGAAAGAAGCGGCAGAAGACAGGGCGATATAAATGTTATAAGTCCTTCTAAAAATGAAATGATGTATTGCATAAAAACTCCATGAGCATAGTATAACAAAAAAGTGCCTGCAAAATGCAAGCACCTAAAGTCTTTAAAAGATTACATCAAAGCCGAGATAGGTTACTGCGGTTACGATAACTGCCGCTATTACCACACCGAGGATAATCGAGGGTGCGGACTTCTTAAACGGCATTTCAAGCAGGCAGGCAACCATTGCACCCGTCCAGGCACCTGTGCCCGGAAGCGGTATTGCAACAAGTATGCACAAGCCCCAGAAACCGTACTTTTGCACAACGTCCGACTTTTTGATTGTACGGTCGCGAAGTGCAGTCCATACACGGTCAAAGAACTTTACTTTCTTTGCAAGCCATTCGAAAATACGGCGGAAAAAGAAAATAATAAAGGGTACGGGGAGTATGTTGCCTATGAGTGCCACTATAACTGCTACATAATATTCGAGGTCCATGCCGACGCCTATCGGGATAGCACCGCGAAGCTCAATGACGGGAAGCATTGCAACCAAGAGTGTGACTAAGATTTTACCGAGCATTGTATCCGTGAATTTAACGGGTGCAGCGCCCATGGCAAGCTCTTGTGCATTTGCAAAAGCAGGGGTGAGAAGCAATGTTAAAAGTAAAAGTGCGGACATGAGCACGAGTGTTTTCTTTTTCAAAATACGACACCTCATAAGTACAGTAATCAAGTAGATTCTATCTAATATGAGTATTTTTGTCAATCTCGTTAATTTGTTTTTAAGCAATATATTTTATGGTATAATAACCGTAAGAAAGGAGTGCTTCACAATGATAAAAAGAATATTCTGTTTTGCTTTGACAGTTTGTATGTGCCTCTGTTTTTTTGTCGCCTGCACTCCACGTGAGAAAATAGGATATACAAACGATAATGTCAAAGTTTTGTTTTTGAATGTTGACAGGGCGGACTGTGCGATTGTTTCCGTAGACGGCAAAAATTATATGATTGATACGGGTGAAAAACAAAATGCCTACAGGCTTATAGCCGCTTTGAACTACATGGGCATTGGAAAGCTTGATGGGCTTATACTTACCCATACCCACGATGACCATATCGGCGGTGCGAAAACGCTTCTTGAATATGTGGAGATTGACAGGATTTATTCAGCTGCAATAAGCGAAAACAAGAAAAACGGGGAGAACAAAATCGACAATATTGCAAAAAATGCAATGGTTGAGCAGGTAAAGCTCAATCACGGTGACAGGATAGTTATTGCAGATGATGTCGGCTTTGATGTTTTAGGTCCGATTTCGTATAACAACGATGACGATAACGATAATTCGCTCGTCTTAAAGCTCAATGTAAACGGCAAGAAAATACTCTTTACAGGGGATATGCAGTTTGCAGAGGAAATTACTTTGATAAATGCAGGGAAGAATCTTAAAGCCGATGTTTTAAAGGTGGCAAATCACGGCAATAAGGATGCAACCTCCGTGCAGTTCGCAAATGCAGTTTCTCCGAAATATGCGATAATTTCCACAAACACGGATGTCGATGCTGATTCTGCCAATACGCGTGTATTGTCCGCGCTTTCAATGGCTGATGAAATTATGATAACGAGTGACTACGATATCGGCGTTTTGATGACGGTTTCGACAGATGGCAATATAAGCTTTGAAAATCCGACAGCAGAGGAACAAGGCAAGCTTAAAATAACGGATGCACAAAGCTCTGTGCAGGCAGTTAAAATTTATAATGACAGCGACCGGGATATGGATATAGGCGGCTTCATGCTGTATTCTGAAAACGGTGACGAACTTTTTGTATTTCCGAAAGAATCAAAGATTCAGAAGGGGCAGTATGTAACCGTGGCATGTGAGGGCTATAGCGGTGACTTTATATGGCATGGCGAGGATAAGGCATGGAACAAGAAAAAAGGAGACATAGCAATACTCTATGACTCCTTTGGAAATGAGCTTTCTCGCATGATTGTACCTGTTTCTGAATAGTCTATCTCAAATATCCCATGTTTTTGAGCAAACGGGCAAGCACGTGGAGCCTTTCGCATAAAAGCTCGCTGTCCCTGCTTAAAGCGTTCAAAAGAAGTTCAATATCTTCATCAATATTTTCATTACGATCGCATACTTCAAGCGTCATAGCGTCGCCCTGAAGCCCTATGCGGTCTATTTTTGTGTCGTCCTTATTGTAAAGCGACGGAAAACGATAGCTTTCCTCCGTGAAATACTGCATTGAGCGTGCAACTACTATTGCAAGGTCAAGAACGCGGTGCAAGGGAAGCTCCTCGCTCTGCCTGCTCCACTTATTGCCCGTATATCTCCATACTTTGGCGGAGGCATCAACTCTGCCGCGGTCATTCCACTGTGCAAGACCTACGGATAACCCTTTGGCTTCACTCTTGTAAGCTGTTCTGCCGTCAACATTCTCATAGTTTTCACAAACGATAACGGGCTTGTGTTTTAAGCTTGCGGGAATCTTCATTTTTCTTCTCCTTAGTAAATCAGTACATCAGTAGTTTACTAAATTACTAAATTCATGTCAAGGGGCAAAAAAGTGGCGAATGAGCAAAAAACGTAGATAAACAGGGCGAAAAACGAGTGGTTGACGATGATTACTATTTAGGGTACAATATATGGTATAAATATTTTGAAGGAGGAACAGGCTATGCCAGGACTCATAGTTAACGAATTGGGAAAAATAACATTCTCGGACGAATTGCTTGCTTCTATTGCAGGTTATGCCGCTATGGAAAATTACGGTATCGTCGGAATGAGCTCAAAGAAAGCAAAAGATACATTGTTCCAACTTATCGGCACTGAAAACAATAAGCGCGGTGTTGTTGTAACCACATCGGATGAAGAGATGGATATAGATTTGTATGTTACTTTGATGTACGGTGTTTCATTGCCGGCAGTTGCGGAAAACACAAGAAAGAATGTCCGCTACAGAGTAGAAGAAATGACGGGAATGAAAGTTCGCAATGTGAACATCCATGTCGATTCGATAAAAGTATAGGGAGAGACTTTAGAAAATGGCTAATATCAATACAATAAGCGGTGCACGCCTTAAAGAGATGCTTTTGATGGGCGCTGCATTGCTTGAGCAGAACAAGGCTGTTATAGACTCGCTTAACGTGTTCCCTGTTCCTGACGGTGATACAGGCACAAATATGTCGATGACTATGCAGGGCGCTGTAAAAGAGCTTCGCGCACTTTCTGATGATGCAGGTGCAGGTGATGTTGCAAAGGCGGCATCGGTCGGCTCATTAAAGAGCGCACGAGGTAATTCAGGCGTTATACTTTCACAGATATTGCGTGGCTTTGCAAAGGAAATTGGCACATCAAAAGAGCTTACGGGTGAGATGTTCGCACTTGCTTTGACAAGCGGTACACAGAGCGCATACAAAGCTGTTATGAAGCCAAAGGAAGGTACAATGCTTACCGTTGCAAGAATGGCAAGCGAGGCGGTTTCTGTGGCTTCACAGAAAGACGCAAGCCTTGAAAACCTTATCAATGTAATGGTCGAATCCGGTGATGAAGCGGTCAAGATAACTCCCGACTTGCTTCCTGTTTTGAAGGAAGCGGGCGTTGTTGATTCAGGCGGCAAGGGACTTATGACGGTGCTTCGCGGTTTCAAGCTCGTGCTTGACGGTGAGAGCATTGAAAACTATCAGGAAGCAATTCCCAAAGAGGAAATACAGTCAAATGCCGATATTACTCTTGAAGATGTAAACGATATCAAGTTCGGCTATTGCACAGAGTTCTTTATAATTCATCTTGTTGAAACATTTAAAGAATCAGACCTTGATGCTTTCCGTGACAAGCTCATGAGCCTTGGTGACTCGGTTGTTGTTGCATATGATGCCGACTTTGTAAAGGTTCATGTTCATTCAAACGAGCCGGGCAATGTATTGCAGTTTGCTATGCAGCTTGGCGAGATTGACAAGGTAAAGATTGAAAATATGCGTGAGCAGAACCGTGAGATTACTGCAAAGATGAAAGCCAACGAGAAAGAAATGGCATTTATAGCAGTAAGCTCGGGCAGCGGTATTGAGGAAATATTCAAAGACCTCGGTGCTTCAAGCATAATCACGGGCGGACAGACGATGAACCCGAGCATTGATACTATCGCTCATGCAATAGCAAGAGCAAACGCAAGGAATGTTTTGGTTCTGCCCAATAACAGCAATATCATACTTGCGGCACAGCAGGCGGCAGAGCTTGCAAAGTGCAACGTCAAGGTTATCCCCTCACGCAATATAATGCAGGGTATCTCCGCTGCGATAGCATACGATGAAACAGCAAGTGCCGATGAAAACGAAGAAGCTATGAAAGAAGCTTTAGCCGGTGTAAACTCAGGTGCTGTAACTTTTGCAGTCCGCGATACCACATACAACGGTCTTGATATAAAAGAAGGCAACATCATAGGTATGCTCAACGGCAGAATAGAGGTTGTCGGTGAGGATGTTGAAACTGTTTCGCTTGAGCTTACACGCAAGCTCATGGAGCTTGTGGATGAGCCGACATTTACGGTTCTTTACGGCGAAGATGTAAGTGAAGAGAGTGCAAACGCCTTCACAGAAAAAGTAGGGGCAGAATTCCCCAATGCAGAATGTGCAGTTCAGATGGGCGGTCAGCCGCTTTACTATTACCTCTTCTCGGTAGAATAATGCTTGACAAAAAATTAAGTGAAATTAAAGGAATAGGCCCCAGCCGTGCGAAAGCTTTAGGCGCGCAGGGCCTTTTTTCTTTGCGTGATATACTTTATTTTTACCCAAAAAAATATAAGGATTTTTCAAGGGTAAAGCAAGTAAGTGAGCTTACTTGCTCAACAGAAGCTGCAGTGCGTGTGAGAGCTGTCACGGCACCAAAACTGAGCTATATAAAGCGTAACATGAACACCGTTCGCATGAAAGCGGAGGACGCGACAGGGGCTAAGCTGGACGTCGTATGGTTCAACCAAAGCTATATAAAAAATGCAATACCTCAGGGCGGATACTTTTATTTGCTTGGTCGGGTTGATGCAAAAAACAGCAATAAGATGGTGAATCCGTCAATCACAAATACACTTCCCGGAATCGTCACAACTTATCAAAGCATAAAGGGAATAACAAACAAGCTTTTAGTATCGCTTGCAGAGGAGGCACTTGGTTGCCCCTTGGAAAAAGAGGAGATACTTCCCGATGAAATACTCAAAAAGTATTCGCTCATAAAAAAGGCGGATGCCCTGCGCATTATGCACTTTCCAAAGAGCAGCGATGAACTTAAACAGGCAAAAAGAAGACTTGCGTTTGAGGATACTGTGCTTTTCAGGACAATGCTTTTTCTTGCTAAGTCGAATATGCGCGGAGAAAGGGAAAATGCATTTAAAACTTGCGGTGTTAAGGAAGAATTCAAGAGCAAGCTCAAGTTTTCATTGACGCGTGCACAGGAGAAAGTTATTGATGAGATAAATGCTGACCTTGAAAAAACAACCGTGATGAACAGGCTCGTTCAGGGCGATGTAGGAAGCGGAAAAACCGCGGTTGCGTTTTATGCGATGTATGCGGCCACACAAAACGGCACGCAGGCGGTTATGATGGCACCAACTGAAATACTTGCAAGACAGCACTATGAAAGGCTCAAACCTTTTTTTGATGACGGAGAATGTGTGATTTTGACGGGAAGCATGAAAAAGAAAGAGCGTGACGAAGCGTTTTTAAAAATTCGCACGGGTGTTGCTCGCGCAATAGTCGGCACACACGCGCTCCTGTTCAAAAATGCGGAATTTAAAAATCTTGGGCTTGTTGTAGTTGACGAACAGCACAGATTCGGCGTTCGTCAAAGGGCTAACTTGCAAAACAAGGGTGAGGCTGTGCATATGCTTGTTATGAGTGCAACACCAATTCCGAGAACACTTGCTCTTATCATGTACGGAGACCTTGACATATCCGTTATTGATGAATTACCGCTTGGCAGAAAGGCGGTAATAACACGCATTGTAAAGGAGCACAGGCGTGACGATATGTATGAATTTATTGAAAAACGGGCTAAAGAGGGCGAGCAGTCGTTTGTTGTATGTCCCTTGATTGAAAGCTCTGAGGCGCTTGAAAATGTCATATCGGCGACGGAGCTTTATGAGGAGCTTTATAATAAGCTTGATGCAAGAGTTGAGCTTTTGACGGGGCAGACGGAGCCGAACAGAAAGGAAATCATAACACAGGCTTTTTCCCGTGGCGAGATTGATGTTTTGGTTTCAACAACCGTAATCGAGGTCGGAGTTGATGTCCCCAACGCTACAGTTATGGTAATTGAAAGTGCGGACAGGTTCGGCCTTTCACAGCTTCATCAGCTTCGCGGCAGAGTGGGCAGGGGAAGCGTGCAGTCATACTGCTTCCTTTTAAGCGAGAGCAAGAGCCAGGCTTCGCTTGACCGTCTTTTGATGCTTGCAAGCACGGCTGACGGTTTTAAAATCGCAGAATATGATCTTGAAAACAGGGGCCCCGGTGAGTTTTTGGGTGCAAGGCAACATGGTATGGATGAATTTTTGTCGCTATCCTTTGCAACTGATATAAATGTATTGAACGAAGCCGCAAGGGCAGCAGGCGAGATAGCTTCAAACCCTGAAAAGGAGGAATATAAAAAGCTTTTCGTAAAAGCATACGAAAAGCTCAATGAAAAATCCGATATTGCAATGAACTAAACGAGTATCGAAGCAACTGCGCGTGCAGTTATGCACTCGTGATGCCCTTCAGGCCCCGTTTGTTCGGGAGTTGTAGCCTTAACGCTTATGCATGAAACAGGTGTATTGAGCGTGAGGGCTATATTTTTACGCATTTCTTCAATAAATGGTGCAAGCTTTGGTGACTGGGCAACTATTGTTGCATCAATATTGTTGATTGCAATATTCTTCCCGTCAAGGATTGCTTTTACCCTTTCAAGCAATAAAAGCGAGGAAATGTCTTTATAAGAATTGTCGTTATCGGGGAAAAGATTGCCGATATCGGAAAGTGCCGCCGCACCTAAAAGTGCATCGATTATTGCGTGAACAAGAACATCCGCATCGGAATGACCTACAAGCCCCAAGCCAAACGGCACGCAAACACCGCCCAATATCAGCTTTCTGCCAGCTGCAAGGCGATGCGTATCCTCACCGAAGCCCACGCGCAGCGATTTTTGCATGGAACAAGCTGCATTGAAAAACTCAATATCCTCTCGGCAAGTAAGCTTTTGATTCATAATATCTCCCGCTACAAGCGTGGCTTTAAAGCCTGCTTTTTCGTAAACTGCACAGTCATCGGTCTCAATAAATCCGTTTTCAGCATCTTTTTTATAAGCTGCCAATATCTCCTGATACCTGAATGTCTGCGGTGTCTGGGTGATGAAAAGCTCGTTCCTGTCAAGAAGCTCACCGCTTGTTTTACGAATGGTATCACGTGCCTTTGTGCCCACTATTCCGCTTCCTGTGTTTATGGCACTTTCTATGCTTTTATCTATTGTTTCTGCTTTTATAAGACAGCGTGCACTGTCGTGAATTACAACTATGTCGGTATCTTCAGGAAGCGACAGGAGTGCATTGTAAACGGATTCGCCCCTTGTTTTTCCGCCCTCCACCGTGTAGACGGGGCATGAAAGGCGGCTTTCCTTGCAAAGCTTTGTGACCGCTTGCCGTGTAAGATCCGATACTGTAAAGCAAACCGAAGATACAGCAAAGCTGCTTCTGTGAATTGCACCGAAGCAGCGTTCTATCGGAGTTGCACCGCCTATGGACAAAGCAAGCTTGTTTTCACCCATTCTTGAGCTTGAGCCTGCTGCAAGCAGTATGAATGCAGTTTTGACCATATCCTAATTATCTCCCAATAACTCGTACATTGAGGCGGCATCGTTTTTTGAGGCAACTTCACGGACGGAAACGACTTTAACCCTGGTTTCCCTTCCGCCCATGACGATGGAAAGAATATCACCCTCGCGAACCTCGGCTGAAGGCTTTGCTTCCTTGCCGTTTATGCTTACTCTGCCCAATGAACAGACCTCGTTTGCAACAGTACGCCTCTTTATTATGCGTGAAACCTTTAAGTATTTATCAAGTCGCATGGCGTTATGCTACGGAGTCAAGAAGCTCCTGGTCGATGTTTACAAATTCTGTATCGGCAACCCAAGCATCAATAAGAGCGTTCCATTCAGAATTCTGGATTTCTGTCAAAAGCTCAGTTTCGATGAAGCTTCTCATGTCTTCAAGGTCGCGTATGCCTGCAGGCTCGTCACGGAGATAATAAATGATGTGATAACCGTCCTCATCTTCAAATACGTTTGAGAACTCGCCTACATTGAGCTTTTTGAATTCTGCTTTTACTTCATCGGACAAGTCTGACGAGGATTTGTGCTCATTGGAGATAAGAACACCCTTTTCGATGAATACGCTTCCCTCGTTAAAGTCGGGATCTTCGCCGTACTCTTTCATTACTTCAACGAATGTCTTGCCGTCAACAAGTGCTTTATACGCTTCTTCTGCCTTTGTGCGGTATTCTGCGTTTACCTTGGTGAATTCTGCTTCGTTTTCAGCCTTGAGCTTCTTGTATTCTGCAACAAGCTCATTAAGCTTCTTCGCATTTTCAGCGTTGGGATTTATTGCATTATCCCATGCAAGGTCGCCGTATTCGCTCGAAATGTTGTTCATTTTTGTTTCATTATCCGTATACTGCGTGCTTGTTTCGCCTTTTGGCTCAATGAGTATACTCAGCATACGGCTGTAGCCTTCGGGAGTGTATGCTGTGGGAATTGATTCGTAAAGCTCTGCACTTTCCTGTGCGTTCTTGTAATCGGCAGGTGTTGCCTCAAAGCTTTCTTTGTCCGCATTTACTCTTTCGTTATAGCTGTCTTCGATTGCACTGTCTTCAACCTTGAGGTCCTTATAAACTATCTCCTTCTGATAAAGTGACATAAGGTAATTGTTTGTAATTGATTTTTCAACATAATCAAGATACTCTTCATAGGTCATTTTAACACCTGTATAGTTTACAGACTCTTCTGCTACAAGCTCTTCATACTTTGCCTGAATTTCAGCCTCATCGCCCGACTCTACCTGCTCCTTGGCAAGGGGCATATAGTATTCTTCGATTGATGTAAGCTCTTTTTCCAAAGAATCCGCAATTTCTGCTTTTTGTTCTTCCGTGTATTCATCAAGACCTGCTTCCTTTGCCTTGATAAGAGCTGCTTTTTCAGCAATCATACGGTTTAAAAGGCTTGTTTTGAATTCCTTGAGGGCTTCTGCATCGTTCGTGATGTCATAACCGTAGTTTGCGTAGTATTCAACATACATATCATATGTTGCCTTGAACTCGTGAAGGTAAATCTTCTCGTCACCCACTGTTGCCAATACAGTTGTTGTATCGGTTTCGCCGTCGTTTCCCTTTGTGCCTATGTCACAGCCTGCAAATGAAAATACGCAGGCAAGCGATACTGCAAGCACCAAAAGAACAGAAATAAGTTTTTTCATAATGTACTCCAATCTTAAAATTTAGTTAGTTACTTACTTACATAATATAACAAGTATATTATATCATACTGTTTTATCAATGCAATCACTTAGCGTGTAAACAAACTGTGGCAACCATGCACATAATGTGGCAACGCTTGCTTTTTTGCGTTTTATGAGGAGAGCAGGCGTATTTCCCGTCAAAAGCTTTGCACCATCGGTTTCTGTCACAAGCTTTAAAAGCTTTTCTACATCAAGCGGTGCATTTTCGTCAAATGTAAGCTTAATCTCGGTATCTTTCACGTTTACACAGGTTATGTGAGCCTTGTTGGCATGAGCCTTTATGAGGGATATGGTCAAGAGATTGCCAACCTCTTGGGGAATGTCGCCGTAGCGGTCCAAAAGCTCGTCCTGAACATCGTAAAGCGCTTCTTTTCCGTTTATCATCGCTATGCGTTTATACATTGAAAGTCGCTCGGTTTCCCTCGGAATATATGAGTGGGGTATGCTTGCCGCAACGGGTATTTCAAGCGTTGTTTCGATTTCTTTGACTGTGGGCTTGCCCGTAGCTTCCTTGATTGCACCGTCAACGATTTTGCAGTAAAGGTCATAGCCGACAGCCGCCATGTGTCCCGATTGCTCGGCGCCCAAAAGATTTCCGGCTCCGCGGATTTCAAGGTCACGCATTGCAACCTTGAAGCCTGCACCGAAGTCCGTAAACTCACTCATTGCACGAAGTCGGGCTTCGGCGGTTTCCGATAAGGCACTGCTCTGAGGAAACATAAGATAGGCATAGCCAAGCCTTGTGGAACGGCCGACTCTTCCGCGAAGCTGATAAAGCTGTGCAAGCCCCAATCGGTCAGAATTTGTTACTATAATCGTGTTTACATTTGGCATATCAAGTCCGCTTTCGATTATCGTACTGCAAACAAGCACGTCGCTTTCGCCATTCATAAAAGCAAGCATTGCACTTTCGAGCTCTCTCTCGCTCATCTGGCCGTGTGCATAGGAAATTCTTGCTTCACTCACAAGGTTTCTTAAATGCTCAACCATGGAAGGCATATTTTTAACATTGTTGTATACGAAAAATACCTGACCGCCCCTGCCGATTTCCTTGAGGATTGCCTCGCGTATTATGTCCTCGCTGTATTCCATCACATAGGTCTGGACGGGGTGACGTTCATCGGGCGGAGTTTCGATTACCGACATATCCCTTATCCCTGCCATTGACATATGTAATGTACGCGGGATGGGGGTAGCCGAAAGCGTCAAAACATCAATATTCTTTTTGAGTCTCTTTATTTCTTCTTTATGACCTACACCAAAGCGCTGTTCCTCGTCTATTATTAAAAGCCCAAGGTCTGCAAACTTCATGCGTTTTGATATCATGCGGTGCGTTCCTATAAGAACGTCTATCATGCCGTTTTCAAGCCCTTGACTGATTTTCTTTTCTTCCTTTGGCGAGGTAAATCTTGAATAAAGTGCAACCTGTATAGGGAATGACGAAAACCTTGACGAAACGGTATTATAATGCTGTTGTGCAAGTATTGTTGTGGGAACTAAGAATGCAACCTGCTTTGAGTCCATGACCGCCTTGAAAGCGGCACGCAGTGCGACCTCGGTTTTGCCGTAGCCCACATCACCGCACAGAAGTCTGTCCATCGGACGGTCGCTCTCCATATCTTTCTTGATTTCTTCTATGCAGGTGAGCTGGTCAGCGGTCTCTGCATAGGGGAATGAAGCTTCAAGACGCATTTGCCAGGGCGTATCTTTTGAAAACTTAAAGCCCTTTTCGCGGCTTCGTTCGCCATAGAGCTTTACAAGGTCAAATGCAAGCTTCTTTGCACCCTCGCGTGTTCTTGAAACCGTGCGTTGCCATTCTCCGCTACCGAGCTTTGAAAGGCTTGCCTTCTCGCTGTCACCGCCGATATATTTCTGTACCCTGTCAAGCTGATCCGTCGGGATATACAGCTTGTCACCGCCTGCGTATACAATGTGGAGGTAATCTTTCAAAACACCGCCGACTTCCAAGGTAACGATGCCTGTAAAACGGCCTATTCCGTGAAGCTCGTGTACTACAAGGTCGTTTATGTTAAGCTCTGAAAATACAAGCTGCGGACGTTTTTTCACCTTGGTCGGAAGCTGTTTTTGCAGAGAAGCAAAAATCTCCGACTCGCTTAATACAACAAGCTTTATTTCGGGGTACTCAAAACCTGCATTTAAAGATGACGAGATTATGATATGCTCGCCTTTTACTATGCTCCTGTCAAGCGAGTCCTTGACGGGCAATAATACATTCATGTCCTCAAGAGCATCTTTCAAATGTCCCGAGTGCGTGCCTGCATAGATTATTACGGAATAGTCAGCCTTACGCCATGCCTGAAGGTCAGTTGCCAAAGCCTCAAAATTGTTTTTATACTGAATGGCTGCTTTCGTATCGAAACGGAATATTCCCTTTGATGCAATCAGGGGATATGCACGCGTGAACGACATAAACATCACGGTGCGTTTTGTATCAAGCGATTTTATTACACCAAGGGGCGAGGTGACAAGCTTCTCGTCAAGGTGCGTGGCGTTTTCCGCCATGAGACGGGCAGAAACCGCTTCTAAAAACATGGAGTACGATATTTTTGCACTTTCTTCAAAGCGTGACGGCTCATCAATTATGATTATTGAGTCATTGGAAAAATAGTCTTTGAGTGTTGCCGTACCGTCATAATGATTGGGCATGGGGACTATTGTGACGCTGTCCACATTCTCTGTTGAACGCTGGGAAATTGCATCATATTCACGCAAGGTGTCAATTTCGTCATCGAAAAATTCTATACGTACTGGGTTTTGAGCAGTTATCGGAAAAACGTCAACATAACCGCCGCGTCTTGTTGCCTGCCCCGGGCTTTCGCATACCTCACATATCTCGTAGCCGGCTGAAACAAGCTTCTCCATTAAAAGTATGGGATCTGCTGTATCACCGATTTTAAGTGTTAATGTATCGAGTGCAAACTTTTCGGGAGGCATAACCGTCTGAATCATCGCTTCCGCCGATGCTATGACAATTGAAGGTTTACCCGAAAAAAGACGGTAAAGAATATTGGAACGCTTTGAATCGACTGCCATGGAGTGTGCAAAGCTTTTTGAAAGCGTCAAAAGCTCGCTTGCAGGGAAAAGAAGGCAGGTATCATCGCCTTCAAAGTATGACGAAACGGATTCGTAAATTTTGCTTGCGGATAAGTGGGAAGAGGTGACCACGAGCAATGAGCGTGTATTGTCAAAGAGTGAAGCAATTATATGCGAACGATGAGCTTCGCCCATGCCGAACACCGAAAAAGGCCCCGAACCCTCATCGATTGAGGTGCGGAGCTTTGAGTATTCCTCGTAAGAACCGAGAACTTCAAATATCGGATTTTTCGTTATCTTTGTCTTTGTCACTTGTTTCTGATTTCGGTTCAGGTTTTGGTTTTTTGGGCTTTATGTTGAATTTTGCCTGTGCATCTGAAAGCTTGCCGGAAACTATCATCTCAACTGCATCGGCAGCGTTTTCAAGTGCTTTTTGAAGAGCTTCAAGTTCCTCGCCCTTGGGAGCTGCAAGAACATGGTACATCATGTCACGCCCGTCCTGCGGTTTGCCGATGCCGATGCGTACACGCGGAAAGTCATCAAAGCCGAGCTGATAAATAACATTTCTCATGCCGTTGTGCGTGCCTGAGCTTCCTCCGCTTCGTATACGCAGGGTGCCTGCTTCAATATCGGCATCGTCATAAACGAGTATCAGCTCGTCATGCTCACACTTATAGAAATTGACAAGCTCGCGAACGGATTCGCCCGAAAGATTCATATACGTTGTCGGTGCGGCAAGTATTACTTTTTCGTTCCCAAAACGGCCGTCACCTATGAGGGCACGGCAATGTTTTTTTCGGATATCAATATTCCAACGCTTTGAAAGTGTGTCAAGAAGCATGAAACCCACGTTGTGCCGTGTGTTTTCATACTCTCTGCCTATATTTCCCAAACCTACTATAATAAACATAAAAGTATTATATCCCGAAACGAACGATATTGACAAGGCTTTGTTGTGAATATAAAGTATTATATAATAAGATATGGCATATAAAGTCAATATAATATATTATGTGCTGTTTTAATGCCGTACTAAAACTTTGATGGGAGATAAAATATGCTCATATACATTGTGGAAGATGATGAACATATTCTCCGTATGGAAGAATATGCATTAAAAAGCAGCGGGTTTGAGGTGCGCGGATTTTTTGATGAAAAAACCTTTTTCAGGGCGTGCGAAGAAAAAGTGCCGTCGCTTGTTGTGCTTGATATAATGCTTCCCGATACGGACGGTATTGAAATACTCCATAGGATGAAAAGCTCAAATGCCTTAAAGGGTATACCCATAATAATGGCAACCGCACGCTCGAGTGAAATGGATATAGTCAGCGGTCTTGATATGGGTGCAGATGATTATATTTCAAAGCCCTTTGGCGTTATGGAATTTATATCAAGAGTAAAGGCTGTTTTAAGACGGGTTGAGAAAACAGAAGAAAACAGAAAAAAAGAGCACATATTCAAGATTGGTGATATAGATATTGACGACAGCACACGCACAGTAAGCGTAAGCGGCTCAGAGTGTTTGCTCACCTATAAGGAATATGAACTTCTGAAATACTTTATAATAAACCAGGGGCTTGTGCTTTCACGCGAAAAGCTCATGGAAAATGTTTGGGGCATGGATTATAAGGGCGAAACACGCACGATAGATGTCCATGTTCAGTCCTTGAGAAAAAAGCTTAAAAGCGGAGGTGCGTACATTGAAACAGTACGCAATGTAGGTTACCGCTTCAAAAAATAAACTAAAAAGGAATGTGATTTATGGGCAGAAAACTTGGCTTTCAGTTTGTAATTGTAGCGTTGGTTGCATTCTTGCTTACATTTGGTTTGCTTGTAAATATATTTAATTCGACGATGATATTCGGCGCGAAGAAGGATCTTGAGCGTGAAACGCAGATGATTTCCGACCTGTATGAAAAAAGCGGAGATATAAGTGTACTTGAAGTGTATACGGACGGACCCATAAGAGCAGCACTTTTGGACAAAGACGGAATAGTTCTTTACGAAACCGATGAGGAGCTTCAGAACGAGATAGGCCGTGACTTTGGAGAGTACCCTGAAATTGCAAATGCAGACATACAAACAGTCAGCAGTGCAGAACGAATATCGGATATAACGGGCCTGAAAACCTATTACTGTGCAATGAAGCTTGAAAACGGACAGATAGTTCGCCTTGCAACCGACATAAATCCGGCAGCCATGATAGTCAGACAGTCTGCCTTAACGATGGTTATTGCGTTTGTGATACTTCTTTTTGTTGCAATGCTTTCTGCTTATCTTATATCAAAAAGCACAATGAAGTGGTTTGCCTCAAAGCTTGAGCTTTTGGAAAAGGACCCCTATGCCCAGCTTCCAAAGGAGCTTGAAAGCGTTGCCGAAACGGTCAAGGAGCAGCATATAAAACGCAAGGAAAACGAGAAGGCAAGGCGTGAATTTACGGCAAATGTATCGCACGAGCTCAAGACTCCGCTTACATCAATTTCCGGCTATGCTGAAATGATAGAAAACGGTATGGCACGCGAGGAGGATGTAAAGCAGTTTGCAAAGAATATCCATGAAGAAGCAGGCAGAATGATAACGCTTATAGGCGATATAATAAAACTTACCGAGCTTGACGAAACAAGGCAGGATGCAGGCGGCGAAAGCTTTGAGCTTCTTGACTTGTCAGACCTTGTAAAAGAGGTGACAGCAAGCCTTGAGATAAATGCAAAACAAAAGAATGTAACCGTAAGGTTTGACGGTGAATTGTGCATAATGTCGGGTGACAGGTCACAGCTTTATGAGCTTGCCTACAACCTTTGCGACAATGCGATAAGATACAATAAAGAGGGCGGATTTGTCACCGTAAGCGTAAGGCGTTCAGACGGCAAGGCGATCTTAAAGGTTGTTGATACGGGTATAGGAATCCCGGAAGAATACCGCGAGCGTATCTTTGAAAGATTTTTCAGAGTGGATAAGAGCCACTCGAGAAAAAGCGGAGGAACGGGACTTGGACTTGCAATTGTGAAGCACATAGCGCTTTGCCACGATGCCGAGATAACGGTAAAGGACGGTATTGAGCGCGGAACTGAAATTAAGGTTGTGTTCCCCGTCAATACGGAGCGTTTTAAAACCGAAGCCAAAGAAGAAAACTGAATTTTAAATTCCAAGGAGAAACAGTATGTTTGAAGCTAAATGGTACATGGGGCAGGAAGCCGTAGAAACGCTTGAAAAGCTCAATATAAAAACAAATGCAAATGACGTATATGCCGTACACGTTTTTGTTACGGAAAAAGATGGCGGAGCCATGATTGCGGTGGGAAGTGCGTGCCCCGATTTGAAGTCGGGCGGTGATGTGCAAATAGAGCGAATAGTGCTCATGGAGAAGTACAAAAATACAATATTTGACGAGCTTGTTTTGCGTATGCTGCTTTTTAAGTTTCAGGAGCTTAAAAATAAAAAAATATCCATGTGGGCAAATGAAAAACAAGCAAGCTTGCTTGCACGCTTCGGTTTCTCGTCAACAGGCGAAAAGAACACCGCAAGCGATGAAATGCTTTTTAAAATGTCGGCAGATACAGACAAAATACTCTGGCCGAGCGACTGTAAATGCTGAAAATAACAAAAGGGTGAACGCGCAAAGCGTGCACCCTTTATATATTATTACTATAGTCAAATATCTACCGTATCCGTGTTGTTCTTAATCTCAATACCGACAGCGGTGGGTATGGTGAATGAGCGAATTACCGAGGGCATATCTTTGTCGCGGTTTGACTGTATAAGCCCCTTGAATAACGCACGCTCTGAAAGCCCTACAAGCTTCAAAAGTATACTTAAAGCACCGTCAACGGTCGGAATTTCATCAAATACCATGCTGATTGTGCCGTCATCTTCAAGCGTGATCTTTATTATTCTTGTGTCGGGCGTTTCAATGAATGAGCAGAGAATGAAAAGCGTTTTTCCGTCATCCGACCATACGCCACGTGTTCCGACCAACTGCTTTTCGCCCTTGTGTGCCACGCATGAATAGGCGAAGCCGCCGTTTGCCTTTACGGTCAATGTGTTGCGTTCAATATGCTCATAGATTGAGATTGAGAGTGAATCTGCATCTTTCTTGAATGAAACCATATCACAGCCCAATGAGAAATTATTGTGTACGGCTTGCAAAGTAAGCGGAAAAAAGCTTGTTGTGTTTTTTGTAAGACGGTATTCCTTATTGTTAACACTGTCTGCAAAAATTTCGAAGCCCTCTTCTGAAACCGAACACTCACATTCATATGAACGAAGCCTGTTTTCTCTGTTTGTTCCGAAAGTATCAAGCACGCGCAAGCTGTTTGATAAGGCAAGAAGCTCATTGTGAGTTTTTTCGTTTTCTTTAAGACTTTCCTCTACAAAAACACCCTCGGGAAGTGCGGTCATTGTACTTCCTTCAAATAATGCGTAAATCTCTGCAAGCAGGTCATTTTGCGAAAACAGGTTTACGTTTCCGCTGTATATGCCTATAACTGCATTGAATTTTGGGATTACTATTACATATTGCCCGAAAGCACCGTTGAAGTGGTACGCTCCGTGCTTTTCGCCTATCCAGAGCTGATAGCCGTAGCCGTGTTTGCGTTCATCCTTTATTTCGGGAGCATGATTTATTGTAGCTGTTTTAATAAATTTTTCGCTTAAAATACGCTTGCCGTCAAAAACACCTTTATTGAGATAAAGGTCGCCAAGCTTCATTGCATCTTCAAGCGTCAATGAGAGGCCCCAACCGCCTTTTTCGATGCCTTTGGGACATTTTTCCCAAGTGTAGCTTGCTATGCCGAGCGGTTCAAAAAGACGGATTCTCAAAAACTCGGAAAGACTCATGCCGCTTCTTTTTACAACGATTGCAGAAAGCATATAAGTGTTCAACGAATTGTAGTCAAATTCTTCGCCGGGCTCAAATTTCAATGATGACTCCAGGAACATCTTAATCCAATCACCGTCAAGCACGGAGCCGAGCTCGTTAAAGCGTGAACCGCTTGTCATGGTGAGAAGATGGCGCACTGTCATATCCTTTAAATCATTTGAAAAGAAAAGCGATTGTCTCGGAAGCTCATCGCGGAATATATCGCATATCTTTTCGTCAAGAAGCAGCAAGCCTTCGTCCATGAGCATACCTATTGCCGTGCCCGTGAAGGTCTTGCTCAATGAATAAAGCATATGCGGAATATTGGGCTTGTACGGTGCCCAGAAATTCTCGCTTATCACTTTTGAGTTTTTCATTATAATGAGCGAGTGTATGCCGTGACTTCTGTTGTTTTTGTCCAGAATGTCAACAAATTTCTTTACGGCAAAAGAGGATAATCCCTCTTTTTCGGGTGTGGAACGGGGGAAATGCGTACTTGCGTTTTCGGGCAGATAATGCAAAAAAGCAGGCTTCTGGACGGTGTAGCCGTAGTGGGGCAAACCGTCAAAATCATGCTTTAAAAATTTTGAAACAAGGTCTATTGTCCTTACTTGCAGTGTGATATCCATATCCCAAATCCTCCCCAAAATAAAATATGAGCCGCATTTTATAATTCATGCGGCTCTTGATTGATTATTGATTATTCGTGGTCATGACATCCGCATTCGCAGTCGTCATCACAGCAGTCATCGTCATCACAATCGCAGCAGCAACCTTCGCTCAAACGCTGTTCAACGATTTCAGCAAGCTGATCCATCTTATCTTCGTCAGCAGGAACAAACTCTTCCATCTCGCCGTTTACAACAACTTTCATGATGTAAACATCCTGCTCGGGCATACATTCGCAATCATCATCTTCACAGTCACAATCTTCAGAAAGTGCTGTAAGATCCATCAAAACTGCGTATTCTTCGCCTTCAAAATCAAAATAATCGATAACATCAAGCTCAAACTCGTTGCCGTCATCATCTGTGAATGTTACGAAATCTCTTTCCATTTCCATAATTATCAAGTCCTTTCAAAATTTTCCTGTGATTTGATTTTACCTTAAAAATCACTCTTTCGCAATAGCTGCGACACTTATTTACATTCTTTGCACAATTCAAAGCGAAAATTCACATTTGAAAAAAATGAATAATATTCGATTTTCGGAAGCAAAATAGCAACGAACAGATTAAGGAGGCATGTAGAAATGAAAAAGAATTTGTCCGCAATATCGGTGCTGATGACAGTCATGCTTGTATTGTTTATGTTTGCAGGATGTGATATGGAGGACTTTGGCATGGGAAATCAAAGACCTGCAAATTCACCTGATAATTCAGCAACAAATACACATGGTGTATCATCCACCCTCGTGCCTGAGGGCGAAAGTGTTATAGAAGGTTTTGTTGAGGGACAGGAAATAGACGAAAAGGACCTTCCCGAAAACATACTTTCCGCAATAAAGGAAATAGGTGAGAACCTCATAATAAGCGGTGCAAGCTACGCCACATATGTAGGCAAGCAGGCGTACCGCGTAATACTTTCCGAAACGGGCATGGGCGCAACACGTGAAGTATACGTGAATGCAAACGGTGAGGTAATTCCGACAGAAACACTTACAAGTGCAACGCCGGGTTCAAGTGCAGGAAACGGTACTGAAAACGGCGCAGGAAACGGCACGGGAAGCGGCACGGGAAGCGGAAACAGTGCAGCTGCACCAAGTGCTTCACCGCAAGGCAAATAAGGAGCTTTTTCGCACGAAGATGGGCTACTCAGCAAATGGGTAGCCCTATGTGTTTTTTGCGTTGAAAATAGCGAAGACAGATGGTATAATATTCATAAGTTAAAAAAAGGCAGAAAGTTATGGAACAAATAAAGAAACGCATAGTCGTGAAGGTAGGAACCTCCACGCTTGCATACAAAACAGGAAAGACCAATATCCGCCGCATGAAGCAGCTGGTAGTGGTCTTGTCGGATTTAATGAACGCTGGGCACGAGGTCGTGCTCGTTTCATCGGGTGCAATAGGTATCGGCGTAGGCAAGATGGGGCTTGAATGTCGCCCAAAGGATACCGAGGGCAGGCAGGCGGCTGCGGCTGTCGGTCAGTGTGAGCTCATGTTCATGTATGACAGAGAGTTCAATGAGTTTGGGCACACGGTGGGTCAGCTTCTTATCACAAAGAGCGATGTTGACGATGATGAGCGTCGCAATAATCTCATAAACACATTCAACAAGCTCTTTGAGTACGGTGCAATACCGATAATCAATGAGAATGACAGTGTCGCGGTTGATGAAATCGTTTACGGTGATAATGACAGCTTGTCTGCTCATGTTGCAAAGCTCATAAATGCGGACGTGCTTGTTATTCTGACGGATACTGACGGCCTTTTTGATAAGGATCCAAGCGTCTATGAGGATGCAAAGCTCATTCCTGTTGTTGATAAGATAACAGATGAGATAGAACGCCTTGCAGGCGGCAGCATTTCAGGGCTTGGCACGGGCGGTATGCTTACTAAAATCCATGCGGCAAAGCTTGCAGGCGAAGCAGGCATTGACACTTTGATAATAAACGGTGATAATCCCGAAAATATATATGCTGCGGTAGAAGGCGGCAGTATAGGTACTCTTTTTAAAGCGGAGAAATAGTATGAGAACACTTACAGAACTCGGCGAAGCGGCAAAAAAAGCAGAACGCATATTGTCTGTAGCAAGTAAAGAAAAAAGAAATGAGGCACTTTGTGCAATAGCAAAGGGTCTTATTGAGGATTCGAAAACCATCGTTGAAGCAAACGCCCTTGATTTAAAGTTTGGAAGGGAGAATGGCTTGACGGCTGCACTTCTTGACAGATTAAAGCTTGACGAAAAGCGAATTGAGGGTATTGCAAACAGTGTTCTGGATGTTGTAAATCTGCCCGACCCTTTGATGCGTGTTCTTTCTGAAAACACACTCAAAAACGGGCTTGTTATAAAAAAGGTTTCCGTGCCCATCGGCGTTGTTGCAGTTATATTTGAGGCTCGTCCCAATGTAACGGCGGACTCTGCGGCTCTCTGCATAAAGAGTGGCAACACTGTAATTTTGAGAGGCGGTAAGGAAGCTATAAATTCAAACAAGGCAATAGCCGCTTCAATGCGAAAGGCACTTAAAAGCGTTTCACTTCCTGAGGACTGTATCTGCTTGGTTGAGGATACAACTCGTGAAAGTGCAAAAGGTCTTATGTGCCTTAACGGATACGTCGATGTGCTTATCCCCAGGGGTGGTAAAGGGCTTATTGAAAGCGTCGTTAAAAATTCAACCGTACCCGTAATCGAAACGGGTGCAGGTACTTGCCATACATATGTTGACAAGAGTGCGGATACAGATATGGCAACAAAGATAATATTCAATGCAAAGGTACAGCGTCCTTCTGTATGCAATGCTTGCGAGTGCATGCTTATACATAGGGATATAGCAGAAAAAGCACTTCCCAAGATTGCAAAAGAGCTTCTTGATGCAAATGTTGAGATAAGGGGCGATGAGAAGGTTTGCGAAATTATCAGACAGGCAAATCCTGCCTGTGATGACGATTGGGGCAGGGAATATAACGATTACATAATCGCGGCACGTGTGGTTGACGATATTGATTGTGCAATAGAGCATATTTACCGCTACGGCACAATGCACAGCGAGTGTATAGTAACGAATGATAAAGAGGCTGCTCAATACTTCATGAACAATGTTGATGCGGCGGCGGTTTATGTAAACGCTTCAACACGTTTTACCGACGGCGGTGAGTTTGGGCTCGGTGCTGAAATAGGCATATCCACACAGAAGCTTCACGCAAGAGGTCCTTTGGGGCTTAATGAGCTGACTTCAATGAAATACTTGGTTTACGGTGAGGGACAGGTAAGAGGATAGAGTACAATGGAAAAAGGTTCCGTATCAAACAAAATCGAAAGCAAAAAGACAAGCAAAAAGCTTATTGTTACAGCAATCATTGCGATGGTTGTGGCTTTGGGTGTCTTTGGATGCTATGTATATTGGCTTATAAACGATAATCCGTCAACGGAGTTCTGGCAGAGTGCTTCTGCACTTTTGTGCACCGTGCTTTTCGGGCTTTGCGGTGCGGCTGTTGTTTTACCGCTTGCTGATATGTTTGACGGAAGCAGGTATCATGACCTTGTTGAACAACCCAAAAATACAAGAGTCAAGAGCATTTTTGCAAAACACCCTTGGATAACGATATTCCTGGCGGTAATAGTTACACGCTTTTTGATATATGTCATAGCGTACTTTGTATGTCTTAAGACAAACGGCTATACGGGCGGACTTTTTGAAACATTGAGAACTACCTGGCAGCATGCGACTGACTCGAACAGCTATATAGGCATTGCGGATAACTGGTATACGAATGACTTGTCCCTTGACAGGCATAAGCACATAGTTTTCTTCCCGATGTATCCCATTCTTATAAAGCTTGTTTCCTTTGTTGTGCGTGACACATTCGCTTCTGCGATAATCGTATCGAATGTATGTGCAGGCTTTGCCGGAATATTCATGTATGAGCTTGCTTGCATCGATATGCCGAAAAAGGATGCTGTAAGAGCTGTGAAATACCTTTTCCTGCTTCCTGCGGCTTGCTTCTTCGGAACGCATATGTCGGAAAGCCTTTTCCTCATGCTGTGCCTTTTGTCAATGCTCCTCGTGCGCAAAAAGAAATATCTTTTTGCCTGCAGAGTAGGTGCGTTTGCATCGTTCACGCGTTCACCCGGCGTATTGCTCCTGGTCCCCATATTCATTGAGTTTGTGGCTGACGAGTGCAAGCTATGGCGTGAGGGCGACAAGAAAGCTTTCTGGAAGCATTTCTGGCAGAGAGGGCTTTCGATGCTCATAGTTCCCATCGGTATAATCGGCTATTTCATAGTCAATTACACGGTATGGGGCGATCCCATGTATTTCATGGAGATACAGAAATCGAATTGGAGTCAGAGCTTCGGCTGGATATTCAATACGGCTTCATACCTCGTGGGCTATATGACAAGATACGCTCAGGAGGGCAATGTAGCAAATGTTGTCGGCTTGTCAATTCCTCAGCTTGTATGCATATTTGCATCACTTATACTGATGCTTGTGACGGCAAGGAAGCAGCGCCCATCATATACAGTATGCTTCCTCGTATACTTCTTCATCGTGATAGGCGTTCAGTGGCTTTTGAGTGCACCGAGATATTTATCCGTTGCATTTCCGCTTCCTTTTGCTTTGACATTGCTGACAAAAAATAAAATTGTTGATATAATTGTGACAGTAATCTGTGCGGCGTTCATGATATGGTATGCATTGATGCTTGCACTCGGTTATCCGATATATTAAGTTATACAAAGTGCTTTTTGAGAAAGGGCATAGAACAATGAGAGAAATAAATGCTTGTGACATAGTAAAAACGGTCAAAAAGCTTTGCATTGAAGCTAATTGCCATTTGGGTGAAGATGTCAAGAACTGCATAAAGTGTGCAAGGGAAAACGAAACATGGGAAACAGCTTGCGACGTTCTTGACAAGATAATAGAAAACTATAATATTGCAGATGAGCTTTCAGCTCCTATCTGTCAGGATACGGGCGTAGCCTGTGTATTTCTTGAGGTAGGGCAGGACGTGCATATAAACGGTGACTTGAATGAAGCCGTAAACGAGGGTGTAAGACAGGGCTATAAGGACGGATATTTGAGAAAGTCCGTTGTAAAAGACCCGATAGACAGAGTAAATACGGGTGACAATACTCCTGCCATGATTTATTATGACATAGTACCGGGGGACAAGCTTACAATAACCGTTGCTCCAAAGGGCTTTGGCAGTGAGAATATGAGCCGCATTGTAATGCTCAGACCGTCTGACGGTATTGAGGGCGTAAAGCGTTTTGTAATAAATGCTGTTGAAGAGGCAGGCCCCAATCCTTGTCCGCCCATAGTTGTAGGTGTCGGTATCGGCGGTACTTTCGATAAGGCTGCATACATGGCAAAGAAAGCACTCCTTCGCGATTTGGGCGAGCATAATGAGAATCCGTATTATGAAGAGCTTGAAAAAGAACTTTTGCAGAGCATAAATTCACTCGGCATAGGTCCTCAGGGCTTTGGCGGAAAAGCAACCGCTTTGGCTGTTAATGTTGAGACCATGCCTACACATATTGCAGGGCTTCCCTGTGCGGTTAATATCAACTGCCATGTAGCCCGTCATAAAACGGAGGTGCTGTAAAAATGGCTGTATACATAAACACACCGTTCACAACAGATGATGCCAAGCGCATCAAGGCAGGTGACACCGTTTACATAAGCGGTACGATATATACTGCACGCGATGCTGCACACAAACGCCTTTGTGAGCTTGTTGCACAGGGAAAAGAGCTTCCTTTTGATGTAAAAGATGCTGTAATATACTATGTAGGCCCCACACCGCCCAAACCGGGCATGGCGATAGGCTCTGCCGGTCCGACAACCAGTTACCGCATGGATGCATATGCTCCCACGCTTATGGATCTGGGCTTAAGGGGTATGATAGGCAAGGGTAAAAGAAGTGTCGAGGTTGTTGAGTCAATTAAGAAAAACGGCGCAGTTTACTTTGCGGCAATCGGCGGTGCAGGTGCACTTTTATCAAGCTGTATAAAGGAAGCGGAAGTAATAGCATATGAGGACTTGGGTGCAGAGGCTGTTCGCAAGCTCCGTGTTGAAAACTTGCCGGTAGTCGCAGTTATTGACACAGAGGGCACAAACCTTTATGAGACAGGCAGAAAAGCTTATCTTGAATCACAGAAATAAAACAGGGATTTAAAAGCAGTCGAAACTGCAATAAATATAAATTAACAGGTGGAGAAATGGAAAAGAAGAAACTTGTAATCGGCGTTATAGGCGCTGACGTTCACGCAGTGGGCATTAAGATTTTGTATCATGCCTTCACAGATGCAGGCTTTGATGTAACAAACCTCGGTGTCATGGTATCCCAGGAAGAATACATTGAAGCAGCACTTGAAACAAATGCTGACGCTATTATTGTTTCATCGCTTTACGGTCACGGTGAGCTTGACTGCCGCGGCTTGAGAGATAAGTGTGATGAAGCAGGCCTCAAGGGCATTTTGCTCTATGTCGGCGGTAATATCGTTGTTGGCAAACAGCCCTTCGAAGAGGTTAAAAAACGCTTTGAAGCAATGGGCTTTGACCGTGTATTCGGACCGGGTACATCCCCCGAAGAGACCATTGCGGCACTTAAAGAAGACTTAAAGGTGGACTGATAATAAATGAACGCCATTCTTCTGATTGACTTTGGCAGTACATACACAAAGGTAACTGCGGTCGATACGGAATCCGAAGAAATTTTAGGCACTGCAAGCAGCTATACAACTGTTGAAACCGATATAAACAACGGGCTTAACGATGCCCTCAAAAAGCTTTTTGAAAAGACGGGCGAGATAGAGTTTAAGGAACGCTTAGCCTGTTCAAGTGCGGCAGGCGGCCTTAAAATGGTAACAAGCGGTTTTGTAAAAAACCTTACGGCTGAAGCATCACGCCTTGCATCGCTCGGTGCAGGAGCAAAGGTTGTAGGTGTATACTCATATGAACTTACAGAGGACGATATAGTCGAGATAGACGAAAAGCGTCCCGACATAATACTTTTGACAGGCGGTACTGACGGTGGAAATACCGAATGTATAATAAAGAATGCACAAATGCTTTCAACGCTTAAAAGCGATTGCCCTGTAGTAATTGCAGGCAACCGTGCGGCAGCAAAAAAGTGTGCGGAGATTTTGTCAAAAGACGGTAGAGAAGTTCATGTTGAAAAGAATGTTATGCCGGTATTTTCGGAGCTTTGCATAGAGCCTGCACAGAGCGCGATAAGGGATATATTCTTAAAACGCATTGTAAAAGCAAGGGGCTTAAGCGAAGCGAGCGAGCTTATATCCGGCATAATAATGCCGACGCCTTCTGCCGTTCAGCAGGCAATGGTTTTGCTTGCTGACGGTACTGAAAATGAATCGGGCATAGGTGAGCTTGTGGCGGTTGACCTTGGCGGCGCCACAACGGATGTATATTCCGTTGCAGAAGGCTTTCCGCAGAATCCGTCAACCGTGTTGAAGGGCTTGCATGAGCCGAGAGTTAAGCGTACAGTTGAGGGAGATATCGGTATGCGTTACAGCATACACGGTATTGCCGAGGCAGCAGGCCTTCATGAAATAAGCTTATTGGCAGGCTTAAGTGAAGAAAAGTGCAGCGAGATGATAGACTACCTGTCCGAGCATACGGATGAAGTTCCGACTACGGATGAGTTTAAGCGTCTTGACAGGGCACTTGCATCACTTGCAATAGAAACGGCAGTAAAGCGTCATTCGGGTACACTCGAACAGGTGTATACCCCGATGGGGCTTGCGTATGCACAGGAGGGAAAAGACCTTTCTGCCGTAACAAATCTCGTGGCAACGGGCGGAGCGTTAATTCATTCCGACTGTCCCAAGGAGGTTGCCGCCTTTGCACAGGCAAAGGCAAACGATTTGGCATCACTTCGCCCTAAACAGGCAAGGGTGCTCGTTGACAAAAAGTATATTCTTGCAGCCATGGGGCTGTTAAGCGAACATTACAGCGATGTCGCACTCAGAATAATGAAAAAGGAGTTAGTTTAATCATGGCTATCAGTAACAAGAGAATATCCGACGCTGATTTTAATCGTATCCGTTCGGAAGTGTTGACACATTGGCACACAGGTAAGGGTGTAAACTTTGAAGAAGCAGTTGAATTCCACAAGTCAATGCCCGAAAATAAGATTTTTTCTCTCAAGCTCAAGAAGGCAAAGGAAGAGGGAAGGACTCTTATCCAGCCCAGAGCAGGTGTTGCACTCATTCCCGAACACATAAAGCTTTTGACATATTTGCAGGATAAGGGCGAGGCAGATCTGCTTCCCACAACAATAGACAGCTATACACGCCAGAATCGCTACAATGAGGCAGATGTAGGTATTACAGAGTCAATCAAGACGGGCAAATCAATGCTTAACGGCTTCCCGGCAGTTAACCACGGTGTAGAAGGCTGCCGCAGCATCATAAATAGCCTCGACACTCCCGTTCAGGTTCGTCACGGCACACCCGATGCACGCTTGCTCACGGAAATTGCTTATGCAGGCGGTTTCACAAGCTACGAGGGCGGCGGTATCTCCTACAACATTCCTTATGCAAAGAATGTTCCCTTGGAAAAGACAATAGAAGACTGGCAGTATGTTGACAGACTTACAGGTATGTACGAGGAAGCAGGCGTTTCCATCAACAGAGAGCCCTATGGTCCCTTGACAGGCACATTGGTACCCCCCTGTATATCACACGCTGTTGCTATTATTGAATCACTCCTTGCAGCAGAGCAGGGTGTCAAGAATATAACAGTAGGCTACGGTCAGTGCGGTAACCTCATACAGGACGTTGCAGCTATCGAAGTATTGCAGGAGCTTACAGACAGCTATCTTCAGGCTAACGGCTATAGTGATGTTATCACAACAACAGTATTCCACCAGTGGATGGGCGGTTTCCCGCAGGACGAAGCAAAGGCATTCGGCGTTATCTCATGGGGCAGCGCAGCAGCAGCTATTGCACACGCAACAAAGGTTATCGTCAAGACTCCGCACGAGGCAGTCGGCGTTCCCACAATGGAAGCTAACGCACAGGGCTTGCGCTGCACAAAACAGGTAATCTCAATGCTCAGCGACCAGCGTTTGCCCGAAAGCTTGCTCAAGGTTGAAAAAGAAATCATCGCAGCAGAAACACGCTGCATACTTGACAAGTGCTTCGAGCTCGGCAACGGTGATATTGCAGTAGGTACAGTACGCGCAATAGAAGCAGGCGTAATCGACATTCCGTTTGCTCCCAGCCGTTTCAACTCAGGCAAGATGCTTCCTGCACGTGATAATGACGGTGCAATCCGTATGCTCGATATAGGCGCATTGCCCTTCACACAGGACCTCGTTGACTTCAACAAGGCGAAGATTGAAGAGCGTGCAAACGCAGAAAAGCGTAAGGCATCGTTCCAGATGGTAATTGATGACGTTTACGCAATAAGCAAGGGCAGACTCGTAGGTCGCCCCAGATAAGATGAAATTGGTCGAAAGTGCTATCTTTTAAGATGCACTTTCGATTATAGTTTTTATAAATTTTTAAATACAAAAAGAGGTAAAACAAAATGAAGATTATCGATGTTATTTGTTCTGAGGGCAGAACCGGTTTCTATTTTGATGACCAGCGTGCTATCAAAAAGGGCGCAAAGGCTGACGGTGCAGCATATATAGGCGCACCCGTAACAGAAGGCTTCAGTGCAGTTCGTCAGAGCGGTGAATCAATCTCCGTAATGCTCATACTCGAAGACGGTCAGATGGCTTACGGTGACTGTGCAGCTGTTCAGTACAGCGGTGCAGGCGGAAGAGATCCCCTCTTCCTCGCAAAGGACTTCATTCCCGTTATAGAAGAATACATCAAGCCCAAACTCGTCGGCATGGAAATCGGCAAATTCCGTGAAACGGCTGCTATGATAGAGAGCATCGAATACAATGGCAAGAAGCTCCACACAGCTATACGCTACGGTGTTACACAGGCTGTTTTGGATGCAGTTGCAAAGGCAAACCATAAGCTCATGTGCGAAGTTATCGCAGAAGAATACGGCACAACGGTTTCCGATACAATGATTCCCGTATTCACACAGTCAGGTGATGACCGCTATACAAACTCCGATAAGATGATAATCAAGGGTGCAAACGTTCTTCCCCATGCACTTATCAACAACGTAAAGACAAAGCTTGGCGAAAAGGGCGAATTGCTTGTTGACTATGTAACGTGGCTCAGAAATCGTATAATCGAGCTTAGAAAAGACGAAAGCTATGCTCCCGTATTGCATATTGACGTTTACGGCACAATCGGTGCAGTATTCGGAAACAATAATTACGAAGCAATGGCAGACTATCTCAAGACACTCGCTGATGCTGCAAGCCCGTTCAAGCTCCGCATCGAAGGTCCCATGGACACAGAGGACAGAGAGCTCCAGATGATAGCACTTCGCGAGCTTACAAAGCTTGTTGACGAGCGTGGTATTGGTGTAGAAATAGTTGCTGACGAATGGTGCAACACTCTTGAAGATATCAAGTACTTTGCAGACAACAAAGCAGGCCATATGCTCCAGATCAAGACTCCCGACCTCGGCGGTGTTAACAATATCGCAGAAGCAGTTCTTTACTGTAAGGCAAAGGGCGTTGGCGCATACCAGGGCGGTACCTGCAACGAAACAGACCGTTCATGCCAGGTTTGCGTAAATATCGCAATGGCAACAAAGCCCGACCAGATTCTCGCAAAGCCCGGCATGGGTGTTGACGAAGGCTTCATGCTTGTTTACAACGAAATGCAGAGAATACTTGCCTTGAGAAAAGCAAGAGGATAATTTAAGTTATAACTTATAATGAATAGTGAATAAGTGAAAGTAAAAACTCCGCAAAGTTCTTTGCGGAGTTTTTTTATGCTTTTTATTTATAACATCTCAATGAGTTTCGGGATTGCTTTTTCAAAAGCGGCACCGTAGGTATGGTTCTGGATTTTTGCAGTTTCCTTTATGCACTCAAGTGTGTAGTCACCTGCAATTTTTGCGGCCTCATATGCGCTGTGCCCGTTTACGAGTGCGCCTGTGAACGATGAAGCATATATGTCGCCCGTACCGTGACAGCTGTTTGAGAGAAGCTCATGTTCATAATATTCATAGCTGTCCTTTGTTGCAACTACTATGCCTGTTCTGCCTTCTTTGTAACTTACTCCCGTTAAAACAACTGTCTTTGCACCAAGTAAGAGAAGCTTTGAAAGGAGCCAGTCAATATATTCGCGGTCGCAAGCGGACTGATACTTTATGCCTGTGAGGAAGCAAGCCTCGGTTATGTTGGGGAGTATGTAGTCGGCTTCTGAGCAAAGCTTTTTCATTGCCTCAACATATTCAGCATCAAAGCCGGGGTAGAGCCTGCCATTGTCTGCCATCGCAGGGTCAACTATCTTTACTGCATTCTCCTTTGTTGAAGTGTTGAATATGTCAATAACATAGTCAATCTGCTTTGAAGAGCCAAGATAGCCTGTATAAACAGCGTCAAACTTTAAGCCTTCCTTCTGCCAATGTGCACGGATTGCGGGCATGTCATCCGTAAGGTCACGGAATGTATAGCCCGAAAAGCCTGCTGTGTGCGTTGAAAGAACGGCAGAGGGGAGTACACTGCATTCAATTCCGCAAGCTGAAATTATCGGCAGAGCAACCGTAAGTGAGCATTGACCCACGCAAGATATATCCTGCACAGTTAAAATTCTTTTGTAGCTCATAATAAAAACCTCCAAAATGTACTTTACAATCTTGAGTTGATGTTATTATAATTATTATTTGATAATATAAAAATAACCAAAAAGAAAGAATTTTATATAACCAGATGAGAGAGAAGAAGTATTACAGGCTTTATTGCGATATAAAGACAAAAATATTGAACGGTGAATACAGGGCGGAAGAAAAGCTCCCGTCAAAACGAGTCATGGCGGATAAATCAGGGTGCAGCACAATAACGGTAGAAGCAGCTTATCGGCTTCTTCTGGATGAGGGTTATATAAGGGCGGTGGAAAGAAGCGGCTTTTATGTGTGCAATATAGAGAGCTTGTTTGACGGCAAAAACCCGATTGCTCAAAAAACACTTACACTCATTGAAGAAAAAACGGACGGTGTTTCGCATGATTTTGAGTATTCTGTCTGGTTTAAGACGATAAGAAAGGTAATTGCGGATAACGGTGAAAGGCTTTTTATAAAGTCGCCCAATGAGGGCTGTGCTGTTTTGAGAAATGCAATTTCAGAATATCTTTTAAGGTACAGGGGAATGTATGCAGAGCCTGAGCGTATAATCATAGGTTCGGGCGCGGAACAGCTCTATGAAACTGTTGTCCGTATGGTTGGAGCATATAAAAAGTACGGAATAGAATATCCGTCATACTCACAGATAGAAGCAGTTTACAGGGATTCGGGGGCAGAAGTTGTGCATCTTTTGATGGGCACGGACGGAATAGAAAGCGAAGCTTTACGGGATGCGGACATTGATGTTTTGCACGTAACGCCTTTTCACAGCTACCCTACAGGAGTTACGGCAAGCATAAAAAAACGCTATGAGTATTTGAAGTGGGCTCAAAGTAAAGAAAACCGATATATTGTTGAGGATGATTTTGACAGCGAGTTTTTTATGCCCGGGCGTCCGATTGAGTCACTCTATTCACTTGACAGTAAAGACACGGTAATATACATGAACACATTTTCAAAAAGTCTGTCACCGTCAATGAGAATGGGGTATATGATACTCCCGGAAAGCCTTATTGATGTATACAATGAAAAGCTTAAGATGTATTCCTGCACGGTGCCCGTACTCGACCAATATGTTTTGGCAGAGTTCATATCAAGCGGAAGCTTTGAGAGGCATTTAAATAGGGCGAGGAAGTTACTTCGTGACTTTTAGTAATTGGGGCTCTGCCCCGTACCCTGATTACTTTTTGGTAAAAAGTAATCAAAAACGGGTGGGAAATATAATATTAACCCCTTCGCCACGACAAGGTGACGAAGGGCTTTAAAACTTCAATCTATAAAAACGCCTTATTGTTTGTTATATAAATCAAAATACTTACCTTGTTTTGACATAAGCTCTTGATGTGTTCCGCACTCAACAATCTCGCCTTTATCCATTACAATTATTCTATCGCAGTTCTTGATTGTGGAAAGCCTGTGTGCAATGATAATAGTGGTAACATTTTTGTTCAGACTAAAAATGGTGTCTTTTATCGCATTCTCTGTTATCGTATCAAGATTACTTGTTGCTTCATCAAAGATAATCAGCTCGGGCTTTCTGAGCAATGCTCGTGCTATTGCGATGCGTTGCTTTTGACCGCCGGACAGATTTTTACCGTTTTCATCAAGAAATGCTTCGTATCCAAAAGGTAACGTATTTATAAATTCATCTGCCCTAACCATTGTACAAATGTTTTTAATCTCTTCATCGGAAATATTTTTATTTCCTAACAAAAGATTATTCTTCACAGTGTCTGAGAACAAAAATGTATTTTGGTCTATATACGCAATTTTATTTCTTATTATATCCAATGGAATATTGTCTAAATCATTGCCATCTATCAAAATTGAACCCTTTTCCGCTTTATAAAACCTCAGTAAAAGCTTAGCTAAAGTTGTTTTTCCGCATCCGCTTTCACCTACAATGGCAATCTTCTCGCCTTTGTTGATTTTTAAAGATAAATCTCTGAGTACCAATTCATGATTTCCGTAGCGAAAATCTATATTTGAAATTGATATATTCTCAAACGGCAGTGCCTTTTCAAGTTGTGTATCGGATTCTTCGACCGTAATATCCAAGACATCGTTCAATCTTTCCGCTGCAATTATCGCTGTTTGCATCATTGGCTGCAAACTGATCAAATTCTTAACGGGCTCTGTAAAGTACGCCAGCAATGCATAGAAAGTAACAAGCGAACCTACTGTTACTTTATTGGCAAGTACCATGCCGAAGCCCACCCACAATATAATAATCGTTCCGATAAGCTCCACGGAATCGCATAGTGCATCCTGCGAAACGGATATTACACTGTTCTTGAACACCGAGTTTATAAGCCGTGTAAATTTAGAATCATTTTTCTCTTTAAAAGGCAGCTCGGCTGTATATGCCTTTATTGTTTCAACGCCGTCAATGGATTCTTTTAAATAAGATTGTACTCTTGCGTTGTTTTCCATGACTTCGCGGTTGATATTTTCAAGCGGTTTTTTGTAAAAAAGAATAATAATAGCATACAAAACTATAACCACCAACGAGATATAGAACAAAATGCTGTTTTCAATATAAAGAATAACTCCGCAGCCGATGACCATAATTGAATCAAGTATCAATGTAAGTGTTGCACCCGACACGGCATTTCTAATGGAATTTGCATCCGAAAATCGCGACAGATATTCTCCTGTTTTGCGTGTGTTAACAGTGGATATCGGTAAATCCATTATATGATTGTAATAAGGAATCATAAGGCGCATATCTATTTTTTTGGATACAAGCGATATTAAATAGCCGCGCAAAAACTGAATCGCAGCTTGCAAAACATAAAGTGAAATTAAACAAATAAAGAATGCGTTAAAGTTGGAAGCGTTATCGGTAACAAAATTTAAGATCTTGTCAAAAACGCTTTGTGATTCTTCCAAACTTTCTTCCGTGATATGTTCATGCTCATCTGCACAATCATCCTCGCAGATAACCGCTTCATGTGAAGTGTAAAAGTCATCAATTATAATCTGAAAAACATAGGCTCCCATTATACCTATGACGGAAATAATCAACGATAGGGCAAGAACCGATGTAAGCTTTATATATTGACCTCTTAAAAGCGAAAAGAACTTCTTAAGACCGCCTGTTTTATAATTGCCCTCTTGAAAGGCTTCCGTTTTTTCAAAAGCAATCACATATCCGTCCCACATTTGCGTAAATTGTTCAACGGTATATTTTACCTTTCCTTTGGCAGGATCGCATATAACGATTTTATTGTTTTTTATATTCAATACAACAACAAAGTGCTGCATATAGTCTTCATTGATAATATGAGCAACAAAAGGAAAGCCGATCTCGCCCTTGCTGATACTTTCAAGCAGCTCGTCCGTATTTCCCGAAAGAGCTTCTGCTTTCAAACCGATTTTTTGGGCAGCTTCACAAAGACCGTATAGGTTTGCACCGTTTTGGTCTGTTTTTGTAAGCTCTCTGAATTTTGAAATAGGATGTTTTAATCCATAATGCGATGCTATCATTGACAGGCACGCTGCACCGCAATCACGTTCGTCATGTTGTTTGGTGATTTTCAACATTGTATTATCCCTTAATTAAGCTTTTAGGTGATTGCCATACAAACTATTCTTATATGGCAATCATAATCAACTAATTATTCTTAGTTAACAGAACACCAAGTTTTTTTAAATGGGCAATAACTAACAAAACCGCAGTGATCTATTCTTAAGGACAATTTAGCCAAAAACTTCGTCCATCCCCAAGCTGTTTTACCACAAGCACTGCATGTTGCTTTTGCACCGCCTTCAACATTACGCATTTCCATAGCGTTAACTTTCTTCATTCTATTTCACCTCCTTTTCAAAAAAGTGTGTGTATAGCAAGATGGAATAGTCATCATACTATTTAAACTGTTTGTTTTCTTGCAAAACCGAATAAAAAACAGTAGGGCAAATCAGGAAATGTAACATTTTGTTACATTTATGATTGTAACATAACGTTACAATAAAGGCAACAGGTGAATTTCATGATAGGTCTTAAAAACATTCGAAAAAAGAGAAATCTAAATCAACAAAAAGTTGCAATGGATTTAAATATATCGAGAGAAGCATTGTCTTATTACGAAAACGGCAAGCGAGAGCCATCCTTGGCTTTGTTGTGTGCCATGTCGCAATATTTTAATGTATCAATTAACTATTTGATCACCGGTGAAGAGTTTAAAAAGAGATGAGACCTTTCAGTTTACAAGCTGTATTTGATGTTGAACAAGGATAAAAATAAGAAACTCCGCATTAAAATGCGGAGTATTCATATAACTTATTCAATATTTACACGAGAAGACAGGGCATTGTCCCATACATTAATCTATGTACTTTTTCATAAACTCGGGCAAGCCCTCAGCACCGTGATTTATGCTGAATACGAGGTTCAAGCCACGCTTTTGCGCGAAAGCTTCGAGCTTTTCAAAAAGTGCTTCGAGAGTATCGAGGGGATGGTCAACAATTTTTGTAAAACCGTCAATAAAAACATATTCAAGGTCAAAGTCCTGCGCTGCCAAGCCCGAGATAAATCCGAAGAACATCTTGGGACCGTCAATACTGTATTCTGAAGCGACAATAAATCTTATTTCACGATGAAGCTCGAACATATACTGTTCGTCATTATCTATAAAAACGATACTTCCCTTTGCTGTTGAACGAGTGTCATTTGCAAGGTCTAAAATTCTCTTTGTATTGCCTATGCCTTTTTCACCGGCTATTATACGAATTATGGTAATCACTCCTAACTCTGTTTTTATATATCCATTATACCCTCAACAGAGAGTTTCGGCAATGTTTTTTACTGTAAAACTTATGTGTCAATTTTCAGCAGAAAGGTAACGGATTCTTGTGTTGTATGTGTTTATTGTGAATATTATCGAGAGCACGAGAGCTACACACTCAGCTATCGGATAGGAATACCAGACACCGCTCGGACCAAAGCCCGAAACAATAGAAAGCAGGTATGCTACGGGAACTATGACAATAAGCTGACGGCAAAGTGAAATCAAAAGACTCAATACGCCACGCCCGATTGCCTGGAACAGAGTTGAAAGCATTATACCGCAGGCTGCCAGGGGGAAACAGAGGCTTATTGCGCGGAAGGCTTCAACGCCCATTGCGAGCATATCTTCGGACGGATTGAATATTGAAAGCAAGCTTTGCGGGAAAATTCTGAATATCAGCATACCGATTATCATTATGACAAGTGCATACATAAGACCGTATTTGAGAGCGTCCATAAGACGCTTTTTGTTTTTTGCACCGTAATTGTAGCCCATAATAGGCATTGTACCGCTGTTGAGACCGAATACGGGCATGAATACGAACGACTGGAGCTTGAAGTAAACACCGAGAACATTTACAGCGGTGTTTGAGAATGATATAAGTATTGCATTGAGACTGAATGTTGTGATTGAGCCTATTGCCTGCATGAATATTGAGGGAAGGCCGACAGCATATATTTCTTTTATTATCTTGCCGCTTATCCTGAACTTTTTAAGGTTTAAAGTAAGAAGCTTATTCTTCTTATGGTAGAGGAAGTAAAGAGCCAAAACCATGCTCACAAACTGCCCTGCAACGGTTGCCAAAGCTGCGCCTGCAACACCGAGGCGGGGGAAACCCAAAAGTCCGAAAATCATAATCGGATCCAATATTATATTTGTTGCAGCACCTGCAAGCTGAACTATCATGGGACGAACCATGTCGCCCGTTGCCTGAATGGTTTTGTGGGAAACCGCGTCCATCATTGTGAAGGGGCAGAGAATACCGCAAATCTGAAGGTATGATATGGCAAGCGGAGCCACATTTTCGTCGGGATCGAAAAGATGAATAAGCGGTTTTGTGAAAAGCAGGAATATGAGCGAGAATACTACTGCGCTTATGATGCCCAGAAACTGACCGTTCATTGCAACGGCTTCGGCTTCCTCCTGACGTTTTTCACCGAGACGGCGTGCAACGAGTGAGTTTACACCGATGCCCGTACCGACAGATACTGCTACTATGAGCATCTGGAAAGGAAATGCGAGAGTAACGGCCGTAAGTGCATCTTCACTTACCTGCGAAACGAATACACTGTCAACTACATTGTAAAGAGCGAGTGCAAGCATTGACAGCATCATCGGGAGTGACATTTTAAGTATGAGCGACGGTATGCGTGCCGTTCCCATACGGTTTTCGGGTAATTTAACGGATTCCATTTATTTTAAGGACCTTTCAAAAAAACAAAATAATAGGGAGGCACAAAAGCGCCTCCCATGATTTGCCAAAAGATTAGTTGGCTTCGGGTGCACCTACGGGGCAAACGCCTGCACAAGCACCGCACTCGATGCAAGTATCAGCGTCGATAACGTAACGATCATCACCCTGGGAAATAGCTTCTACGGGGCATTCGCCTTCGCAAGCGCCGCAGCTGATGCAAGAATCACTGATTACATATGCCATGATTAAATACCTCCAATTAAAAATACACTATTATTTTAACACTAAACTGCAAAAATGCAAGTGTTATTCACTCAAAGATTCAATTTCGTCTGAATTATCGTTATCTTTTTCCTTTGATTCCTGTTCCTTTGTCTTGTTCTGTACAGGATGCTTAAGCTTTAAATCACGGAAATTATAGTCCCTTATGTCATAAGAGCCGTCACCGAGCATAACTTTGACCTTGGAACATTCTGTCAAAACGTTGTTCTCAAGTATTACGCCCTCGCCGTCTTCGGTTATTACTTCCTTGCCGACCTTGGGCATCTGCTTGCGCATACATTCATACGAATCCTGCTCGTACTTTAAGCAGCACATGAGCCTTCCGCATATGCCTGAAATCTTTGTCGGCGAAAGTGAGAGATTCTGTTCCTTTGCCATCTTGATTGAAACAGGAACGAAAGAATCAAGGAACTGCTGACAGCAAACAGTTCTTCCGCACGAGCCGAGACCTCCCAAAAGCTTTGCCTCGTCACGAACGCCTATCTGGCGAAGCTCAATGCGTGTTTTAAAAACGCTTGCAAGGTCTTTTACAAGGTCGCGAAAATCCACTCTGCCGTCAGCCGTGAAGTAGAATACAATCTTTGAACCGTTGAACGAGTATTCAACATCAACAAGCTTCATATCAAGCTCATGCTCGTATATCTTTTCAACACAAATTTTGTGTGCTTCTTCCTCTTTGGCAGCATATGAATCACGCATTTGCTTGTCATTATCCGTCGCAATTCTTATAATTCCCTTGAGGGGGGTCTTGAGCTGCTCCTCATCTATTTCATGGTTGCCGAGTGATACTGTGCCGAATTCTACTCCGCGTGCAGTTTCAACTATAACTCCGTCACCCGTCTTAACTTCAAGCTCGCCGGGGTCAAAAAAGTATGCCTTGTCGCAATTTTTAAACTTTACGTCTATAACGGTTTTCATATTTCCTCCGATATTTTAGTAAACATACGGTCAACTACAGGTGCCTGAACGGCACTTGAAGTGAGCCGTGATTTTGCATCCGTCATTATATCTATAATACTGTTTATTTTGCCGATTGTAAAGCTGCGTGCAAATGCTGCTATATCGGACAGCTTGTCCACATTGCAGGAAATGTTCTCATCAAGCTTGTAAAGCAGTATGTCGCGCATGAATGAAAGCGTAAACGTAACAGCTTCCTGAGCCGATTTGTTTTGAGAAAGTGCTTTCAAAGACTCAAACGGGAGCTTTCCCTGCAAAAATGCAATAAGTGTGTTTATCGAGTCATCCCGTAAGGCTTTGAACTTCTCGTCCGTAAAAAGCCTTAATGCCCTTTCGTAAAGCCCCTCGCCAAGCGATGTATAAAGTATAGCCTCTTTTTCCGTTGCGCCTGCTTTGCAAAGTGCGTTTACAACCTGTGTGCGCGGTGTGAGCCCCAATCGTATCATGCTGCATCTTGAACAGATAGTCGGCAAAAGCCCTGCTTCGTTGCCCGTGAGAATAAAAAGCGTTTTTAAAGGCGGTTCCTCAAGAGTTTTCAAAAGTGCATTTTGAGCAGTTTCGTTCATCGCGTGTGCGTTTTTTAAAAGTACAGTTCGCCCATGTTTGTCAGAATATCCTTGCTTTGCAAGAGCTTTTAAAACATCACGAACATTGTCCGATGAATATGAGTTTTCGTCAAGTTCAAAAAAATCGGGACAGGATCCAAGATTTTCCGTTTCCGTGCTGCCTGTGCAAAAAAGAGCAGCCGCCTGTCTTGCCAAAGTGTAGCTTTCATGTGTATCCACACAGGCAATAAAGCAAGCGTGCGGAACACGGCCTTGCTCTATCGAGGTTAAAAATCTGTTTTTTACGGTATTGCTCAAAACTTAAACGAATCCTCTACATTTACAACAAATACCGTTGCACCGCCCAATGTTACTTGAACGGGCGTTGATATATGGTCTGCATATCCGGGAAGGGACGAGGGAATAACTGTGTATGCCTTGCGTGTGCTTGACTGCTCCTTTATGACCTCAAGTGCTTCATCGAGCTTATCATCATCAACACCTATCATGAAAGTGGTGTTTCCGCCATGCAGGAAGCCACCAACCGTTGATATGCGAGTATTGCCGATCCTGTGTTTGTTAAGTGCTTTTGTAAGACGCTTTGCATCATCCGTCTGTACTATTGCAAACAATAATTTCATAAAATCGACCTCCTAAAATTACACTTAGTCTATGGCTGTATTATATTACAACAATTCATTTCACGCAAGGAACACAACCGTTTACGGTTCCGTACGTGTCAGAAAAAATTTCTTCGTGCTTTACAAGATAATCAACTGTTTCTGCAAGCATTTTTTCGCCCGGTGCAACAAGCGGCGAACCGGGAGGATATATTCCGAGACAAACCGCCGATATGCGACCTGCACACTTTTCAAGCGGAACATATTCAACCTCTGAAAACATAGCTTTTCGTATGCTCATTGAAAAATGGCCGGCACTTTTTGGAACGGCTGTAAAGAGCGAGGAGTCTACAGGCTTTCTTTCAAGCGAGGCAAGTGCAAAAATAAGCCGCTCGTACCACTCGTCAAGGTCTGATGGCGTTGTTATTAAAATTATATGCGTCTCGTTTGCACATTCACAAAAAATATTGCTTTTCTCAAGGAAAAGTGCAGCCTCATAGCCGGTGTTGCCCGTCCTTGAAACATCGAGGCACAGCCTTGTGATGTCCGAATTTTCAAAAGCGTCGGGCGCGATATCGTCAAATGTGTGGAGTATGCGCTGCCTTACTGCTTTTATGCGGTTTACGTGCGTGTTCCATGCACCGCTTTGGGCATCAAAAAGTGCCTTTTCAAGTGAGAGCATGAGAAGAAATGAGGGGCTTGACGTATTTTCAAGCATCAGCACATTGCGTATCTGTTCAACAGAGAAAGGACAGCAGCTGCCGAGATTTAAAATTGCACTTTGCGTGAGTGCATCAAGAGTTTTATGAGCGCTTACGCACCACATATCAACTTTTTCATGGGGGAATCGCGGAAGCTCATCGCAAAACGGAAAATGTGCACCGTGTGCCGAATCGACAAATAAAAGTGCATTGTGAGAATGTACTATGTCTGCAATTCTTTCAATGTCTGCACATCTGCCGTAGTAATCGGGGCTCGTCAGAATTACAGCATCGACAGAGGGTGCTGTTTTGAGTGCAGTTTCCATATCGCTGGCAGACTGAGCAGGCGTGAATATAACTTCATCGTCGCAAAGTGCAGCCCCGTGAATTATCGAGCGGTGACATTCCCTTGAAACTATTATTGTCTTATTTGTACCAAGTGCGAGCAAAAATGCGTGTATTCCCGATGTAGAACCGTTTACAAGCAAAAAAGAGTGCCTTGCTTGATAGGCTTTTGCGAAATTTTCTTCAAGTGCTGTTATTGCATTTTGAGGAGAGTGGAGATTATCGGTTGCGGAAAGCTCCGTAACATCAAGGGGCGAACCCAAAAGCCCCTTGTGCCCCGGCATATGAAATCTTGCAGGGGAAGAAGAGGCATAGTGTGTGAGCATTTTTTCAAAATCGCCCACTATGTTTTTCATTTGTTAAGTGTCTTTCTGAGCATTGAAACAAACTCGTCCGAGGCATGGAAGTATATGCAGTCGCGTCCTTTCTTTGATGCATAGACTACCTTGTGAGCCGTCTTTCGTGAAAGTGTTGTCATGCTTATTGAGCGTGAGGGATGCAATTCTTCGGGAATTTCTTCATCCGGATTAAATATTGCAAGTATGTTCTGAGGCTCAACAACCTCGCCAATCTTGCTCTTGT
The DNA here is from genome assembly GCA_017407205.1 of Clostridia bacterium. Classification (GTDB taxonomy): domain Bacteria; phylum Bacillota; class Clostridia; order Christensenellales; family CAG-138; genus RGIG3096. The sequence continues at coordinate 44,642 of JAFQXA010000016.1, forward strand.
CGCCAACCATGCGTTCAAAAACGAGTGTTCCCGATGCTACGCCGTTGTTCTTCTTGATTGGATCACCGTAAGCATCAAATTCGTCTTCTTCATTCTTTTCTATCGGGTCACCGAACATATCAAGCTCGTTGCCGTCATCGTCAACAAAAGTTACCTTTTCTTCTTCTTTTTCGATAAGGTCGGAAAAAAGTGTGTAACGGTATGAGACAATACGTTTTTTATACACGAGCAACAAAAGCACTACAACTACTGCGAATATGAGTGCAACAAATATCTCGTGGTGCGGGAGCGTCAAAACAAAATTATATATAACGCGTGCAAACAGTATGATGATGAGAAGACCTATCATGAGCATGAAGTCGCCGAGCATGGTCGATTTATGACATTTTGCGTTTTCCTGAAGCATTGTTTTTCTCCTTATTTGGATTGCTTGGGAAAAATGCTATCATTCTTGAGCTTTTTTGTCAAATAACCTTATAAAAAATATACAAAATGCAAGACAAACTGTTTTATTGGTGATATAATTAACAAACATCAAAGTGAAAACCGTTTTATTTAAAGCGAAATTCTTAAATTAAGGAGAAACATTATGAAATTTCCAACAACGATGGATGCTTTGGTAAAAACCGAAGCAGCAAAAGGATTGACTCTTACTAAGGTACCTGTACCGATTCCCGGAATAGGTGAAGTGCTTATTAAGATTCATAAGACAGCTATCTGCGGTACTGATGTTCATATCTACAACTGGGATGCATGGAGTCAGCAGAAAATAGTCACTCCCCGCGTAATCGGTCACGAGTATGTTGGTGAAATAGCTGCACTCGGCCCCGGTGTTGTGGATTATAAAATCGGTCAGATAGTATCCGGCGAAGGTCACATTGTTTGCCATCATTGCCGTAACTGCCGTGCAGGCAACGGTCATTGGTGCAAGGAAACAAAGGGCGTTGGCGTAGAGCGCGACGGTGCGTTTGCTCAGTATCTGTGCATACCCGAAACAAACGTAATCCCGATTCCCGACGGTATGGATGAAGAGGTTGTATCATTCTTTGATGCATACGGCAATGCAACACACACGGCTGCAATGTTCGATGTAACGGGTGAGGATGTTCTTATCACAGGCGCAGGTCCCATCGGTATAATGGCTGTCGGTATCGCACGTCAGAACGGTGCAAGACGCATTGTTATAACAGATGTTAACCAGTACCGTCTTGACCTTGCAAAGAAGATGGGCGCAGATGCTGCTGTTAACCTTTCACAAGAAACCGTTGAGGATGCAATGAAGCGTCTTAACATCGTTGAAGGCTTTGACGTAGGTATGGAAATGAGCGGTAACGGTACTGCACTCAATCAGCTCTTGAAGCTCATGCGTAACGGCGGTAATGTTGCACTCCTGGGTATCGCAGGCCCCGGCACGGTTATCGATTGGAACGACGTAATATTCAAGGGTTTGACACTCCAGGGTATCTACGGCCGTAAGATGTTTGAAACATGGTACAAGATGATGGCAATGGTAGAAGCAGGTCTTGACCTTACTCCCGTTATTACACACAGATTCCACTATACAGAGTTTGAAAAGGGCTTTGAAGCTATGAACAGCGGTAAATCCGGCAAGGTTATCCTTGATTGGACAGAGCGTTAATTTAAAAGTATAAGGAGATAAGCCATGAAGGAAGCATTAAAAATAATTCAGGAACAGATTGATTCCATAAAAGAAGCAGGCACTTATAAAAACGAGCGTATAATTACAACTCCCCAAAAGTCAAGAATTGACACAACGGTTACAAACGGCGTTGTAAATATGTGCGCAAACAACTATCTCGGTCTTTCAAACAACAGCGACATAATCAATGCTGCCAAGGCAAGCTATGACAAGTGGGGCTTCGGTCTTTCGTCCGTTCGCTTCATCTGCGGTACACAGGAAATCCACAAGCAGCTCGAAGCAAAGATTGCAGAATTTTTGCAGATGGAAGATGTTATACTTTATTCTTCATGCTTTGATGCAAACGGCGGTTTGTTTGAAACATTGCTCACAGCAGAAGACGCTGTTATTTCAGACGAGCTCAACCATGCAAGCATTATTGACGGTATAAGACTTTGCAAGGCAAAGCGCTTGCGTTACAAGAATAATAACATGGAATCCTTGAGAGAGTGCCTTGAAGAAGCAAAGGATGCTCGCATAAAGCTTATCGCAACAGACGGTGTATTCTCAATGGACGGTTATATTGCAGATTTGAAGTCAATCTGTGACCTTGCAGATGAGTATGGCGCTCTCGTTATGGTTGATGACAGCCATGCAGTAGGCTTCATGGGTGCACATGGCAGAGGCACACACGAGTATTGTGATGTTATGGGCAGAGTTGACATCATAACAGGCACATTGGGTAAGGCTCTCGGCGGAGCAAGCGGTGGCTACACAGCGGCCCGCAAGGAAATAGTTGACCTTCTTCGCCAGAAGTCAAGACCGTATCTCTTCTCCAATACAGTTGCTCCTGCAATCTGCGCAGCAGCTATCAAGACACTTGATATGCTCATGGAATCAACTGCATTGCGTGACAAGGTACACGAGAATGCTGAATACTTCAGAAGCGAAATTTTGAAGATTGGTCTTGATGTTCTTGACGGAACACACCCGATAGTTCCCGTAATGCTCTATGATGCAAAGGTAACTCAGGAGTTTGCAGCACGTATGCTCGAAAAGGGCGTATACGTTGTCGGTTTCTTCTATCCCGTAGTTCCCATGGGCAAGGCTCGCATAAGAACACAGGTAAGCGCAGGTCACACCAAGGAAGACCTCGACTTTGCAGTAAAATGCTTCAAGGAAGTTAAGGAAGAAATGGGACTGTGATAAGTTATAAATAATAGTGAATATTGAATAAGTGATGTGAAAACTCCGCAAAAAAGCGGAGTTTTTCATATTTTGACCTTTGTGCAAATATATTTATTCTGTATCGGAGGTAGAAAATATGGAAAGCTTGGCAAAATATAAATACAAAGCAAAGAAGACAAAGAGCAGAGCTAATAAAACTGTAAAGAAAGGAATTGTATTCGCTTTTATAAAGTCATCACTCGTGGGCGTTGCCGTGAGCATTGTGCTTGTTTTGCTTTATGCAGTTCTTCTTTACAGCGGAGTTTTGAAAAGCGAAAGTATGAGTATTGTCAACTCGCTCATAAAGATAATATCGTCCCTTGCGGCATCTTTTGTTGCAATATCTTCAAGGAGCAGAAGGCTCTATCTTGTGGGGGCAATAGCGGGCGGACTTTATATGAGCTGTGCATTCCTGCTCTTTTCACTGCTTTCGCAAACGCTTAATTTATCGCTCTCGTTTTTGTCGGATTTAGGCGTCGGCGTGTTCACCGGCATGCTCTTTGCAATGATTATAAATGCCTTTAAAAAATGAAGATAACAAAGATTAAACAGCTATTGTAAATTATCGAAATTGCGTGTATAATGTATGGGTGAAAACTGTAGTTTTTAGGAGGAAAATGATAATGAAGCACATTAAGGTAATTCAGAAGCCCTGCATCAATAATTCCAAAGAGTCAGGCTGCGGCGAATGTCAGGCATCATGCCAGTCCGCTTGCAAGACTTCTTGCACAGTTGCAAACCAGACCTGCAAAAAGGAAGAAAAATAATTTAATTAAGGTGTATCAGGATACGGGCGTACGCTTTCTGTACGCCCGTATTACATCATTTATAGCTAAAAATAAAGGTACTTTTATATGTTGCATACATTCAATGTAAATAATATGTATCTTGTTCTTGATGTTGAAAGCGGTGCTTTACATTCTGTGGACAAGATGGCTTACGATATAATAAAGGCGGACAATGAGGGGAAATCCCCCTATGATTTGCCGTATGAAAAAAGCGATATAGATGAGGTCTTAAAAGAGATAAACGAGCTTAAGGAAATGGGCGCGCTCGATACTCCCATGCCCGATATGCCAGACATAAGCGAAAGTGACGGCATAATTAAGGCTATGTGCCTTCATATTGCGCACGACTGCAATCTTCGCTGCAAGTATTGCTTTGCGGAAACGGGCGAGTACAGGGGCGGTCGTATGCTCATGAGTGAGGAAGTTGGCAAGGCATCACTCGACTTTTTGGTAAAGCACTCAGGCAACCGTCATAATCTTGAGGTGGATCTTTTCGGCGGTGAACCACTTGTTAACTTTGACGTTGTGAAAGCAATCGTTGACTATGGCAGGGAGCTTGAGAAAAAGCATAACAAGAATATAAACTTCACAATCACGACCAACGGTGTCGCGCTTGATGATGAGAAGATAGATTATATAAACCGTGAAATGTATAATGTCGTAATCAGCATTGACGGCAGGCGTGAAGTGCATGATATGCTTCGCAAAACGCCCAACGGCAAGGGTTCGTTTGATATAATCGTTCCAAACGCAAAGAAGCTTATAGAAAGGCGTGGGGATAAGGAATATTATATTCGCGGTACATTCACAAGCAAGAATCTTGACTTTGTAAACGACGTCAAAGAGCTTGAAGGACTCGGCTTTGAACGCATATCAATAGAACCCGTTGTTTTGCCCGATGAGGACGAGCTTGCATTGCGCACAGAGCATCTTGAACGCATATTCGCAGAGTATGAAAGCCTGACAAATTATTTGTCCGAAAAACGCAGGAACGGAAAGCACATTGTGTTCTTCCACTTCATGCTTGATATGGGACACGGTCCATGCCTTAAAAAGCGTATAAAGGGCTGCGGTGCAGGCGTTGAGTATGTAGCAGTTACGCCACAGGGCGATATTTATCCCTGCCACCAGTTCGTCGGCGAAACCGATTACAGGATGGGCAGTGTTGTAACGGGTGAGCTTAACAGGGATATACAGAACAATTTTGCAAGATGCAATATTTTAACCAAGGAAGAATGTAAAGAGTGCTGGGCAAAGTATTTTTGCAGCGGCGGATGTGCGGCTAATGCTTATAAATACAACGGCTCAATATACAAGCCCCACAAGGTCACGTGCGAGCTTTTGAAAAAACGTACGGAGTGCGGTGCGGCGCTTTATGCAGAAAGCAGGACCGAGGAATAAATGCTGCTGTATGAGCGTACAAAAAAATACGCTTTTGAAAAAGAAAATGTGCGATATCCCAAAGGAATATCGCCGCTTCTTGCTTCACTTTTATATGCACGTGGTGCAAAAACAGAGGATGAAATGCAAGCTTTTTTGCATCCGTCACTTTCAAATTTGTGCGATCCGTTTTTGCTTCATGAAATGGACAAGGCAAAGGCACGCATTGAAAGAGCAATAGAAAACCGTGAGCATATCCTGGTATACGGTGACTATGATGTTGACGGCATGTGTGCAGCAGCTATTCTTGTGACGGCGCTTAGAGAAAACGGAGCAGATGTTTCCTACTTCATACCTACTCGCAAGGATGACGGTTACGGTATGAGTGAAAGTACCGTCAAAACGGTTGCAAATATGGGCGCAAAGCTCATTATAACGGTTGACAATGGTGTCAAGTCGATTGATGAGATAGCACTTGCTTACTCACTTGGTATGGATGTTGTTGTTACGGATCATCATATGTGCGGCGATGAGCTTCCAAAGTGCGAGGCAGTAGTTTGCCATACCGTAAAGGACAACATATATCCAAATGAAGATATTTGCGGTGCAGGAACTGCCTTAAAGCTTGTTCATGCACTTTTCGGCTTTGAGAAAATGAAAAAGCATATACCGCTTGCAGGCATTGCAACGATAGCCGATGTCGTAAAGCTTACGGGCGAAAACAGAGTGATTGTTTCATTTGCTTTAAAGATGATAGCAAACGGCGAATGTCCCTTGGGTGTAAGCATATTGCTTGAAAAGGCTGTCGGAAAAAAGGAAGAATATACGACTTCCGATATATCGTTTGGCTTTGCTCCGAGGCTCAATGCGGCAGGACGCATGGAAAGCGCGGTCATGGGTGTTGAGCTTTTGTGCTCAGAAAGTGAAAGCGAAACAGAGGAGATAGCCGAAAAGCTTAATAAGCTCAACGCAAGCCGTCAGGATGAGGAAGCAAAAATCTGCACCGATGTTATAGACATTATTGAAAAGACGGACTTGTCCGATGCTTATTCCGTGATACTCAAAAGCGAAAAATGGCATCAGGGCGTAATCGGAATTGCCGCATCGCGCATAGCGGAGAAATATTATCGCCCCGCGATTCTGTTTTCCGAGCATGATGGCGTGGTTACAGGCAGTGCAAGATCAATTCCCGATGTTGATATATACAATGCCCTTGAAAGGGTAAAAACGCATTTTTCAAGGTTTGGCGGTCACGCATATGCAGCAGGAATAACGCTTGTTGATAATTGCGATATGGATGCCTTACAAAAAGAGCTTGATAATGTTTTCCTTGAGCAGAACGACAAGGATATGTTCATACCGAGGAAGTTTTACGAGGTAGAAATGAATATCGAGGACGTAACGGAAAGCGTTGTCCGCGAGATAAATATGCTTGCTCCATTTGGCATGGCAAATCCGTCCCCCGTATTTTGCTCAAAGGGCGTCACGGTATCAAAGGTAAAGCGTGTGGGCAAGGATGCTTCACACCTGTCCATGCTTGTGCATGGCAAGAAAACGACTGTAAAAGCTATCGCCTTTTCAATGGGTGACAGGTTTGATGAGGTTATTGACAGCGAAAGGCTTGACATACTTTATTCTCCGTCGGTTGATACGTTTTCGGGCAGAAGCTTTATGCAGATAAAGATATCGGCGCTTAAAAAGTGCGATGCATTGAACACGCAGAAATATTTTGATGCTCATGACAATGATTTCAGACTGGCGCTTGTTCAAAACTTTTGTAAAAATTTCGGTGCCGTGAATTTTGAGAAACAAAGCACAGATGAAATATTTGATAAAATAAAGGAAAAGGCATGGGGAACTCTTGTTTTGTGTTTCACAAAAAGAGGTGCTGTGCGTTTTGAAAAAGAACTTGTAAAAAGAGGGCTCTATGACAGGGTTGACACCTGCTTTTTCAAGAACAGGGAAACACCATGCCCGTATAATTTGGCAGTATATGCACCCGTAGCGGACAGGCTTTCAATATCCCGTTACCAGAATATAATTGTTTACGATCAGGCACCGTTTGACGGTGTGTTGCATGAAATATTAAACAGGACAAAGGCTGAAAAGATTATAGTGAATACGGCTTTTGAGGATTGGAAAAGCGATATAAAGCATATGGCAGGCTCCATTTTCAAGGGGAGGGACGGTATAACTCCCTACTATCGCGGAGCGAGGGATGCAGGACCTGAATTTTACAATGAAAACGAGGCGGTCCGCAAGCTTTTGGACAGGGTTGAAAATTCGGACGAGGCTTTGTGTCGATTTGCCTTGACTGTATGTGAGGAGCTTGGCTTTTTAAAAAAGACTCAGAACGGCGGAATTCAAGTAGTGAAAGCGCCTGAAAAGAAAGAGCTTGAGGAAAGTGTTACATATCTGGCTTTGAAGGGGCTTGCAGAGTAAATTTTAATTGGGGGAAAATCATGGACAGACTTTTGGAAATGTGTCGCTTAAAGTATTCGGACAAAGAGTTCGAATTGATTGAGCAGGCGGCAAAGTTTGCGCAGGAAATACACGGTGAGCAGCTTCGCGAATCGGGTGAGCCGTACTATACGCATCCTGAAAGTGTAGGCATCATACTTGCCGATATGGGTATGGATGTAAATACCGTTGTAACAGGTCTTTTGCATGATGTTGTTGAAGACGGACCCAATGTAACCGTTGAGCATATAAAAAAATTATTCGGCGAGAATATTGCCGAGATGGTTGACGGTGTAACAAAGCTTACAAGAACGAGTAAGTTTGACTTGCTCGATAAAGAGGAACAGCAGGCAGAGAGCCTTCGAAAGATGCTTCTTGCAATAGCAAAGGATGTTCGAGTTGTTATCGTAAAGCTTGCAGACAGACTCCATAATATGCGTACGCTTGCATATTGCACGCCCGAAAAACAGAGGCGCAAGGCGAGGGAAACGCTTGAGGTTTATGCACCCTTGGCACACCGCTTCGGCATGGGTGCAGTCAAATGCGAGCTTGAGAATCTTTCATTCAAATATCTCTGGCCCGATGATTATAAAAAACTTAAAAACGAAATGGAAAAGCAGCAGAACGAGCGTATGATAACGCTTCAGAAGGCGATGCAGGACATTTCGCGCTATCTTCGCGAGAACGGCATTGAAGCACAGATAAACGGCAGACCGAAGCATTTATACAGCGTTTATTTAAAGCTCATGCGCCAGAATAAATCACTTGATGAAATATACGACCTTATTGCACTTCGAGTTATTGTAAATACGGTAAGTGACTGCTATGCGGCTCTCGGCATAGTTCACGCACACTGGAAGCCCGTGCCCGGCAGAATGAAGGACTATATTTCAATGCCCAAGGTGAATATGTACCGCTCACTTCATACAACGCTTTTCAGCAATGATGGACTTCCGTTTGAGGTGCAGATAAGAACGACCGAAATGCACAGGGCGGCAGAATACGGTATCGCGGCACATTGGATGTATAAAGAAGGCAAGCGTGACCAGGATGATATTGACAGCAAGCTTGCATGGCTTCGTGAAGCGTTGGAGCTTGAAAATTATGCTTCCAATACGGTCGAATTTGTTGATAATATCCGTAAGGATTTCTTTGGTGACTATGTTTATGTTCTCACCCCGATGGGACAGATAATAGACTTGCCGACAGGCAGTACACCGCTTGACTTTGCATACAGAATACATACCAACCTTGGCAACCGTGTACACCATGCAAAGATAAACGGTGCACTTGTAAAGCTTGATTATAAGCTTAAAAACAATGATGTTGTTGAAATTGTAACCTCGACGAACTCATCTCCCAGCCGTGATTGGCTTAACATAGTCAAGACACAGCAGGCAAAAGCCAAGATAAGACAATGGTTTAAAAAGGAAAACAGGGAGGAGAATATACAGCGAGGCAAGGAAATGCTTACAGAGGCTGCAAAGCGTCAGGGCGTTGTGCTTGCCGATATTTCGAAGGAAGCATACTTTGAGGAAATGCTCAAACGCTTTAACATGGCAGACTTTGACTCTGTCTGTGCAGCTATAGGCTACGGCGGAATCAGAACAGGACAGGTTCTCCACTATGTGCTTGAACAGCGCCGCAAGGAAAGAAAGGCACACGAGGCAGCAATTAGGCTTGAGCAGAAAGAAAGTGCACAAAGAACTGTTACGGAGTCCCACGGCGTTGTCGTAAAGGGTGAGCCGAATATGACGGTAAGATTCGGTCAGTGCTGTAATCCCGTCCGCGGTGATGATATATTCGGCTATATAACAAGGGGCAGGGGCGTATCCGTACACAGAGCAGATTGCCCGAATGCCGATGCGTTACATTCTGATATAGAGCGCATAATAGATGTTGAGTGGAGCGACAATATAAAGTCCTCCTATACTGCAAACATACAGATTCTTGCAAACGAGCGAGCAGGTCTTTTGATGGACGTTTCACAACAGCTTTTGAGTTTGAATCTCTCAATGAAGACGATGAACGCAAAGGCGGACGAAAACGACGAAGTTGTAATCCAGACCTCTTTCGATGTCAAGGATACACAGCAGCTTGAAAGCGTAATAAAAGCGCTTAAGAAAATACGCCTTGTAAAGGACGTATACCGTGTTAATTTCTAAGTAAGGACGAAGCAAAGTGAAGATAGAAACAATAGTAACAGGACAGCTTGATGTAAATACATATATTGTGTGCGACGGTGAAGAAAGAGAATGCTTCATCGTTGATGTCGGCTGTGCTTCAACAATACTTCGCTACCTTGAGGAAAAGAATTTAAAATGCACACATATACTTTTGACGCACGCTCATTTTGACCATATCTCAGGTGTGAACGAGCTTAAGGAAAAGACGGGTGCAAAGGTATGCATACACGAGCTTGATGCTGACGGACTTTTTGATAATAAAATCAACCTTTCAAGCTATGCAGGCTCGTTTGTTGTACCGTCCGAAGCGGATATAAAGCTTCATGACGGTGAAATTCTGAACGTCTGCGGAAAAGAGATAAAAGTTCTGCACACGCCGGGGCACAGCAGGGGCGGAGTCTGCTATCTGGTAGAAGACGAAAAAGTTATTTTCTCAGGCGATACGCTCTTCAGATTATCGGTCGGAAGAACGGATTTTCCCAACTGTGATGAAAATGCACTTTTTGACAGCATAGAAAACAAGCTCTTTACGCTGCAGGGCAATTATAGGGTTTTGCCCGGGCATATGCGTGAAACCACGCTTGACGATGAGAGAAACAAGAATCTCTTTGTAAAAAGGAGGTCTGTCTCATTATGGTAATGCCTGAAAGAATAGTCTTGAAAACCTCGCAAAATTGTGCTTGCTTTGCAAATGATCTGGCGGAGGAAATACGCCTCTTTGTCGATATGACGGAGGTCGTTTCAGATACTGAAGCAAGTGAGCATGATATGCTTATAAGCGTAAGCCTTACAGAAGAAGATAATGCTTACAAGGCACAGGCGTTTTGCGGTGATAAAAGCTATACATATACATATCCCGTAAAGGCAGGGAGCGAAATAGTACAAAAAAGATATATGAAACGCTGTGTAAAGGTTGCGGCGTTTCGTCTTATGTGTATGTTTTTCCCCGACATAAAGCACCCGTGGGGAAGTCTGACGGGTATTCGTCCCACACGTCTTTTGCGTGAGCTGTACGAAACGGAAAGCAATGCACTTTCGATAATGAAAAACGAGTTTGACGTGTCAATTGAAAAGCTTGAGCTTGCAAACGAGATTGTTTCCGTTCAAAAACCCATAATGGCAACACAAAGCGAAAACGATATAGATATATACATTGGCATACCGTACTGTAAAACACGCTGTCTTTATTGCTCGTTCCCGTCGGAAGTGAGAAGCAAAAAAACGGACATGGAGTTTTACATAAACGCACTTTTGAAAGATATATCAAACGGTGCGAAGATAGTGCGTGAGGGCGGATATAAGGTAAGAAGCATGTACATGGGCGGCGGTACTCCAACCGTTTTGAATGAGGACGAGCTTAAAAGAGTTCTTGACCATGCGCTTTCAGAATACGGAGATTACGGCATGGAGTTCACCGTTGAAGCAGGCCGTCCCGACACAATAACAAAGGAAAAGTTAAAAATACTCTATGACAGGGGAGTCGGTCGAATATCAATAAATCCTCAAACTATGAATGAAAAAACGCTTGAGGTAATAGGCAGAAGTCATAGAAGCGGTGACATAAAAACGGCTTTTGAAACGGCACGCGAAATAGGCTTTAAAACCATAAATGCGGATGTTATAGCAGGCTTGCCGGGCGAAAGCTTGAAGGATTTTGAGCACACGCTTTTTGAGATAGAAAAGCTTGCTCCCGAAAACTTTACTGTGCATACGCTTGCGATAAAGCGTTCGTCGCCCTTAAAAATGGTGCTTTCAGAATACACGCTTGCAGATCAGGACGAGGCAGAAAAAATGCTCTCAGCAGGGAGTGAATGTGCAAAAAGAATGGGCATGGTGCCCTACTATATGTACAGGCAAAAATATATGAGGGGCAACCTTGAAAATGTCGGCTATGCACTTCCAAAGACTGAGTGCATATACAATATCGACATGATGGAGGAAACAACGAGCATAATGGCACACGGTGCATGTGCAATGAGCAAGCGTATTTTTGAAGGTGAACGCAGAGTTGAGCGTATACCCAATCCCAAGGATATTTTGACCTACTCGGCAAAACTTGATACGCTTACAGAGCAAAAGAAAGAGTTGTTTCTTAAAGATAAAACTGGTAAAATAATTGGATAGACTACAGTAATATAGAGAGGTATAGAAAGTGCAGTATCAAGCACCTAAAGGAACAAAGGATGTAACACCGCTTGAAAGTCACAAGTGGCAGTATATAGAAGCAACGATAAGGGATATTTGCAAAAAGTTCGGATTTTCAGAGACCAGAACTCCCGTTATCGAGCATACAGAGCTTTTTTTAAGAGGCGTAGGCGATACGACGGATATTGTTCAGAAGGAAATGTATACTTTCCTTGACAAGGGCGAGCGTTCTATAACATTAAAGCCCGAGGGAACGGCAGGTGTTGCCCGTATGTTCATTGAAAACAGTCTTTTCAATGAAGCACAGCCCACAAAGCTTTATTATCTTTATTGCCCCGTTTTCCGTTATGACAAACCGCAGGCGGGCAGACTTCGCGAGCATCATCAGTTCGGTGTTGAGGTGTACGGCGCACCGCGTGCTACAATGGACGCAGAGTGCATAAGCTTGGCACTTGAACTCTTTGAAAGAATAGGCATTGAAGGTCTTAAAGTCAAAATAAACAGCATCGGTTGCAAAGAGTGCAGACCAAATTATAATGCTCGCCTTAAAGAGTATTTTGCACAAAGAAGCAATGAGCTTTGTGAAACGTGCAAGAGCAGGCTTGAGAAAAATCCGCTTCGCATACTCGACTGTAAGGAAGAGCATTGCAAGGAAATTTGTGCAGGCGCTCCCGTTATAACCGACTGCTTGTGCGGTGAATGTGAAGAGCATTTTGAAGAATTAAAGAGCGCACTTTCATCACTCGGTGTAACATATGAAGTCGATCCGTTCATAGTTCGGGGTCTTGACTATTATACAAAGACGGTATTTGAAATCGTTGCAGACTTTGAGGGCTATTCCGGAACGGTTTGCGGCGGCGGTCGATATGACGGACTCCTCGAGCAGCTTGGCGGCCCCAAAATGTGCGGTGTCGGCTTCGGCCTTGGCATGGAGAGACTGCTCTTGACTGCAGAGCTTGCAAACGCACCCATTCCCGAAAAGGAACGCCTGGAAGTTTACATTGCTGCAATGGGCAAAGATGCTGATATGTACGCAGTAAAGCTTGCAAATTTACTCCGTAAAGCAGGTGTAAGCAGTGATACTGACCATGTAGGAAGAAGCTTCAAGGCACAGTTCAAGTTTGCAGGCAAGCAAAAGGCACGCTTTGTTGCAATAGTAGGTGATGATGAGCTTGCATCGGGAAGCATAAAGCTTAAAGACATGGACAAGAGTGAAGAATATACAGTACCGCTTGAAGCGGCGGTCGAAACAATAAAATCTAAAGTTGAGGAAGGTCGATAACAATGGCAGAACTTCTTAGTGGTTGGAAAAGAACGCATTATTGCGGTGCGCCTACGGAAAGTGATGTAGGCAGTGAAATATTGCTCATGGGCTGGGCAGGCTCATGGCGCAATTTGGGTTCACTCATATTTATCGGCTTGCGTGACAGAAGCGGTGTCATGCAGGTAGTTTTTGATGAAAGCAAGCTTGATAAAGACACTTATGCAAAGGCTGAAAGCATAAGAAGTGAGTTTGTTATAGCTGTAAAAGGCACGCTCGTAAAAAGAAGCGAAGAAATGGTAAATGCAAACATGAAAACAGGTGCATTTGAGCTTATCGCAAACGAGCTTAAAATACTTTCAACGGCAAAAACAACTCCTATCTACATTGAAGATGACCTTAATGCACAGGAGCAGTTGAGGCTCAAGTACAGATATCTTGACCTTCGCCGTCCCTGTATGCAGGAAATGCTCCGTATGCGTGATAAGGTTACAAATATAACACGCAGATATTTCTCCGAAAACGGATTTATGGATGTTGAAACACCCATACTTTGCAAAAGCACTCCCGAGGGTGCAAGAGATTATCTTGTCCCCAGCCGTGTTCATCCGGGCAATTTCTACGCACTTCCCCAGAGTCCCCAGCTCTTTAAACAGCTTCTCATGATATCGGGCTGTGACAGATATATGCAGATTGCGCGTTGTTTCCGCGATGAAGATTTGAGAGCTGACCGTCAGCCTGAGTTCACACAGATTGACCTTGAAATGTCATTCGTTGATGCAGATGATGTAATGGCTGTCAACGAGGGCTTCATACAGCGCCTCATGAAGGAAACGCTCGATGTTGATGTTGCCTTGCCCCTTCGCCGCATAACATGGCAGGATGCAATGGACAGATTTGGCTCTGATAAGCCCGACACAAGATTTGGACTTGAACTTGTTGATGTAAGTGAAATAGTAAAGGATTGCGGTTTCGGCGTATTTACGGGTGCTATTGAAAATGGCGGAAGTGTTCGCGCAATAAACGCAGAGGGCGCACTTTCCAGGATAACACGCAAGAAGATTGATGAGCTTGTTGAGTTCGTCAAGATTTATAAAGCAAAGGGACTTGCATGGCTCAGCATGAAGGAAGACGGCATACAGTGCTCGTTTGCAAAGTTCATGACCGATGAGCAGATGCAGGCAATAATTGAAAAAACGAACGCAAAGGTTGGCGACATAGTATTCTTCGTTGCCGATAAAAACAGCGTTGTATATGCAGCACTCGGCGCATTGCGTCTTGAGCTTGCAAAGCGTCTTGAGCTTATCGATAACAGCAGGTTTGACGTTTTGTGGGTAACAGAGTTCCCGCTTCTTGAGTACGATGAAGAAGAAAACCGCTATGTTGCAATGCACCATCCGTTCACAAGCCCCATGGACGAGGATATACAGTACCTCGAAACAGAACCGGGAAGAGTTCGTGCAAAGGCATACGACATGGTTATGAACGGCAACGAAATCGGTGGCGGCAGTGTGCGTATCCACTCGGCAGAATTGCAGGAGCGTATGTTCAAGGCAATAGGCTTTGACAAGGAAAGCGCATGGAGGCAGTTTGGCTATTTCATGGAAGCATTCCAGTACGGCACACCTCCCCACGGCGGTCTTGCATACGGTCTCGACAGATTGGTAATGCTTATTACAGGTGCTTCAAGCATCAGAGACGTTATTGCGTTCCCCAAAGTACAGAACGCAAGCTGTCTTATGTCCGAAGCTCCCAACACGGTTGATGAAAAACAGCTTAAGGAACTCAGTATAAAGGTGGATATGTAATGCGGCAGACAGGAAAGGTCGTTGCAGTATCGGATGATAAGAAAACGGTGACCGTTCGTTTTAGGAGAACGGATGCTTGCGGTAAATGCCATGCCTGCTTCACGTTTTCAAGTGATGAAGCAGACATTGAGCTTGAAAATACCGTTGATGCAGATGTAGGAGATGAGCTTACAATACAGCTTCATTCAAACAGTGTTTTAAAAGCAAGCCTCATAATGTACGGAATACCGCTTATTGCGCTTATTATCGGTACGGCAGTGGGCTCTTTAAAAAGTGATATGTATGCGTTTTTGGGCGGTGTGCTCTTTGCGTGCGGTGCATTCTTTATAATAAGGGCATTTGAACCCAAGCTTTCACGCATGAATTCATTTAAACCACGCATAATAGAAAAAAACGAATAGTAAGGAGAAAAGAGTATGGCAGTATTGCATTTGGATGGTAGTAATTTTGAAACTGAAGTATTGAATTTTAAAGGAACTGTTCTTGTTGATTTCTGGGCAACATGGTGCGGTCCGTGCCGTATGCTTGCGCCTATTCTTGACGATTTGGCAAAGGATTTTGACGGCAAAGCAAAAATCTGCAAGGTCGATGTTGATGAAAACGAGGCTTTGGCGCGTCAGTACAGAATAATGACAATTCCTGCAGTATATATATTCAGAAACGGTGAAGTCGTTGCAAAGAGTGTAGGCCTGCGTTCAAAGGCTGACTTTGCACAGATGATAGAAGAGAATTTGTAATAAAATAGCGAAAACGCTTGAAATATTAAACAAAACGGAGGATAAAAAAGTGTTACAGTTTGACCTTATAAGACAGACCGACAGCGAAGTTTGTGAGGCTATGGAGAAAGAGCTTACACGCCAGCGTAATCATCTGGAGCTTATTGCTTCGGAAAACTTTGTATCAGAAGCAGTTATGGCAGCAATGGGCAGCCACCTCACAAATAAGTATGCAGAGGGCTATCCTGCAAAGCGTTACTATGGCGGTTGCGAATGTGTTGACATCGTAGAAGACCTTGCAAGAGAACGCGCAAAGAAGCTTTTCGGTGCAGAACACGCAAATGTTCAGCCCCATTCAGGCGCACAGGCAAACACGGCTGTTTATTTTGCACTTTTAGAGCCCGGTGACACAGTATTGGGCATGAACTTGAGCCATGGCGGACACTTGACTCACGGCAGCCCCGTAAATATGTCGGGTAAATACTTCAACTTTATAGCATACGGCGTAAGCGGTGAGGATGAGCGCATAAACTATGACGAGCTTGAAAAGCTTGCAGTTGAGAACAAGCCCAAGATGATAGTTGCAGGCGCAAGCGCATATCCCCGTGAAATAGACTTTGCTCGCATCGGCGAGATTGCAAAGAAGGTCGGCGCATACTTCATGGTAGATATGGCTCACATTGCAGGTCTTGTAGCAGCAGGCTTGCACATGAATCCCGTTCCCTATGCAGACATAGTTACAACAACAACACACAAGACCTTGAGAGGTCCCAGAGGCGGTATGATTCTTTGCCGTGAAGAGCTTGCAAAGCAGATTGACAAGGCAATCTTCCCCGGCACACAGGGCGGTCCGCTTATGCACACTATAGCTGCAAAAGCAGTTTGCTTCAAAGAAGCACTTTCAGATGAATTCAAAGAATACCAGAAGCAGGTTGTAAAGAACGCGGCCGTTCTTGCAAAGACATTGCAGGATGAAGGCATCCGCATAGTATCGGGCGGTACCGATAACCACCTCATGCTCGTTGACTTGACAGGCACGGGCAGAACGGGCAAGGAAGTTGAACAGCTTCTTGACATGGCAAACATCACAGTCAACAAGAACACGATCCCCAACGAAACATTGAGCCCCTTCGTAACAAGCGGTATCCGCGTAGGCACTCCTGCGGTTACAAGCCGTGGTCTTGTTGAAGAAGACATGGTGCTCGTAGGCAAGCTCATTTCACGCATAGTAAAAGAAGGCGAAGCAGCCGTTGAAGAAGTAAAGGCACAGGTAATCGCCCTCATGGAAAAACATCCCCTTTATTAAGCCTGCGGCTTAAAGTAATAAGTCATAGATAATAGTGAATAAGTTAAGACAAAACTCCGCATTTTGCGGAGTTTTTAAATATTCACTATAACTTATAATTTTACATCAGCTGTTGTCCGTTTATAATGAGCTTGAATACGAGCTTGAGCTTTTCTGCCGCGCGGTGGCAAAGAAGCATACGTTCCATGAAAATCTCAAAGTATTCCATCACGGAGCAAAAACGGGTGTCTATTTCAAGTGAAAGTATAAGCTCTGTTTTTTCCTCGCTTATAAATGCTTCAGATTTATAAACCGAATAGTTTACCCTGTCGTGAATATCAAACCTTGAAAAGTCAATGTTTCTTACACGGCTTCTGCGTACATCTGTTTTGTCCGCAAGTATGAGTGCGGCGGCGATATCGTTTACAGGGTAAGCCGTCTTTTCGTCATGGTTGCCTATTGCCGTAATTATGCTTGCAATCTCATCGGGCGGCATACCTAAGTTGTCAAGTATACGAAAAGCCATAACAGCACCGCTTTGGGCATGGTCGTGACGGTTTATCACATTACCTATGTCGTGAATATAGCCTGCAATGTAGGCAAGCTCTGCTGTGCGCTCATCATGCCCCGTTTCAAGGAGTATGTTTTTTGCAGTCTCTGCACACTTGGTCGCATGGGCGTAGGAATGTTCCGTATAGCCTAATGCGCAAAGCGACTCATCGGCTTTTTCAATATATGTTTTTACCGAAATATTGTTTTTTATGTCGTTTGCAGTTATCAGCATAAATCTTCTCCGCTTATGATTTTTTTGGCAAGCTCGTCGGCATCGCTTATTGCTTTTTCTATATCGACCGTCTTGTACTCGCCGTTCTCATAGAGAATCTTGCCCTGTATCATCGTCATGCATACATCACGGCCGCTTGCGCTGTATACTACTGCACTTATCGGGTCATACATGGGGCGTGTTATGGGTGAGTTCATGTCAAGAAGTATTATGTCAGCCTCCAAGCCCTCTTTTATGCGTCCGACTTCGTTTTCTCTGCCCTGTGCCAAAGCTCCGTTAACCGTTGCAAGCTTTAACGCATCATATGCACACAAGGCTGTCGGGTCATACGAGATACCTTTTGCAAGAAGTGCAGCTGCACGGATTTCCTCAAACAAATCATGCGTATTGTTGGAACAGCAACCGTCCGTGCCGAGTGCTACGTTCATGCCATGGTCTGTCATCTTGCGAACAGAAGCAATACCGCTTGCAAGCTTTAAATTGCTTATCGGATTATGTGCACAGCTTACACCCTTTTGAGCAAGCAGGTCCATATCATCATCTGAAAGCCATACGCAGTGTGCGGCTATTGTCTTTCTGTCAAAAACTCCGTTTTCGGCAAGTATCTGCGAGGGCGTTTTGCCGTATTTTTCTATGCAGTTTTCATGCTCGCTCTTTGTTTCGCTGAGATGAATCTGCATATTGAGATTGTACTTGTCAGCAAGATTGTTTACAAAGTGCCATATTTTGGGTGATGAGGTGTATTCTGCGTGTATTGAAGCATCCGCTTTTATTCTTCCGTTGCCTGCGTTGTGAAACTCACGGCTTAATGTGATCGTTTCCTGAACTCCGCGGTCTGCATCGGGATTAAATGAATCCGCATCAAAGCAAATTATACCGTTGCAGAATGATGCACGTATGCCCATGTCAAGTGCTACCTGTGCAGCCATGGGCTGGAAGTAATACATATCTGAAATTGATGTTGTGCCCGTTCTTATCATCTCTGCAAAGCCGAGGCGAACGCCTGCCTCGATAGCTTCTGCTGTGAGTCTGCCTTCAACGGGAAATACCTTGTCAAAAAGCCATTCGTTGAGTGCATAATCGTCAGCATATCCGCGAAGAAGCGACATTGCCGTGTGCGTATGCGTGTTTATGAGCCCCGGCATAAGGATTTTTCCCGTGCAGTCGATTGTGCGTTTTGACGGGGCGGAGGGGAGGTCTTTTCCTACATATGTTATGTACTTACCCTCAACACATACATAGCCGTTTAATACTGTGCGGTTTTCATCGCGCATCGTCAAAATGTCAGCATTACAAAAAAGAATATCGAACATTATATTACCTCGCAATAAAGTTGTTAACTATATAATACAATATTTCTCATGACTTGCAAAGCATAGGTTTTTATGGCATAATTACATTGAAGATTTAGAGAATGAGGTAATTATTATGAGTTCAATAAAAGATCCGTCACTTGCACCCCTTGGCTTGAAGCGTATTGCATGGGTAAAAGAATTCATGCCCTGTCTGCGCGAGCTCGAAAGGAGATTTACAGAGGAACAGCCTTTTAAGGGTATGAAGATTGCAGTTTGTGTTCACCTTGAAGCAAAAACTGCATATTTGGGACTCTTGCTCCGTGCAGGCGGTGCAGAGGTCGTAGTAACAGGCAGTAACCCTCTTTCAACAAAGGATGATATCTGTGCAGCACTTGATAGCCTTGGCGTAGAAGTTCATGCATGGTTCGGTGCAACAGAAGAAGAATATGAAGAGCATATCCGCCGCACATTGGAGTTCTGCCCCCATATCATTATTGATGACGGTGGCGACTTTGTTGCAATGCTCACAGAAAAGCACCCCGAATACGCTGTTAACCTCATCGGCGGTTGTGAAGAAACAACAACCGGTATCCACCGCTTGCGTGCAAGAGAGAAAGCAGGCACATTGACATTCCCCATGATGGCTGTTAACGATGCAAACTGCAAGCACCTCTTTGATAACCGTCACGGCACAGGTCAGTCCGTCTGGGATGCTATAATGTATACAACAAACAACATGGTAACAGGCCGTACCGTTGTTGTAGCAGGCTATGGTTTCTGCTCAAGCGGTATTGCAAACCGTGCAAAGGGCTTGGGTGCTAACATCATCGTAACAGAAGTTAACCCCTACCGCGCACTTGAAGCAGCTATGGACGGTCATCGCGTTATGACGATGGACGAGGCTGCAAAGCTTGGTGATATCTTCATCACGGCAACAGGCTGTAAGGATGTTATAACAGAAAGACATTACAAGGTAATGAAGAACAACGCAATGGTAGCAAACGCAGGCCATTTCGATGTTGAGTTCAATAAAAACGACCTTCGCAAGATGTCAAAGAGCGTTACGGAGCGCAAGCCCTTCATCGAGGGTTATGAACTTGAAGACGGCAGAATCATAAACGTATTGGCAGACGGCAGACTCGTAAATATCGTTGCAGGCAACGGTCACCCTGCCGATATCATGGACTTGTCATTTGCAATCCAGGCATTGTCAGCCCGTTACCTCGCACAGCATGGCAAAGAGCTTGAAAACAAGCTCTACGATATCCCCGAAGAAATTGACCATGAAGTTGCAATGCTCAAAATAGATGCTATGGGACTTGGACTTGATGTATTGACTCCCGAACAGGAAGCATATTTAAAGGGCGAATATTGATTTGAAGTTGTAACTTATAGTGAATATTGAATAAGTGATGTTAAAACTCCGCTTTTGAAAAAGCGGAGTTTTTCCATACAGCACTTTTTAATTATTCAATATTACTTATAACTTCACGCAAGTGACGTTCTATTAGCCAAAAATGAAAAAATGTTGATTTTGGTGAATAGAGGTGGCATAATATTATTGTGAGGTGATTTCATGAAATTGATTGAACGAAAACAGTATTTGGATAAAATGATTAATGTTATCGGCACGCCCGATATTAAAGTTATTACCGGCGTGCGCCGAGCGGGCAAATCCAAACTGCTTGATGCTTTCAAAGAATACATTGTGAAAAACATTCCCAATAACAATATTATTCACATCAATTTTAATTTCCCTGAATATGAACATTTACTTGAATATCGTCCTTTATACGATTATATCAACTCTCAATATGCAGAGGGTAAGGAGAACTTTGTCTTTATAGACGAGGTGCAGATGTGCGATTGCTTTGAAAAAGCAATTAACGGCTTGCATGCTTCAGAAAAGTATGACATTTATATCACGGGTTCTAATGCATTCCTTTTAAGTTCTGATCTTGCAACTTTATTTACCGGAAGAACTTTTGAAATTAAAGTGTATCCGTTCTCTTTCAGTGAATATTTGCAGTATTTTGAGTACACTGATAAATATGTCGCGTTTGATAAGTTTGTACTTGAGGGCGGCATGGCAGGTTCTTATCTTTATAAGGATCAAGAAGCAAAATATGACTATATTGCCGAAGTGTTTGATACATTAATAGTTCGGGATATCCGCAGAAAATATAAAATCCGAAACACTCAGCTTATGGATAAAATTGTGGATTTCTTAATGGATAATATTTCTAATCTTTCTTCTGCAAGAAATATCACAAATGCATTGAGTGTTGCTATGGAGAAGGTAAATCACACGACTGTCAGCTCGTATATGCAATATCTTTGTAATGCTTTTGCTTTTTATAAAGTTCGCAGATACGATATCAAAGGCAAAAAGTATCTTTCTGCTAATGATAAATATTATTTAAGCGATCATACTTTCCGCTATGCGAAGCTCGGCACAAAAAATATGGATTATGGCAGAGTGCTTGAAAATATAGTTGCCGTGGAACTGCTGCGCAGAGGTTATGAGGTATATGTCGGTGTGCTTTATAAAAAAGAAATTGATTTTGTGGCAATTAAGCGTAATGAAAAAATCTATATTCAAATATCCGACAATATTACAGATGAAAAGACCTTTGAGCGTGAAGTTGCGCCATTGCTCAAAATTAATGATGCCTATCCGAAAATGGTCATTGCACGTACTTACCACGATGAATATCAGTATGAGGGTGTAAAGATTGTGGACATATCAGATTGGCTGATGAATAAATGAAGTTATAAGTAATATTGAATAAGTGATGTTAAAACTCCGCTTTTGAAAAAGCGGAGTTTTTCCATACAGCACTTTTTAATTATTCAATATTACTTATAACTTCACGAAAGTAAGCATGTGATAGAATCCCATATTATAAAACAATTTAATAATGACAAAGAACATAAGAAAAAATAATGATTGGAAAATGATTACAATGTTAAAAAAGTGTTTTCTTTTTGATTTAATTGCTGTATAATACAAGAGTATATTTATAGGTGGAAAAGTGCCCACTTGTGTTTGCCGTCTTTGAACAGCAAACAGGGCAGGGTAAAGTTACTTTATTTTATACCGCGAAAGCGGTTTCACCATAAGAATAAATTTTTTATAGGAGATGGACGGAATGAAAAGGTTTATTTCTATCATGCTCGCAGTTATCATGGTTCTCGGCTTGTTCCCGTTTGGCACAATGGCTCAGACGGAAGAAGCTTTGAATGAAAAGGTAACTGTAGGTGCAACTAATGACGGCGTTGAAGCTGTTGAAACAGAAGATAAGTCTGCTTCTTCAAAGGCAACGCAGCAGCTCAGCGGTACATACTACCAGAAGGTGGACGATATTGATGATACTTCTGCTAAGTATCTCATCGTTTATGAAGGCGACGATACGCCTAAGGTATTTACTGCTACTCAGGCTGACGGGAGCATCCAGGGCAGCGCAGCCAATGCTGTTGAAGCAAGAGTAACACAGCTTGGTACATTAAATGGCGATGGCATTTATGAAATCACCAAAGCGGATGGAACTGCTCTTACAAACTACAGCAAGTGGTATTTCTCCTCAAGCACAACCGCAGCAGGCGATGCAACGGCTGTTGCTTCCTATATCCAGAATGCTAATAACAGATACTATCTCCAGGGTAATACAACCGTGGATGAAGGTAAGTATTTCAAGCTTAACCCCACGTCATACAAAGGCTTGACAAATGTTACAAACTACGCTATTGATACGCTTATGCTTCGTCAGTATCCTGTTTCCCCCTATACTAACGGCACATATCTCTGGCAAAAGCCCGTACAAACCGGTCTTAACGAGTTTACAATTGAACAGATTGCACAGGCTGCAAACTATATTGTAAAAAAACAGGGCTATTATATGACTCAGAATCCCACAACAGTTACTGTTGCGGGCACAAGCATGGATTATATAGATTTCTATATGATGATGGCAAAGGCTGTTGTTCAACTCAACGGCAGCGGCACAAAGAATACGATAATCGCGTATGATTCATCATATGTAGCTCCTACAGGTGGTCATTATTTCTCCGACAGCAACACAACGGCATCCAAGGCGAATTATGTTAAATGGGCAACGACGGATATATCGTACGCTCCTACAAACAGTAATAAACCCCAGTCCAATGAGGTAATGACATCCAAAAGTGAGGTTTGGTCGCACTGGGCAATGGGCCCCTTGTATACAAGAATTTTGTCCGATATGTATACAAGCGGTTCCTATAGCCTTCCCGCCAACGCATACATTGATAGTGGTGCAGGTACATATAAGTCAAGTACTACTACTGCAGGTGCCGGTACGTGGACATATGAAACTGGCGTCTACTATTCCACTACTTTTACTGCTCGCCAGATAGCAGATGCTGCACTCAAGGCTAATATAGCTTATGCAGGCAACGGTACACTTGCAAACCTTACAAGTGCTACAACAAAAATAGGTAACGTAACTGTAACCCAGTATGAGTTGTACCATTTGATGACCCTTGCTCTTAAGGCTCTTAATACCAGCGCTACAACTACCTCTACATTTAAGTGGGAATACATTACAACGGGTTCCAGTACAACCAACATGGCAGCTAACGGTACTATCACAAAGGGTAGTGAAGATGCTATCACTAAAGATCAGTATATGAACTTGGTAAACCGTTCATATACTTGGTTTGTTACTAACGGCAATAATGCAGTTTTGAACTATGCAAGTAATGGTATATACGCCACGCCTACAGCAACATCGGGTACGACATCGGTTACTTTCAGCACTGGTTGGGTTTCCTATGTACGTCACTGGTTGGTCTTTGCAAGAGCACTTGCATACTATGCAAAGAACGGTTCACTTCCTGCAAGCGCATCAATAAGAGTAGGTAAGTACACAACAAACATTACTGCAACAGCAGCACCTTCGGCAACTGTTCCCACACCTCCTCCGGCGGTTGATCCTAATGAGGCTAATATTCCCTTACCTATTCCCAACAACATATATCAGGATGGTGCAAAACCGTATGCAGATTGTATGTTGGTAATCCCCCGTGCATCAAACAGGGATGCAGACGTTCGCTCCTTGCCCTCTGCTGACACGGCAGTTGATTTTGAAGATGGTCTCTTCCTCTTTGCATGGTGGCGCAGTAATTACTATTACAGAACATCTTATATCCGCTATACTGACGGCAGATACAGTGATCGCTTCGTATTCTCACCCTCAAGAATAGTATTCACGCAGCTTAAGAGTGGCGGTACAAACGACAATATCGTAGGCCCCGGCTTGCGTTCTTTCCAGGGCGACTTCTATGACAGAGGCACTGATATTGACGGTGACGGTAAACTTTATCAGTACACTCTCCTCTATAATGATTACAGCAGTCCTGCATCAACTGACAATAACTATAAAGCAGAAGTAGTATCTTCACTTCCCGATGCTTTCTCATCATTTCTACACTTCATGCGTCCTTCCTATATGACAGTATATAAGGAAGTTTCAAACCCTACGGTTACGCTTTTGGAAGAAGAAGAAGAAGCACCCAAGCTTTCAAGTGACGATCCCTTGTACCCCGAAGAAGGTTCAATTGCTATTACAAAGACGGCAAAGGGCATCAACTGGGAAAACACAGGTGTTGGTGAAGTTGAACTCGGTGCCAAGGGTATTGGTATGCGCCAGTATACAGACTTTGTAATGATTCTGGATAACTCAAAGTCTCTTTGGGAGTACAACGGTTCAATACAGACAAGTACCGCGGCTGCACCCAAGGCTATGGCTTCCTGGACAGCTGTTGATGCTTTTGCGGATATAGTTTTGGCACCCAATAAATATACAGGTGAAGCGTCAAACAACCGCATAGCTCTTGTTTCCTTTAACTATTACGCAAAGCAGCTTCAAGACTTTACAAATGATATAAGCAAAATAAAGGCCGGCTCAGAGACTGCTTTCACGTATTATAAAGGTGACGGTGCAACCAACTATGACGATGCATTCAGAAAAGCAAATGAGTATCTGGCAAGCAGAACAGCTGAAGAAAGAGCAACGCGTGATGCCGTTATCATCTTCTTGACGGACGGTTCTCCCTCTTTCTATAACGACAACCATACTTGGAACCATTGGGGCGTTGCAGACGGTGGATTGACATATACAGGAACTGAAAGTAACTACAAGTACGGTCAGGAAAGTGGAAATTCAACTGTTGGTTATAGTAAGGTTATCGCACGTTGGTACGGTGCTTTAGCCGTAGATGTGGCTTCAAGAACAGGTGCAAGACTTGATGATAATGCTCGTTGGCAGAATACTTCGCAAGACGGTAAGTTTGCAAGTACCATTGATTACCGCATTCTTGAAGACGTATTTATGTATTCATCCATGACAAACAACCTTGGAAATGAGCAGTATTTCCGCACTGACGGTGGAGAGGCTCAGATGATGAAACGTGGCGTTATGAGTGCAACTCATATGTACTCTGACAAATCAAAGGAAGAGTATGATGCTGAAATTCACGTTGTAGGTCTTGACGTTGCTGCAGGTTCAACAGCTACGAGTATTTTGGACGGAGATATGACAAGATGGGTTAACTTCCCCGTAATGTTCTACACCGGTGCAGAATGCTTAGAAGTTATTGAAAGTATCGCAACTGACGAAAACCATATTTATATGGCAGATAGCGGTAACCTCGTAGAAAAATTTGAAGAGATCGCTGCAAACTATGTTTTGCCCCCGGCTACGGATACAGAATTGGTTGACGTAATGGGTGAAGATTACGACTTGCAGTTTGAACCTTTCAACAACGGCACTTCAACTGTTAACCCCACAATCGTTTTGAGGCAGTACAGCATTATCACGCGCGATATGATCGGTGCAACGATAAACGGTGAGGTTGTAACAGAAGCTCACGTCGGTAACCGTGATACATCAAAGGCTCCCGTAGTGCTTGAAACAATCACGTTGACAGCAGAGGGCGCAGCTACATCTTCAGCAGTAAGCGGTGATATCTGGACCGGTGATGCTTCGACAGGCACAATCAACGGTAAATATGTAAAGTATGATTTTGCTACAGAAACATTCACAAGCAATATGGATGTCATCAATGAGGAAGAATATACACTTACATATAATGTATATCTTACGGGCTCATTGGAAGGTGAGCGTCCTCAGGGCGTATATGATACAAACGAAGTTGCAACACTTTCATATACAAATATTGACGGTAATGAAGTTACAAAGGTATTCCCCGTACCTAATCTCCCGTGGGGCGGTGCAGTAACGCACTATGAATACTACCTCGTTAACCAGGCAGGTATTCCTGTTAACTTTGCAGGTCAGACGGTTGGTACGGAAGCACGCGTAGTTGTTTATGGCCCTATCAACAAGGAATTGAATTTGTTCCAGACGTCGGGCAGTCAGGCAATCAACGCAAGTGATAACCTCCCCAGAGGCTACACACTTTACAATCCCGATACTTCATATCAGGTTACAACAGGTGCTGGCGGCAGCATAACTGTTGTAGATAACGGCACGCCTAAGACAACACTCCTTATAAACGATAATCCCGACAACTCATATGTAGCGTTCGCAGTTGTTTATAACCAGGGTGCACTCAACGACTTCATGGTTCTTGACTTTGATAAGAAGGTACAGCTTGATGTTACAAAGAATGACATCATGCAGAACCCGAAGCTCGTAGGTCTTGCACTTAACACGGTTGGTGATGCGGTAACAGCTGTTGAGTATGTTCCTGCTCCGGGACAAACAATAGTTCCCACGCCCACACCGACAAAGGCTCCCACACCCACACCCAAGACGACGCCGACACAGGCTCCTACGTCTACACCGACACAGGCTCCGACACCCACGCCCGCGCCTGACAATATCTTCACTATTGCAGAAGTTGCACAGGCAGCAAAGACGGCTTTGGCAGGTTATACAAATAATACACCTTTCTATGAAAGTGGTATTACTGTTGACCGTGTAACAGTAACTCAGCCGAACTACTACATCATATGTGCACAGGCTATTCAGGATATTTATAATAATAAAACAACTGCAACATATAAGAAGGCTGATTATAACTACGGCCAGCCTACACTTGTTGCTAACTACGACTTGAAGCAGAATGGGGCAACACCTACAACTGCAACAAAGGCGTTCTACATGAACTATGCAATCCGTCAGACAGTTTATGTAACAACAGGCGGCGGTGCAACAACGGGCTGTGCAGGTGCATCAGCAAGCTATCCGACAACTGATTCAAATGCAAACGGCTTCCCCGTAACCGGTTACTCAGGTCAGATGACATATGAAGCAGCACTTTTGATGTTCACGCGTGTACTTGCTTACTATGCTGATAACGGAACATTGCCGAATAGCGTAACATTGCAGTCGGTTCCGACTACTTATAGTTCTAAGAACGTAAAGAATGACCTCAAGCTCAATGTTGCAGGCAACGAAATTCTTGCAGCAACGGGTGATACGGAAACATACAGCGTACCCCTTGGCGCTACAACATTGATAAAGCCCACACTTGAAACAGAGGTAACAGGTCTTTACGGTAACGCTTCAATAGTTGACGGTAAGGTTCAGTATGAAATGACTCAGTTCTTAAACGGTAACGAACGTCTCTTCTGCTGGATACAGGCAGGCAACAATAACCTTTACTCGCCTTCAGCATTGTGGATAATGCCGGCTACAAACGTATACTATGAAGACACATTTGCAACAGGTACAGAGTCTGAAAATGCAACGAGAATTTACTTCAACGGTAACTGGACAACAATCGGCACACCGCAGGATGAATTCCAGTCAAGCAACGGCGAATTGTACGGCTATGATTCTTCATACGGCGATGATACAGGCGACAGTAACGGCTCAACAAAGGTATTGGTAAGCACAAGTACAAATACAAACAGTGCTGCAATGTCCTTCGTATTCAACGGCACAGGCTTTGATATCGTAAGCAGAACAACAACAACGAGCGGTAAGATGCTTTACAGAATAACAAATGTAAAGACAGGCAAGATCATTTCCCAGAAGGTTGTTGACACGGTTTACAAGAGTGGTTCACTTTATCAGATCCCCGTACTTTCATGGGAAACTGATACACACGGTACATACAAGGTAGAATTGTTTGCATTCGGCTCTGAATCAGAACCGCAGACAATCTATGTTGACGGTATCAGAATTTACAATCCCATCGCTGATGACGATGCTGATGCACAGGCTGCACATAATGCATACAATACGCATAATGAGCTTAACCCGATGATTTACGAGATAAGACCTCTCTTGTTCGCAGCTGAATCGGGCGAAGAAATATCAAATGCAGTATTTATTGACGGTACGGCAGCTGTAACAGCAAGAAGTGATGCTTACGAGCTTGGTCCTAACAACGAGCTTTACCTCGGTAAGAACCAGACTTTGACATTCAGCATCACAACAAGCGAATTGCCCTCGTCAATACAGCTTGGTGCTAAGTCACCCTATGGTCAGGAGGTAACCTTTACTGCTACATCAGCAGGCGTTGAGGTTCCGCTTACGCAGAAGCTCACAAGTGCAATGAATATGTATTACAACATCACAAACGGTTTGAAGGTTGTAGCAAATTCGGACGGCACATACACAGCAACTGTTATTATCACAAACGTAAGCGCTACAGATGCAATCTTGTCCATCACGGATATCAAGATCGTTGCGGGCAAGAACACAACAGCTGCAATTGACGCAGACCAGCAGCTTATCGATGCAGCAATTGCATACACGAATAAGGTAAAGGCTGAAGAAAATGATGGCGAGACAATCGTAATCATCGGCGGTGTTGAATACGAAAACGGTAAGACTATAAAGTCAACCTCCGTATTCAACTTTGAGACAGTATCAAAGAGCATATTCAAGAATATCTCCACATGGTACTTCTCATACTTGAGATAAACTAACCAAAAAGCGTGCCCGTAAAAGGGCACGCTTTTTTGAAGTTATAACTTATAGTGAATATTGAATAAGTTAAGTAAAACTCCGCTTCACAAAGCGGAGTTTTATCGTGATTTTACATAACAATCCTTCCCTTTACATAAGGGAGGTTGAGGATATCACCGATGCTTTTGTCTGATATGCAAGCAAAATATTGAAGCTCTTGATTAAAATAAAAGCCATCGGAATAACCAATGGCTTTTGAATATTAACTGTGTGATTATACTTTATACCTTTGCAAAGCCTTTTTCTATGTCTGCCAAGATATCGTCAACATCTTCAAGACCTACGGAGAAGCGAATCATACCGCCCTCGATGCCGGCGGCGACAAGCTGCTCGTCAGTAAGCTGACGGTGAGTTTCGCTTGCAGGGTGAAGAACACAGGTGCGAATGTCTGCAACGTGAACTTCGTTTGAAGCAAGCTCAAGTGAGTTCATGAAGCGCATTGCTGCCTCCTTACCGCCCTTTATAACGAATGAGATAACACCGCTTGAACCCTTGAGGTATTTCTTGCCGAGCTCATAGCTTGCATCGCTCTCAAGACCGGGGTATGTAACGCTTTCAACTTTCTCGTGCTGTTCAAGATACTTTGCAACCTTCAAAGCGTTTTCGCAATACTGCTTCATTCTGACTGAAAGTGTTTCAAGACCTAAATTGAGCAAAAACGCAGAGTGAGCAGCAGGATATACACCAAAGTCGCGCATGAGCTGCATTCTTGCTTTTGTGATGTAAGCAGCCTTACCGTATGTGTCAATGTAGGAAATGCCGTGGTATGACTCGTCGGGCTCTGTGATGCCGGGGAAGTTGCCCTTTGTCCAGTCGAAATTACCGCTGTCAACTATAACACCGCCAACCTGAACAGCGTGACCGTCCATATACTTGGTTGTTGAGTGAATTACTATATCAGCACCAAAGTCAAAGGGCTTGCAGAGTATGGGGGTTGCAAATGTATTGTCAACTATAAGGGGAACATTGTGCTCGTGAGCTATGCGTGCAAAACGCTCGATATCAAGAACGGACAATGCAGGGTTTGCGATTGTTTCGCCGAAAACTGCCTTTGTGTTGGGCTTGAAAGCCTTGCTGATTTCCTCATCAGTTGCGTTCTTGTCAACAAATATGCACTCAATACCCATCTTCTTGAATGTGAATGCAAAGAGGTTAACAGTACCGCCGTAAATTTCGCTTGTGCTTATAAAGCTGTCACCTGCATCGCAGATGTTGAGGATTGAAAGCATACTTGCTGCCTGACCTGAGGTCGTGCACATTGCACCTACACCGCCCTCAAGTTCTGCAATCTTTCTTTCAACAGCCATAACTGTCGGGTTTGCGAATCTTGAATATATGAGTGAGCGTGTCGGCTCGTCAAAAACAGCCGCTACTTCTTCTGTTGAGTCATAAACATAGGTCGTACTCTGAACTATGGGCATTACTCTCGGCTCCGTATTGCCGGGTGTATAACCTGAATGCAAACACTTGGTTGCGTCTTTCATAATCTTTCCTCCAATTTGTTGTTAAAGTATATTATATCACATTATTTTTCGTTTTCATATGCGGATATTTTTTCGATTCTGCGTGCATGGCGTTCATCGCCCGAAAAAGGGGTGGAAAGCCATGTGGAAGCGATTTCTTTTGCAAGCTCTATGCCGATTATTCTGCCGCCGAGTGCAAGCACATTCGAGTCATTATGCTCGCGTGTGAGCTTTGCCATGAGCGGGTCCGTGCAAAGTGCACAGCGAATGTTTTTGACCTTGTTTGCACATATGGACACGCCGATACCCGTACCGCAAATTACAATGCCTTTTTCGACAGTACCGTCTGCAACGGCTTCTGCAAGAGGGAAAGCATAGTCTGAATAATCTATGCTGTCCGTGCTGTAACAGCCCATGTCAACAACTTCATAGCCAAGTGATGTAAGATAGGGGATAAGCGTTTGTTTATACTCAAATCCACCGTGATCGCTTGCAATAGCAATTTTCATAATTCTTCCTCCGTCAGGTTTTATATATTATAATGATTCCTCGATTTTATCGGCAATTTTCATAACAAGCTCCTCGATAACAAGTGCTGTTTCATAGTAAACTTCATCGTCACCGCCATAGGGGTCCAAAACATCACCGCAAGTGCCGATGAACTCATGAAGCGTGTAAGCATTTTTTGTGTTCAGGTATGCTCTGTGCTGCCTCGTCATGCAAAGTATAAAGTCTGCATTTTTTATTATATCATCATCAATCTGCACGGACACGTGTGAAAAACTGTTTATCCCAAGCCGTGAAAGTGCAGATTTTGCACCGTGGGACATGGGCGATGAGTCTGCAAACAGACCGGCACTTTTTACCGTGAGCTTATCTTTTAAGTTCCTGCGCTCGATTTCACGAGCGAAAATGGCGTGCGCCATAGGGCTTCTGCACGTGTTGCCCGTACATACAAAAAGTACCGTTTTCATTTTATCACCTAAATGACCTTAAATCCCGAAGCACGAAGCAGCCTGTTCATGTATGCAAGCCCTTCATCAGTACTTTCGATGGCTTCTGTCAATATACAGTCATATTTGCTCCCATGCTCGCGAAGAAGTGAAAACAAATTCGCACACATGGAAATAGGATTACTGCTGTCCCCTATTGTAACACAGGGAAGGTCTTCATAAAAGGGAAACGATGAAAGCGTTGAGAAAATTATGCATTTTTTCCCGGATGAAGTATACTCATAAAACAATGCTTTTATCTTTTCGGATGCCTCTTTTGGGCTTCCCGAAGCTATTATAACCTCGGCATCGGGAGCGTAGTGCTTGTATTTAAGTCCCGGTGACAAAACCTTTTCGTCGCACTTTAGCGGTGAAAGAACGGCGCTTGCAATTTCCACCTTGCCTATTACGCTCTCAATCATCGCGGGAGTTATCGCACCGGGGCGCAAAATTGTAGGCGTACCGACAAGGGAGAGAACTGTTGATTCAACACCGCAGGCACATTTGCCGCCGTCTATTATTGCGTTTATCTTGCCGTCCATGTCATGAAGCACATGCTCAAATGAAGTAGGGCTTGGGCGAGAGCTCATGTTTGCACTCGGTGCGGCTACGGGCACACCTGCCTCTTCTATAAGCTTGAGTGCGACATCGTGCTTTGGCATACGGACAGCAACAGTATCAAGCGAAGCCGTGACCTCACTTGGAACACGAGCACTTTTTTTATATATAAGCGTCAAAGGTCCCGGCCAGAAAGCATCGATAAGCTTCAATGCCGTGTCGGGGACGCTTTCCCAAAGCGAATAAAGCATTTCCTTATCTGCAATGTGGAGTATGAGGGGATTGTCGTTTGGTCTTCCCTTAGCCTTGAAAATACCGTTTACAGCATTGCCGTCAAGCCCGTTTGCACCGAGTCCGTAAACCGTCTCTGTCGGAAACGCAACAAGACCACCTGCACGAATTATATCAGAGCAGGTTGGTATAAAATCATTGTTTGCATTGAAGTAAAGGGTGTTCAATCGCTTTCTCCCGATAATTGTGCTGTTCTTTGTGCAAGAATCAAGCCGTCGATTATTTCGTCCATATCACCGTCAAGGAATGTGTCAAGGCGGTAAAGCGTCATGTTTATGCGATGGTCGGTAATTCTTCCCTGAGGAAAATTATATGTGCGTATGCGTTCGCTTCTGTCACCGCTTCCAACCATGCTCTTTCTGTCCTGTGCGGCAGCTTCTGCCTGCTCGCGTGCATAGAGGTCAAAAAGACGGCTCTTTAAAACACGCATTGCCTTGTCCTTGTTCTTGTGCTGACTGCGCTCATCCTGGCACTGAACAACAAGACCGGTGGGAATATGTGTTATGCGGATAGCACTCTCTGTTTTGTTAACGTGTTGACCGCCTGCACCGCCGCTTCTGTATGTATCTATCTGTAAATCATTGGGGTTTATCTCAACTTCGACATCGTCCGCTTCAACCATTACGGCAACCGTCGCAGCACTTGTGTGAATTCTGCCCTGGGACTCGGTCTCGGGAACACGCTGAACGCGGTGGACACCGCTTTCATACTTCATGCGTGAGTATGCGCCCTTGCCCGAAAGTGAAAGCGAAACTTCCTTTACGCCGCCCATCTCGGTCATGTTATCATTTAAGATTTCCGTTTTAAAACCGTTACGCTCTGCATAGCGCAAGTACATACGC
Source organism: Clostridia bacterium (assembly GCA_017407205.1). Classification (GTDB taxonomy): domain Bacteria; phylum Bacillota; class Clostridia; order Christensenellales; family CAG-138; genus RGIG3096. The sequence goes on from JAFQXA010000016.1 coordinate 77,748, forward strand.
AATAAATCCGCACCAAAAAGAGCAGCCTCGTCACCGCCCGTGCCTGCGCGTATTTCGATGATTACGTTTCTGTCATCATTCGGGTCCTTGGGCAGGAGGAGAATTTTTAATTCCTCGGTCAATGCTTCGGATTCTGCCTCAAGCTCGTGAAGCTCTTCATTTATAAGCTCACGCATCTGGGCATCTGCTTCTGCAAGCAATTCTTTGCAGTCAGCAAGCTCTTGCGCGTTCTTTTCAAAACGCAGGTATGTTGCAACTATATCCTCAAGCTGTGCATGCTCTTTTGTCATCTCAAGCCACTTTGAGTAATCGTTCATCGCATCGGGCAATGAAAGAAACTCTGTAAGCTCGTCGTATCTTGCTTTTATGTTTTTGAGTTTGTTAAGCATAAAAAATCCTTTAAATTTTATTTAGTCCATAATTTTGGCATTATCTGTTCCGCATACCTTTAAAATGTGTTCACGGCATTTTTCTATATTGCGTTCCTCCTTTGAGGATAGCTCTTCAAAGGGCGTAATGCGTGAAATGTCTGAATAACAGGGGAGTGTCTGATGCAAACGCTCGCCTGTTGAAAGGGACTGGCGAAGGCAGTAAACAGGTAAATATTTAAGCTCTGTAACGCTTACTTTCTGTGTCTGAGCGTTTTTTGTAAGCTCCATTGAAAGAAAGAGACCGTAATGCGTAAGGTCGGGTGACATATTGGAGATAAAATTGCCAAGCGAGTAAATTACGGGAACGCTTATTTCCTCGCCGTCACGAGTAGCTTGGATCCATTTGATTGGCTGTACCACATGTGGGTGTGAGCCGACTATCGCATCAACGCCGTATTCTATGAGCTCACGCGCCGTTCTTTCCTGCGTGCTGTCCTGAACATTCTCATATTCATCGCCCCAATGCACACAAGCTATTATAAACTCTGCACCGCCCTCTCTGCAAGCGGATATGTCTTTTGCAAAAAACTCGGGATTCTGATAAAGCCTTGCAACAGCATAATCACGCTCAGTTGAGGACAAGCGGTCATTATAGCCGTTTATACTGTCGGTCGCACAAACAATGCCCACCTTTATGCCGTTTATATCAATAATGAGTGGAGTTTCCCTGTCCTCCTGTGAAAGGAATGTGCCCGTTCTCAAAATGCCTGCATTTTTTATGGTTTCAATTGTTCTGTAAAGCCCGCCTATATCACGGTCCAAACTGTGATTGTTAGCTGTTGTCAAAACATCAAAGCCAAGCTCTCTGAGGTTTTCTGCAAGCTCATCGGGTGAGCTGAACTCCTGAAAAGGACTTGATGGGTTGGGATTATCGGGAGTCGGCGGACGGGGATCGCCAATGTTTTGAGTATATGCATACTCCTCGCCTCCAAATGTGCCTTCGAAATTGCCGACCATAACATCTACACTCGAAAAGAGCTCTCTCATGGGCTCAAAACTGCGTGTGAAGTCATATGTGCCGTCGTCTTTCTTAGCGGTCGCAATCTGGCTTTTCATCATCAGAATATCACCGACAAAGCCAAAAGTCGCCACACAATCCGTAGGAGAGGGAGTAGGAGAGGGGGTAGGCTCAGCGGTTACTGAAACTGTCGGCATCGTTGTCGCGGACACCGAAACATCCTGCTTCGAGCTTGGAGCTGACAACAGCTGCAAAGCAAATGCAGTAACAAAAATTGCAAGCACGAAAAGCACACAAAGCGTGATAATCAACAATGATTTTTTCATGAGTTTTCCACCACCACTACTCTGTCGTTGCCCGACAGGTCTTTTATGACAAAGCTTTTTTCAAAAAGTGAAGATACGGACACGCCTTGGTCGTAACCTATTTCAAGAAGCATTTTTCCGCCTGCATTCAAAAATCTTTTGTATTCTCCTGAAATAATACGGTAAAAGTCAAGCCCGTCTCTTCCACCGTCAAGTGCGAGGTGAGGCTCTTTTTTCACTTCCTCGTCAAGCGTTTTTATAACATCCGTTTGTATGTACGGCGGATTGCAAACTATGAAATCGTATGTTTTTTGAATGTTTGAAAACATATCGGTTTTTATAATCTGTGCATCAAGCGAAAGTGAGTCTGCATTTTTTCTGCTCAAAGAAAGCGCATCATCACTTATGTCTGCAAGCGTTAAGTCAACGTTCGCTTTTGCAAGTTTTTTTATTGCAAGCCCGATTATTCCGCTTCCGCAGCACAGGTCAAGGAGTGAAAATGTGTCAAGCCCTTTTGCAAAATCAAGAGCTTTTATAACAAGCGTTTCCGTATCACTCCTTGGTATAAGTACATTCTCATTTACGAAAAAGGGAAGCCCCATAAATTCCCACCTGCCGAGTATGTACTGAATGGGGGTATGGTGTAAACGCCTGTTTACAGCATCACAAAAAAGCATTGCATTTTCTTCGCCGGCTTCTTCGTTCATGTTAAGTAAAAGCTTGCTTTCATCAATACCGAAAAAGTGACACAAAAGAAGCCGTGCTTCAAAAGTCGCACTTTCCCCGAAAATCGGAGAAAGTGCGTTTGCTGCGTCTTTAAAAAGTTGTGAAAATGTGCTCATGCCTCTTTCTTTTCTTCGTTGCCTGTTGAGCAACAGGGGGGAGTAAAGTCATCTTCCATGGAGGACATAGCAAGGTTGAAGGAAGCGATTGCGACCTCTATCATATCATCCGTAGGCTCTTTTGTTGTTATGTACTGAAGTGCCATGCCGGGCGCGCGGATAATGCGTGTAAATATGTTCTCGTGTTTTGCTGCAAACTGCAAAACCTCGTATGAAAAGCCTGCAACAAATGGCAGGAAAAGAAGCCTTGTAGCAAAGCGAACAATGAACGAATTACCAAAATCTATTGCCGCAAAGAACAGAATTGATATTGCCATTACGAGGAACATATAGTTGGTTCCGCATCTTGGATGCAATCTTGAGTGCTTCTTTGCGTTTTCGGGAGTCAGATCTTCTTCTGCTTCATAGCAAGCTATTGTCTTATGCTCTGCACCGTGATACATGAAAACACGGCGAACATCTTTAATAAGTGCACAAAAGAGAATGTAGCCGATAAAGATTATAAGGCGAACGCCGCCCTCAGTAAGACTGCGCCAGATTTTGGGACCTGCGTATTCTGCGCCGAACACGAGTGAGCTTATGAGTGTGGGCAGGAAGAAGAAAAGACCGACGCTCAAAGCAACGGCGAAAATAACGGCAAAGCCCATGACTATGGTTTCTACAGACTTGCCAAGCTTTTCAGAAAGCCACTTTTCAAACTTTGAGGGCTCTTCTTCGAATATGTCTTCTCCGGCAATTTTTGCAGAGTCGGTAAGCGTTTGCATACCGATAACGAGTGAATCTACAAATGAAACAACACCGCGAACAATGGGCAAGCCTAAGAAAGTGCCTTTCTTTGCTTTTGAAACGTGGGGCTTATAATCTGTTACTATCGTGCCGTCGCTCTTTCTTACTGCAAGTGCGATGCCTTTTGGTGCACGCATCATTACGCCTTCCATTACGGCCTGACCGCCGACTGAACATTTTTTCATGAAATACAGCTCCTTGATAGCCTTATATGTTTTTTTACTGCTTCGATTATACCACATTATAACACATAAATTAAGAAATCAGTGTGAATAATGGTTGAAATCAAACCTTTTTGGTAATAATAGCTTCGAGGTGAGTTAAATTGGCAAGAAAAAATACCATGTCAAAGAGATTAAAGAGAATAAAAGGCAATTTTATGTCATTTTGCCGTGAAAGAAAGGGCTATGTTTTATCGATAGCTTTACTGCTGGGTGTCGGACTTGTGTCCCTACTCGTATTTAAAAACGGAACGGATGGCGGGGAAGCTCCCACCCATGAAGCATCACAAATTGATATGCACGTGATTCCTACTCAGGAGGTGCTTGATGTATCAGCAAATAAGGACCAAAACTTAAGTCAGGCAGTTGACGAAGCGTTAAAGACGCAAACTCTTGCACCGATACCTACGCTCATGCCCGATTTTACACAAGCGCCTGAAAAGAAAAGCAATGCAGGCGAAAAGCTTGTATCTCCCGTAAGCGGTGAGGTTATATGGGGCTATGCCGTTGACAGCCTTATATTTTCGCGTACACTTTCGCAGTGGATGACACATTGTGGGGTAGACATAGCCTCGCCAAAGGGGAGCGAAGTTCGTGCACTTGAAAACGGACATATTGAAAACGTATATACCGATGACCTTTTGGGTGTCAGTGTTGTGCTTGTGCATGAAAACGGCATGATGAGCGTGTATGCGAACTTAAAAGAAGAGCCGCCCGTTAAAGAGGGACAGCTCATAAAAAAACGTGATGTTATAGGCTATGTTGGCGATACCGCCATAAGTGAATGTGGGGACGAAAGCCACCTGCACCTTGAACTTTACAAGGGGGACTTGCCCGTTGATCCGAGTGATTATATTCGCTTTGATAAAGGGAATATAGAGTAGAGCATCAAAGCTTTACAGCGCCGTCATGCAGGCGGAGGAAGTAAATATATTTTTCCTTAACGGGAATTCCCGTAAGCGTGGAAAGTGCATCTTCATAGAGTGAAAGCTGCTTTTCATGCTTTTTTGCTGCCTCGAATTTTTCAGAAGGGTATGCAACATAATCCGTCTTGTAATCAATCAATACCCATTCGTTATCCTCAATGAACGCACAGTCGATCATACCTTGCAGGAGTATCTTTTCGTCGCTTTGACCGTCCTTTATATCAAGAACGCTTGAAGCGGATATGCGGTGGTTGAACTTGAGCTCTCGCTCAACACGCTTTGAAGCACAAAGACGTTTTCCTATATCGCTCTCAAAGAAGCCGACTATCGAAGCAATGTTTACGCTTTCCGCATCTTCTTTAAGCATATAGCCCGAAAGCACAAGATTTTCCAATTCCTGCTTTACGCTCTCTTGGGTGTGGAGCTTTATCGAGATGAGCTCCATCACGCTGTGTGTTGCAGTTCCCTTTTTCAGTGCCGTATTCGCAGAAGTATTTACTGCAAAATAGGGGACTGTACGCTTTGAAACAGGATTGTCGCTAAGTGATGATACACTTATTTTTGCAGGAATTGTTGTTGCCTCAATATACGGATATGTCCATGCAAAGGGTGATATGCTGTCATTGGGCAAGCTCAACGAAGCCTGTGATGCAAAACGCTTGTATTCGCTCTCGTCAAGCTCGTTGTCTGAAAGTGAAATCGACTGTGCCATGTGTATGTGGGGCTGTATGTTTAAGTACATGAGCCAGTCAAGGAATGAGTGTGCATAAAGTGCCCTTGTTGGGGTAAGTACCTTTGAAGCCTCGCTGTAACGCTTTTGAACATTATCAACTGCACCTATGAGTATGAGCTGTTCTTTTGCACGTGTCATTGCAACATATAAAAGCCTCATACGCTCTGCAATGTTTTTCTTGTGAAGCTTTGAAAGTATGCTTCGCCTGTAAATTGTATCGAGCCTTGTGTTGTTTACTACGGGGCAAATACCTATACCGAGCTCGCCGTCTGTGAGAAGTGGGCTTTTGCTGTCCGTCTCGTTGAACCTTGCATCAAGACCTGCAAGTATAACAACGGGGTATTCAAGCCCCTTGCTCTTATGAATTGAAAGCACCGAAACAACATCGCTGTTGCTCTTCATAACGGGACTTTCGTTTGAGTGCGTGCTTGCCTTGTCCATGTATGCTATGAACGCGGAAAGCGAGCGTGCACCGTTTGATGTAAAGCTTTGAGCACGGGTGATGAGTGCATCAAGGTTATTGGAACGCACATCACCGCCCGACAATGCACAGACAAACTCGTAAAAATGCGTTTCGTCAAGAAGCATATTCAAAAATTCGGGAAGATTTAAAAGCTTGCTCTCATAGCGCCATGCCTCGATGTTTTGAAGAAGTTTACGGCTCTTGTTTCCGAGCAAGGTGTCATCACATGAAGCCTTTATGAGTGCATCGATTACAGCTTCATTCTTGCTTGCATCACGGTATGTTGAAGTTAAACGGATAAGCTCTTCTGTTGTAAATCCGCCGATTACGGAACGAAGTACGCTCACGAGGGGTATATCCTGTCTGCGATTGTCGATTATTCGAAGCAGATTCATGAAAATCTGTACTTCTACAGCATCAAAGTAATCGCCCGAATGGTCTGACAGAGCAGGTATACCTTCGCTTGCCAGGGTTTTTACAAAATGGCTTGCAATATTACGCGGTGAATGGTGCAGTATTGCAAAATCGCAATAACGGTAGGGGCGTGACTCACCTGTGTGCGGATCTGTATATTCCTCACTTGAGATTATCTGCCTTATTCTTACTGCCGCAAGCCTTGCCTCTGCTTCTGCACGATTTAAACCGCGCTCCGTGTTTTCGTTTGAATTGTCCTCATCATCGTTGTCACCGCCTGAAGCTTCACTGTCGTCCTGAATTTCCTCAATACATGTTGAACGGTCGATGAGATGAAGCTCAACATTGCCTTTACCGATTGTGGCAACACCGCTTTTTAATGCTGCGTTTTCATCGTATTCAATATCGCAGTTTTCGCGATGCATAATTATGCTGAATATTTCGTTGGTCCTGTCAATAACGGAAAGACTGCTTCTAAAGTTTGCATTGAGGTCAATGCGTGAGCCGAAAGCGGAATCAGCATAAAGGTCGTACTTCTCTGTGAAAAGCTTTGGTTCTGCAAGGCGGAATCCGTAAATGGACTGCTTGACGTCACCCACGAGGAAAAGATTGTCCTCACGTTTTATGAGCGATATTATCTTTTCCTGAACAAGGTTTGAATCCTGATATTCGTCAACAAAAATATACTTGAATTTATTTTGGTATTCTTTCACTATAAGCTCATTTTTCAAGAGAGCAAGTGTCAAATGCTCCATGTCTGTGTAGTCAATGATTGCGTTTTCGGATTTCAGCTCCCCGTATTTTTTACAAAAGTCCTCCATGAAAGAGGCGAGACAGCACATAAGCGGATAAAAATCATTAAGCCGCTTTGCATGGCTTTCAAGCGAAAGCGAGAAAACGGAATTAAACTCTGCAAACTTTTTTTTGAGTATATCGCGTGACTTTTTAAGCGGTGCTTTGTCCTCTTCACTCGTTCCGCGGGCAAAACAGGTCATGCGCACAAACTCAAACGAAGAAAGTGCATTTTGCATATCCGCGTATGTGTCAATAAGAAGGAGCGCGCGAAGCTTCATCATTTCCTCGTCCATGAATATGACTGCCTTTTCAAACGAAGGCGTCAGGGCGTAATCCTCGCGTGTGGCGGAATAAGCATCAAGCTCTGCTTTTAATGTTTCCTTTATCGTGTTTAAAAACTCTTTAACTGCCTTTGATGAGGCAAGTTCATCTGCACTTATATTGTATGCCTCAACAGACGAGCGGAGATACTCAAACGGCTCAGGACGTGAAAACATATTCTCAAAAAGCTTTAAAACAATATCCGAAAACCTTTCGTCACCGCCGAAAACCTCGGTCAAAAGCGAGAAGTCCCCACTTTCGTCATGCTCATAATATTCTTCAATGAGTGCATCTATTGCATCTTTTCTGTATATCGCAATTTCGGTATCGTCACCTACACGGAAAGCAGGGTCAAGTCCTGCAAGGTTGAAGTGACGGCGCAGGAGACGCGCACAGAATGAGTGAAGCGTTGAAATGTGCGCTCTGCCTATTGACGAGGCGGCATCATTAAGCCGTGAGGCAAGCTCGCTTTGCCCGTCTTGTTGGAAAGCGGCGGCATTTTCCCTGAGCTTTTTTTCTATACGCTTTTTCATTTCAGAAGCTGCTGCCTTTGTAAAGGTTACAACGAGGAAATCGTCGCTCTTTGCACCCTCTGTTATAAGGCGAACTATACGCTCTGTCAAAACAGCAGTCTTGCCTGAGCCCGCCGCAGCTGAAACCAGGAGATTACCCGTTTTATTTATTGCGTTTAATTGTTCAGGAGTCCATTTCACCGTCATCACCTCCTGCTTCTTGCATGAATTGTTCACGCGTTAAAGTATAAGCATTTCTGAATTTGCAGCCTTTGAATGCTTGGTCAAAACGGCAAATACTTGCATAATCGCAATATGTGCAAGCATTCTGCCGTGCGTTGTAGCTCATGGGCGAAACGCTTGCCTCACCGTCGAAAATCTGCTTTGCCGTGTCCGTAGCTTTTGAAAGTGCAAACCTTGTTATCTTTTCAAATTCGCCGTGTGTTGCTTTTGAAGCCCTGCTTGAAATACTGTCACCGCTTGAAAGCGTAACCTCTGTTTCGTCAAGCGTAAGACCTTTTAAACGGAACTGCTTTTCAAGCTCTCTTTGGAGTGCGTCCTTATCCTCTGTAAAGTCAAGAGTCTTTACCCTGTATGTCTGGTAATAAAATCCTGCCATGCGTGCCGCTTTTTGTGCGCAAACGACCGCATGAATATAAAGCGGAAGCTGTAGTGAGAGCCCGTGATAAATATTCGAAAGCTTGAACGAAGCAGATGAGCTTCCCTTGTAATCTATTACTCTGTATGAGTCCGTGCCGTCAATTTCCGCCTTGTCAACGCGGTCAATTTTGCCTGAAATCTTATAGTATTTGCCACCGCCGATATCGAGCCTGATCGGGGGGAATAAGGCATCTTCGGTGTCGCCGAACACAATCTCTGTACCTATAGGCATGAAGCGACCTGACTTCAATTGAGCAAGAACTGCAAAAGCTGTGTCCTTAACCGTAACGCAAAGGCGTTTTGCAAGTGCTCGGTTCTTTGCAGACGAAAGCAACAAGCCGTTGTTATGTTCCTTCAAAAGAATGGGGAGAATATCGGCCAAAAGCGTCGATGCATCTTCCTGTGTTATGTCTTTTATATCCTTTTCAAGCCCTAAAATTCGCTTTATGAACATATCAAGTGCATCGTGGCAGAAAGAGCCCTCGTCAACCTGAAGCTCTTTATATTCTTTTCTCGGAAGTATTTTAAGGCCATAGCGTGAAAAATGTTTGAACGGGCACTCGTTGAATGTTTCGAGGCGTGAAGCACTTCCATGAGGATTTTTTCCGTAAAGCTCAAGAGACAGCTCCCTGCCAAAGGGTTCGGGCGAGCTTTGAGTGTAAAGTGCCGATTCTGCCTGTTCAAGCCTTTCTTTGTATTCATCCGAATTATAAAAAAGCGAGTACAGATAAGCGGCAGTACCGTCGTATTTTGACGTGTCTGCAAAGTGACGCAAACGCTTTATGAGTGACGCAAAAGCACCCTCCTTGCTTGGTGAATAACGGGTGCGAAGCTCGCTATCTTCAAGTGCGTTTATATCGGTATCCGTCTTGATTTCCGGGAATATCGAATAAAGCTTGTCGATTATAAGGCAGGGCATGGGCTGTTCGCTTCCTGCCGTTATCGGGAATGAAAGATATAAAAGCTCCCTCGGCTTTGTGAGTATGCTGTAAACGTCGGTCATGGCTACAAGTGTTTCATTGTAGCTTGAAAACCAGGGCGTTATATTAAACTCCGACAAGCGTGCAAGCTCGCGATCGTCAATTATCGAATCATCGGGGGTGGAGTGGGGGAAGTTGCCCTCGGTTGCACCGAGTACGAAAACCGCCTTGAGGCTTCTTGCTCTCGTTCTTCCGACGCTTCCGAAAAGAATCTGATCGGCAGTTGCAGGTATGCTTGAAATCTCAAAGCTTGACAAGCCCTCTTCGAACATTGCCGTGAATTCGGCAGTCGAAACCTCCTCGTCCGCCATAATTTCGTGAAGCTGTGAAAGCAGGCGGACAAGCATATCCAAAACCTGTGCGTTTTCGTTGGCGGCTTCTTTTCTGCCTGCGCTTAAAAGTGATTCTGTCAGCTTTTCCTGGTACTCAAATACACCGCTTTCTTCCATGTAGGAATAAAGCACCTCAACCTTTTGCGCAAAGGTTCGACTTTGTGCAAGTGAATTGCGAAGCGAAAGAAGTTTTTCAATCAGCTTTGAACGCACCTGCTCCTCTTTTTCAAAGCCTTCGCGCTCAAAGGGCTTTGTGAACATCATGTTCCTTATGCCGAAACGAATTACATAGTTTTCAAAAAGCTCTGCATCGGTAAGGTCTATGTCGAGTATGTCCGACTTTAAAACCTCAAGCACATCGTTCTTTGAAAAACTGTTCATACAGGCGCGAAGCGAGTAAAGAATAAAGCGTGATGCACAATATGATGAAAGCGGATGCTTTATGTCAGTAAAACAGGGGATATTGCGTGAACGCAAAGCCCTCTGAACGGGAAGGGAATATGAATTCATATCCGTTGCAATGATTGCCATGTCCCTGAACCGCATACCGCTTTTTGCAGCGCTTAAAACGGCATCAGCCGCAGCTTCGGCTTCTGTTGTGCGGTTTGTTGCCGTAAATATGTTTATGCCGTTGACTTCGCCGTCAAAAACTTGGGACGGATAGGCGAATATTTCCCGCTCAAGGTGCGCAAGAGCTTCTGTTGAAACTCGCTGATTATTTGAACGAAGCGTGATTGTTTTAATGTGTGAACCACGCATTTTTACTTCGTCGGTTATGCGTTTTAAGGCAAGGTCCTCTGCAAAGAATATATGCCTGTCCCTGCATGAGGGGGAAAGGTCTGTGCGGACGGATATTGTGAGACTGTCACAAACTTCCGCCATTTTGCCGATCATGCCGTATAACTGCTCCGTCATGAGGTCAAACCCGTCAATGAATACATCTGCACCTGCAAGCGGTGATGCAGGCATTGCCTCAATTACGGCATCGTAAATATCACGGCTGCTTATGCCACGGCTTTTTAATGTGTCATCGCAGAATGTATATAAAAGCGAAAGGTCGTGAAGCTTTTGGGAGAGGAGCACATCATCGCTTAAGGACTCAGATGCAAGCGTGAGCGCTTGGGGCGAGATTAAGAAACGGCTGCAAAGCTCGAATATCTCATCGCATTTTTCGGCAAATCCGCTCTTTGATGAAACCGAAGCAAACGCGGTGAGCTTTGAGGCGTTCTTGTGTATCGCTCGTCTTATGAGCATCCTTCTGCCCTGTGGGGATAGGAATACTTTTTTAATTCCTGCCTGCTCGGTGATGTATTCAGAAAGCGTTGTAAAAGAATAAACGCCAAGCCCCAAAAGACCTGCTCCAAAATCACCCGACAGCTCTTTTTCGGTCTCAAAAGTGAATTGTTCGGGCACGATAAGAAACACACGTTTTTTATCCTGTGCTTTGTTTTCCACTGTGTTTTTTATCATACCGCGAAGCAGACTGCTCTTTCCTGAGCCGGCTCTGCCCGTGATGAATGTTACGGTTGCAGGCATTTAAAATTTCTCCGTGTGCAGGGGTGTGTATACCATTTTTCCGCCTATGCGTTCGCTCTGGAAAAGCGTTATTGAGCTTACAAGCATTGAAGCGTTGGGCGAAATTGTTTTTTCAAGCTCGCCTTTTACAAGCTCGTCGTATGTTACGTTTCGGCCGAGTGTTATGTGGGGAGTAAAACGCTTGACTTCACGGGGAAAGCCGTACTGTGCAAGTGCGGACTCCAAGGCTTCGTGAAGTACATTGAGCTCGTTTGTGTCTCCCTTGACGTCTATGTAAGCGGTGTGTGAACCGTTTTTCTCAAAACTTGAATATTTGCCAAGATGCAGATTGAAATTGCGTATACCGCGTACCGCTTCACGCATTGCAAGTGCAGCGGAAACAATATCATCCGTATCGCCTAAAAAGTGTAGTGTTATGTGAAAGCTGTCATTGGGCACGAATCTTCCGCCCGTGCTCATTTGCTTCACTTCAGAAAGTATTGAAGCAAGCTGGGATTTCATGCTTCTGGGGAGCTCTATTGCGATAAAAGTGCGCATAATACCTCCGATTAAAAATTTTGGGCAGCCGCAAAGCTGTAGTTAAAGCAAAACGGTTGCCCAAATTATCGCATCAATATTTAAGGTGATTACTCACCGTCTTCTGACTGCCTCTTTAAGAACTCACGGTAAACAGCCTCCAAAAGATCGGGATCTTCAATACCGCGAAGCTCTTCATCTTCGGCAAACTCATCATCATCACCCGATGAGGGGACAAGAAGAAGTATTACCGCTTCAGCTTCAGCATCATCAGCAGGTAAGAGTACAGCATACTCTGCACCCTTGTAGGGCACAACGTCAACAAGCTCAAAATCAAGCTCGTCACCGTCGTTTGCCATAAGTGTTACATAAGTGCGTTCGTCAGTCATCTTAAATTAAGCCTTGCCGTTGCAGCCGAGAACGTTAACGATCTTGTGTGATACCATGCCCTTGATAGCTTCACGAGCGGGCTTGAGGTACTGTCTGGGGTCGAAGTGTGAGGGGTTCTCAGCAAAGTATTTACGAACTGTACCTGTCATTGCAAGACGAAGGTCTGAGTCGATATTGATCTTGCAAACTGCCTTCTTTGCAGCTTCGCGGAGCATTTCTTCGGGGATACCGATTGCATCGGGCATATTGCCGCCGTTTTCGTTGATCATCTTAACGAATTCAGGCATAACTGAGCTTGCACCGTGGAGAACGATGGGGAAGCCGGGCAAACGCTTTGAAACTTCGTCAAGAATGTCAAATCTGAGCTGGGGCTTCATGCCGGGCTTGAACTTGTAAGCGCCGTGGCTTGTGCCGATAGCGATAGCGAGTGAGTCAACGCCTGTGCGTGTTACGAAATCGAGAACCTGATCAGGATCTGTGTATGAGCCTTCGCCCTCTGCTACCTTAACGTCATCTTCAACGCCTTCGAGTTTGCCGAGTTCGCCTTCTACTACTACGCCATGGTCATGAGCGTATTCAACAACCTTCTTTGTAAGAGCTACGTTGTCTTCATAGTCATGATGGCTGCCGTCGATCATAACTGATGTGAAACCGCCGTCGATACAGCTCTTGCAGAGCTCAAATGTATCACCGTGGTCGAGGTGGAGGCAGATGGGAAGATCTGTTTCGATGATAGCAGCTTCAACGAGCTTTACGAGGTAAGTATGATTTGCATACTTTCTTGCGCCGGAGCTGACCTGGAGAATCAAGGGAGCCTGCTGTTCTTTTGCAGCTTCTGTGATACCCTGGATGATTTCCATGTTGTTTACGTTGAAAGCGCCGATTGCATAACCGCCTTCGTATGCCTTCTTGAACATTTCAGTTGTTGTTACAAGTGCCATTTTTTTATCTCCTTTTAAATTAAAAATTATAAGTAATACACTTTTACCTAATATACATTATACAATATTTGCAAAGGATTTCAATAAACAATTGTGAATATCAGGATAAAGCGTTATAATAGAAGAAAATAGCAGCTTGCTAAGAACTCAAAAGGAGAGTGTCATTATGGAAAAAACGAAAATGCTGTCCCTTATAATGCCGGCATACAATGAGGAAGAAGTTGTAGAATATTCTTTTGAATGTATGGACAAGGCAATGAAGGACATTGGCTATCCTTATGAAATAATTTATGTAAACGACGGAAGTCGTGACAGCACAATGAAAAAGCTCCGCCAGATAGCAAAGGCCAATCCGCAGGTAAAGGTTTTGTCATTTGCCCGTAACTTCGGTCACCAGCTCGCAGTTACCTGCGGTATGGATGCTGCAAAGGGCGATGCTTTGATAATTATTGATATCGACTTGCAGGATCCGCCCGAAGTAATAAAGGACCTTGTAAAGGCTTGGGAAAACGGTGCAGACATTGCGTATGGCAAACGCTTGAAGCGTGAGGGCGAAACAATCTTCAAAAAGTTCACGGCATTTTGCTATTACCGCTTGTTGTCAGCTATGAGTGCAAACGCCATTCCCCTCGATACGGGCGATTTCAGACTTATTGACCGTAAGGTTGCAGACGTATTTTTGAAGATGCGTGAGCATAATCGCTTCTTGAGAGGCATGAGTGCATGGATGGGCTTTGAGGCAGTTCCCGTTGAGTATGTCCGCCATGAGAGATATGCAGGCAAAACAAAGTACACACTCAAGAAAATGCTCCGTTTGGCGTTTGACGGTATCATCGGCTTTTCGGACAGACCGCTTACACTGGCAACGGGCGTTGGCGGCTTTGTAACAGCCCTGTCACTTGCAGGCTTTGTAGCAAGCCTGATATGCTCACTTACTGTTGGACTTGCTCCCTGGATTTGGGGCTTGTGCGGTCTGGGGCTTTTGAACGGTTTGACACTTTTGGCACTCGGCATACAGGGCGCATACATGAACAGAATGTATGATGAACTCAAGGGCAGACCGCTTTATATAGTCGGTGAAACAATAAATCTGGATAAAGAATAAAAAGATTGACAAAAAAATAGCGAATTACAAAATTTAGCTTGCATAATTTAAAAAACTGTACTAATATTATATTTAGTGCGATAAAAAGTACAAAGGTAAAAAATATATTTTATATAATATGGAGGAAAAAGTAATGGTTAAAGTTGGTATTAACGGTTTCGGTCGTATCGGTCGTTTGACATTCCGTGCGTCAATCGCAAACCCCGCAGTTGAAGTAGTAGGCATCAATGATCCTTTCATCGATCCCGAATACATGGTTTACATGCTCAAGTACGATACAGTACACGGCAAGTTTGACGGTGAAGTTTACGCAGAAGGCAATGCAATCGTAGTAAACGGCAAGAAGGTTGCAGTTTATGCTTGCACAGATCCTTCACAGATTCCCTGGAAAGAATGCGGCGCAGAATATATCGTAGAATCAACAGGCGTTTTCACAACAGTAGAAAAGGCATCAGCTCATATCGCAGCAGGTGCAAAGAAGGTTGTTATCTCAGCTCCCAGTGCTGATGCTCCCATGTTCGTAATGGGCGTTAACCAGAACAACTACACAAAGGATATGACAGTTGTTTCAAACGCTTCCTGCACAACAAACTGCCTTGCTCCTCTTGCAAAGGTTATCAATGACAATTTCGGCATCGTTGAAGGCCTTATGACAACAGTTCATGCAACAACAGCAACACAGAAGACAGTTGACGGTCCTTCAAAGAAGGATTGGCGCGGCGGCAGAGGTGCTGCATTCAACATCATCCCCAGCTCAACAGGCGCAGCAAAAGCAGTTGGTAAGGTTATCCCCGAACTCAACGGCAAGCTCACAGGTATGGCATTCCGCGTTCCCACAGCAGACGTATCAGTAGTTGACCTCACATGCCGTCTCGAGAAGGGCGCAACATATGAAGAAATCAAGGCTGCAATGAAGGCTGCTTCAGAGAGCGAACAGTTCAAGGGCATCATCGGCTACACAGAAGATAAGGTTGTATCATCTGACTTCATCACAGATGCACGCACATCAATCTTCGATGCAGATGCAGGCATCAGCTTGAACAACAACTTCGTAAAGCTCGTTGCATGGTATGACAATGAGTGGGGTTATTCAAACAAGCTCCTCGACCTCGTAGCACACGTTGCAAAGGTTGACGCTGAATAATCAAAACTAAACTAAATCAAAAGCGTATTCCGATTTCGGAATACGCTTTTTAAGTTATAACTTATAATGAATATTGAATAAGTGAAGTTAAAACTCTGCTCATCAAGCAGAGTTTTTTCGCACCTTTAGCCTCACCTGTGTAAGGGGAGGTGGGTTTTGCTGATGCAAACTTAAAGGAATTGTAAAGTTGTTCGTACAATAAAAGGTACATTTTATAGTCAAGCAACGCACCAATCACAAAACCGCACCGCAAAAAAACACACCCACAAAAATTGCAACGAAAAAATGCGGCGAGATAACACTTTTTGCAACGAAAAATGTGCTCAAGCTACACTTTTAACAACGAATAATGTAGAATGATATTAGATATGTAAATGAAAAGCTCTGCAAGTGCAGAGCTTTTTGCATCGTGGTCCAACTTTATACTTCAAGCCTATCAGAGGTTGTTACATCTTGCCTTACTATTCAAAATATAAAATAAATAATGATGACTGGCTTAACTAATTTTACATTATTGATTATAGAATAAAAATATACATTTAGAAATCTAAGGCAATATATCTAATGATGCCAATTACTAAACTAACTGATATAAGAATAGAAATTATTGTTCCCCAAGGGGTGTTTTCGCCATTGTTGCTCATGATTTGCTCCTCCTTCTGTATTTTTTAAGTTTTGTCTTTATAAGGTGTAGATGCTATGCCTTGTGCCTGAAGATTATAGACCATGCGGTCAAGTTTGATTTTCCACATGTTTTTAAACCATTCAGTATGTCCAAACCACTTTACGAGTGTGGGGCTTACAGCATAATATGTTTTGATAAAAGCTCTGCCGTACCAAGTTTGAGCGAGAGTATAGTCACGATAACGACGAAGTGTCCAGACTTCTGGGCAATCGTAGGAGCCATAAACTGCGGTAGCCACATAGCAACGGCCGGAGGAGGAATCAGGAATATCATAAGGAATATGGTGGGAGGGGTCAATATCAAAGATTTTTTCGTGTATATTCATGATAATATTTCCAATAGGCTTAGTATCTGCAAGATTACCATTTTCAAGCACAAAATTTGCGTGCTTTAACATAAGGTTGTAATAAAAAAGACGTTTTTCCTTTTGCTCATTTGGAATTTTGGATGCAATATTATTTAAAGTATTATCTACAAATTCACCACTTAAACTATTGAACAGAGCTACTGTTTCATTTTTATCTGTCCAAGTTACAATTCCATAACCGTTTTTACGTTGATTATACACATAACTACTACAAGCCATTTTAAGTATGTCATTGCTGATTTCTTCGATAATTTTACGATTTTCCTCTTCTTTTTCGATGTCGAAGTTATCATCGATTATTGAAATACAGTTTTCAAGAACCTTGAAAGCAGCTTTTCTTTTATACAAATCACCATCAACCAGAGAAGTTTTCGCTTTGCCGTAAGAGCTGTAGAAAATAGCTTCGATATTTGATGGGGCATTTTGCTCCACCATATTGTAGTATTTTTCGGCTTCCTCCCAGTCTTCTTTTTGTTTAGCCCTACGAGCATTTTCCAAATATTTTTGAACAAAAGCAGAATTATCAACTTTAACAGTACCTTGAATATCTACAGTACCCTCGATCATCATTTTCTTGATTTCTTCTGCAGAATATTTCATTCCGCAATGCTGACATATAAATACTCCATCGTGTTTAATTAGGTCAGCACTTCCACACATTTCACAAGCCAATTTTTTCATGATTTAATCCTCCTAAATTATTTCTTCTTTCGTTTTGTGGGGCAAAATATGTATAACTGTAGTCAATAATTCGTTTTTAGTAGTGATTTTTCTAAATCTTAACCAAATAATAACACAAATGTATTCAAATGACAACATATGTGTTCATAAATCGACCCTTTTTTGTATACACTAAAAGCGTAAGGAGAGTGCTTATGCTGGATTCGGTTTTGGTAGGTCGGGTTATTCAAAAATTCAGAGAAGACAAGGGTTTATCGCAGGAAGTTGTAAGCGGTTTTGCGGATATTGGAAGAACGCATTTGAGTGCCATTGAACGCGGAGCGAGAAAACCTACACTTGAAACCTTTTACAGAATAGCCGAAGCAATGAACATAAAGCCGAGTGTGTTATTAAAAGCGATAGAGGAAGAAATAGGGAAAGCAAGCGACTTTTTATGAGAGAAATTTTGGCAAAAAGGCTTAAAGAGTGCAGAAAAGAGGCAAATCTCACGCAATGGGAGATTGCAGTTTATTGCGATATTACCGAGAAAACATATCAGAATTATGAATTGATGACTCGCGAGCCCAAATTGGAGATACTGATAAAAATTGCAGAGAAATACGGAGTTTCGCTTGATTATTTAACAGGCAGAACGGATAACAGGAATATTGCTCAATGATGGGCGATATTTTTTTGCTTCAAAATTCGTCTGCTTAATTTAAAAAACTTGGACAAAATAAAAATGGCAATAAATTTCAAACATAAAAAATGTAGAATTACGCAAATTAAGAGCACAGGAGGTGAAAACAATGTCACGAAACGGCAAACTCGTACCTGAGTCAAAGCAGGCAATGGAGTCATTCAAGACAGAAGTAGCAAGTTCTTTGGGTGTTAACTTGAAGCCCGGCTACAATGGCGACCTTACATCCCGTCAGGCAGGCAGCATAGGCGGCGAAATGGTAAAGCGCATGATCGCATATGCTGAAAACAATATGAATAAGTAAGTGAATGAAAAAATACAGGAAAAAGGCAGGTGAAAATATAAATGTCAAGTACATCAAGAAGCACGAAGCAGAAGCTTCAGAACTTCAAGAGCGAAGTTGCAGGTTCATTGGGCGTAAATCTTAACCAGGGTTATAACGGTGATATCACAGCACGTCAGGCAGGCAGCATCGGTGGCGAAATGGTAAAGCGCATGATCGCATACGCAGAAAGCAACATGAACAGCATGAACAACAACGGTAACATGATGCAGTAAAACACAGTTCTGTGTTCCGAAAAAGTCTTAAACGGACTTTTCAAGATATAAAGCAAGCACAGGGAGCAATTCCCTGTGCTTGTACTTACTCAATATTCAATATTAGTTTTAACTTTGCCTTTGGCTCACGGTGTAATCTTATTGAGCTTGTCGAGGCGTTCCTCTATGTTTTCGCCCACGAGACCGACAAGCAGATAATTATTCGTTACAGGCTCACGCAAGAGCTCTTGCATAACGTGGAAATTCTTGATTTCACCTGCTGTTGAAATATGCATACGCGGACCTGTGCAGTAATGAACCTTGTCACCAATAAGAATATGCTCATCATCATGGAAGCAAAGCGGGATATCCTTTGCAATGAGCTCATCCATTTGCTTTTGGAGAAGGGCAAGGTCGATTTTCGGGTCATTTCTGAAGCCTAAAACAAAGCCGTGACGGACATCGCTGTGGATAAAGCTATCCTCTTTAATGCCCTGCTTTTCCAGACAGTATTCGCAAAGGTCTTCTGCGCTGTGTGCCTGACGTCTGTATTTTATGGACGAGAAAACAATATTTGCAATTTCCGCAGGCTCAGGACCAAAGAGGGTGGGACGGGTGATGATGATTTCTTCACCGATGCCTATAAGAAGATGTGCGTTCTGGGGAAGGAAAGGGTACAATAAATCAAAATGTTCAACAATAACACGCCTTCCCATGTGCATGGCCTCCATGATAGCATCAGCCAAAACATGGGGCTGGGTGAACGCAAGCTCAAAGCGAGCATCAAGGTGATAGGTGTGAGGGGCATAGAAGCCCGTATCGTCAAGATTGAGTATGGGAAGAGGACGGATGTTTACGCCGCCGTCATCGTTTGTAAGCTCAAGACCGGGGAACATACCCTTTAAGAACATACTCTTGCCGCTGCCGGAATCACCTATGAGCCCGATAAGCTTATCGAAAGGACTTAAATATTGCTGTGCACACTGCGCACCAAGGTCAACCATACGTGCCATGCCGCGCGGAGCAAAAAGAACACTGTATAAATGGCTGCCCTGCATTCTTGCTGAATAAGACATAAAAACACCACCGCTTAAATATAATCTTCTATATAAATATAATATATTAATATCAAGCAATAAACAAGAGAAAAGCAGTTTAAAAAAACATCAATATTTTTTTGAAAAAACACTTGCAAAAATGCTTCCGATGTCTTATAATAAAGCTCGTGCCGTTCCTCCTTAGCTCAGTCGGTAGAGCATGCGGCTGTTAACCGCAGTGTCGCTGGTTCGAGTCCAGCAGGGGGAGCCAAAACAAAAAAGTCACCAAACGGTGACTTTTTTGTTTTGCCTTGCGGCGAGAACCAGCCGGTGAGATAAGTGAGGCTCCAAGAGCATGAGCGAAGCGAAATGTGATTGGCTTGCCGAACTTATGCATGCGAGCGAAGCGAGTCGTAGTCCAGCAGGGGGAGCCAGAAAAAACGACAGGTTTCGACCTGTCGTTTTTTCAACGAAATAAATCCCTGCGGGATTTGTGAAATGCACTTCGTGCGTGAAATATTGCTTCGCAATGTGAAATGCCTGCGTGCGTGAGAGGATTTATTTCATTTCACTTGATGTGTCATCATCAAATTTCGCAATTCACGAAGTGAATTATTTCACATTCGGCGAAAGCCGAATATTTCACTAATGTTCAATGTTTGTATTTTCGTATAACAAACCCAAAACAAAGAAGTCACCAAACGGTGACTTCTTATATTACTCATCTTCAGAAAGTGCGTCTATATATCGGCAGAGCATTTGAAAGGTTTGCTCGCTGATGTCGTGCTCAATTTTGCAGGCATCCTCGCGTGCGACTTCTTCATTTACGCCGATTTTCATGAGAAATGTCATGAGCTGTTTGTGGCGGTCATACATTGCCTGTGCGATGGCGTGGCCGCTTTCTGTTAAGGTTATCCTGCCGTACTTGTCCATGATTATGTAGCCATCGTTACGCAGGTTCTTGGTTGCATAGCTGACGCTTGGCTTTGTTACGCCTAACTGTTGTGCGACATCAACCGAGCGGATAAAGCCGTGTTTTTCCTGCATCATGAGCATTGCTTCGAGGTAATCCTCTGCAGAGCGTTGTATTTTCAATGAAAATGCACCAACTTCCAAATTTTTTTATTAAATCATACTGCCGATTACATCGGGGATTATGAGTTTTGCTTCTGTTTGCTCCTGAATTTGTTCTACCGTTACTGTGGGGGCAAGCTCTTTGAGCACAAGCCCTTCTTTTGTGACTTCCAGTACACCAAGGTCTGTTATTATCATATCGACAACACCGGCGCCTGTGAGGGGATAGGTGCATTTTTTGAGTATCTTCTTGATGCCCTTGTTCGTGTGCTGCATTGCAACGATAACTTTTTTTGCACCGTTTACCATATCCATCGCACCGCCCATGCCGGGCATCCATTTTCCGGGGATTGCCCAGCTTGCGATATTGCCTTTTTCGTCAACCTGAAGTGCTCCGAGAACTGTTAAGTCTATCATGCCTCGGCGGACGAAGCCGAATGACATTGCACTGTCACAAAAGAAAGCTTCCTTTACTGCTGTGACAAGGTCGTTGCCTGCGTTGAATATATCCTTGTCTTCTTCGCCCTCTTTCGGGGCTGAACTTATGCCGATTATGCCGTTTTCAGAATGCATTAACACGTGCATATCATCGGGAATATAATTGGCGACAAGCGTGGGGATGCCTATGCCGAGGTTGACTATCATATTATCGTGGAGCTCTTTTGTAACACGGCGGGCGATGAGTTCTTTTGCATCCATGTTATTTGCCCTCACTTTCGATTTTGACTATTGCATTTATAAAAGCACCGGGTACGCTTATGAGGTCACTATCGATGTTGCCTATGGGTACTATTTCTTCCGCTTCGACAATAACATAGTCAGCCGCCATTGCCATGAGTGTGTTGAAATTCTTTGCTGCTCTGCGCATATAACAGTTTCCGTATTCGTCAACCTTGTATGCGTGAACGAGTGCGACATCTGCGTGAAAGGCTGTTTCAAGTATATACTCTTTTCCATCAAACACACGCTTTTCCTTGCCTTCTTCGATTACTGTACCAACACCTACGGGGGTATAGAAAGCAGGGATTCCGACACCGCCTGCACGAAGCTTTTCTGCAAAATTGCCTTGGGGAACAAGAACAACGCTGTCGGGATCTTTTGCAAGCATTCTTTGAGATGCACTTGAACGCCCGATATAATTTATGTATATCTTTGAAATCATGCCCTCGACGCTGTGCATATATTTATCTATTCCGCGACCGTCCATGCCCGAATCGTTTGTAATCAGGGTAAGATTACGAGCAGGGTGATTTTCCATGTTTTTAAGCAAAAATTCAGGACTTCCGCCATCGAAAAAGCCAGCAACCATTATGGTATGTCCGCTTTTGATTACACTGAGTGCACTTTTGGCATCAATGATTTTATTTTGCATATAAACTTACTCCTGTCGATTTAGGATTCCGGAACGGGATTTGATGCATAAGCATCAAGACGTACAATTATGTAACTGCCAACATCCTGAATATAGCCCTCCTTGGGATAGATGGGCATTGACTTGCACAGTTCTCGTGCTTCGTTATACATTTCCCTCGTGCAAGGCTCCAAATCATAACCTGCATACTCAAATATCTTATAAAGCTCTGTGCAGGGCTGTGAGAATGCTGTTATTGACCATGAAAGCATGCTCGTTACGCTTGTCTGTGCAATCTTGCGCATATATGCAGACTCGCCAAGATACTTAATCTGTGTTTCTCTGTCGAGGTAAATGTGGTCTGTAAGTCTTTCGTTATACAAGAGCTTCTGACCGACAAAAACAACGGGCTTTCTGAGATTGTAATGAACTGACAAATCATAGCCTATCTGGTCTACAACCTTCATTTCCGCTTCATAACGCTGATGATTCAAGCAGAACCAATTATTTGTTTCAACGCCCTGTATGAAGCAAAATACAATAAGTGCAACTGAAGCAGCATATCTTAAAATGTTGAGTTTTTTAGGCATTGAAAGTGCAAAATGGAGAACTATTGCGAATGTGAATGCTGTAAAGAATGAGAAAACAAGACAGCATCTGTACGGAGATACCGAGCCTTGAATTAAGGTTAAAAGTATGAGCGAGAAAAGAGAGCCGCCGCTTAATACTAAAAGGGCATATGCTTTTCTTCTGACTGCAATCACTATTGAGAATGCTATGAATACAAATACCGCACACCAAAGTATTGTAAGAGGCATATACCAAAGTGCAGAAACTATATAGTCCTGATAGATGCCTAAGAATGCCTTTTCAAGACCGCCTATAAGACCGAGCTTCTTGTAGAAAATAGTGTTGGCTGCACCAAGTGACGGGGGAAGTGAGGGGGTTGAACTTATGACTATTTCCGTTGTAACAAGCTCAAGTGCGAGTCCTGCGACCAATGGGATTGCCATTAAAAGGCCGTTTATACAAAATGTCTTGAAGCGTTTATGCTCATCCTCGCCAAACAGTCCTCTTACGAGCAATACTATGAATACGCAAAGAACATATACGGGCAGGAGGGCTTCATAGATTGATACTGCAACTGCAAGCATCAATGCTGCAAGAATGATATGCCATATCTTTTTATCTTCAAAGAAACTCAGCATCTGCAAAAGAGAAAATGCGACAAGTACGTAACCAAGCCCTATATTCCAGCCCATCATTGTGTAAACCCAATATTCGGTTATTATCGGATATGTGATAAAGAGGCAGGCAAAAGCTGTGTAGAAATGCTTGTTGAACTTATCAAATGATGCACGCTTTAATACTACACAGAAAAGAATTGTGGCAGACAAAAGTGCCAAAAGCCCTAAAAATTCATCGGCAAAGGGGAAAAGCTCGGACAAGTTGAGCAAGGGAGCAAGCAGTGGAAGAATGAGCCTGCCCTGGGCAATGGAACGACCTTCGAAAAGGTATTCGTTTCTTGCAACTGCATCAACGCCGTAGGTGAAGTTTGTAAGCTGAAATCCAAAAGCCAAAGCTGCCGCCAAAAGAAGCGGAACCATGAATGAATAACGCTTTACGAAAAAGGACAAATCTTTAACTAATCTTTTCATACTGACCTCTTTTAAATTATCTTTTGCTGATTACATAATCGGTGTGTTTATATTGGGTAGGTTTTCAAGGGCGGATGCTTCCTGACGCTCGAAATAATATGTGAGTATTTCTTCAGCAGCTGAAGCACTCCACTTGCCTGCATAGCCGTTTGGAACGCATATTACTATCGCTATCTGTGCATTGTCACGGGGAGTATATGTTACAAACCATGACGTGTTTTCAATATCGATAAGATTATTTGTACCTATCTGTGCAGAACCGGTTTTGCCTGCGATTCTGTCAAGATATCCTGCATCCTTAAAGCTTTGAGTAAATGCATCCGATGCGGTACCTCCGTCTTCGGGTGACACAACGCCTGCCATGCCGTTCTTGATTGCTCTCCAAACGGAAGAGTCGGCATCTATCGTGTTGTAAACCGTTGGCTCAACCTCAAGAACTACGTTACTGCATTCGTCAAGTACACGGTCAACTATATGCGTATCGTAAACCGTACCGCTGTTTGCTATTGCTGCAATATAACGTGCAACTGCAATGGGTGTAACGAGTGATATACCCTGACCTATGCCTGCGCGGATTGTCTGCGTGGGCTTCCATTGAATTTCGTTAAGAAGCGAGCTTATGTCTGAAACGCAGTTGTTTGCAAGCGTCCATCCCTCGGGAAGTCCGAGCTCTTCGCTCATTATTTTTCTCATTTGAGGACCTTCACCGTCTATACTGCCGTCCTGAAGCTCCATAAGCCTTAACGCACAGTAGGAAATCTTATCATCATTTATTTCCATGCTTCGCATTGAAAGGTAGGATTTCAGGCGTTCTTTAAGCTGACGGTAAACAAGGTTTGGCAAGCTGCTCTTTTGGTCGCTCAAGTCTGCCGTGTTGTCATAAAGTGCACTTTGGCCGCCTATAATGCCTGTTGCTTCACCCGTGAGCTCAATTCCTGTTGAGGTTGAAAGACCGAGCTTTTCAGACCAGTCATTCAGTCTGTCTATACCGAGCCTCTTTGAAACCTCAAAGAAATAGTAGTTGCATGAGTTCGTAAGTGCACGCGTAAGGTTCTGTGCGGCGTGATTTTCAGAATGTCTTGTCCAGCAGTGTGCAGGGTTTGTCGTGATGTATGAGCCGTCATCGAGCTGATAGTAGTAAACGTACTCGCAGTCAATAGTTTCGTCAAGGCCTATAACACGCTCAACTGTGCCTGCAAGACCTGTTACGGGTTTAAATATTGAACCCGGAGCAAGCTTTGCCGAGATTGCCTTGTTGCGCATTGGAGTGGTGTCCGCTGCTGCTTCGCCGAAGAGCATATCACTCTGCTCAACCGATAATCCGTCAATGAACCAGTTAGGATCATAGGATGGGTAGGACGCCATTGAAAGCACATCGCCGTTTGTAACATCGATTACAACTATTGCACCTGTTTTTGCGGTGTCTATCTTTGAAAGGTCACCCTTTGTTGCCTTTGCATACTTTCCGTCCTCATCAAGGCTTAAAAGCTCCTGTTCGTCCGCCGCTATCTTGTTGATAAGCGTTTCAAGTGCTTCTTCCGTCACCTTTTGAAGCTGTAAATCTATAGTCAGCATTATATCGTTTCCGTTTGAAGCACCCGTGTGCGAGATTTCACGGATTGTGCTTCCCGAATCGTTAACCTCGATTACCTGAACGCCCTTGTGCTCGTTTGTAGCACCGGTCAAATAACGCTCCATTCTTGCTTCAACGCCCGAAACGCCTATATAGTCATTATAGGAATAGCCCATCTTGAGCATATTGTAAAGCGTGTTGCCGTTTTCATCCTTCATGACGCTTCCGTCTTCATTGTAGGCTACGGCACCTTTGTAATCTTCTTCGGCAAAACCGAGATTTTCAAGATATGAAGCTGTAACCGTGTTAACGCTTCTGCTTTGGTAGCCTAAAATATGGGCTGCCGTTGTGCCGTGAGGGTAAACCCTGCTTGTGCTCTGGGAAGTGGTAAGCCCCAAAAGCTCATCGCTTCGCATGGTGATTTCAGCAATTACCTCGATGCCGACATTGTAGGCGATGGTTATGGGGGCGTATGCCTTGTAGTTGTTGAGATTGACTTCCTGTCTTATAGATATTATCTTGTTTGCTTCCTCAAAGCTTAAGTCTTCGGGAATAAACCAATACGCGCGGAGCTTCAAATATGCTTCTTCGGCGGTGATATCTTCATCACTAAAACCCATCGCGTTCCTGAAATTTCTGTAACGCGCCTCGATTGCAGCTTTGCTCTGAACGCCCCAATCGTAGTATATATTACCGTTCTCATCCATTTTAAGGTACGAGGTATCAATGGTGGAATAGCCGTAGCTTTCTATAATGTCTATTGCCTTTATGAGTGATTCCGTGTAAAGTGCCGTGTAATAGTCACTGCGTTTTGCGGCGTCACGCTGGAAATCAATGTTATAAGTCGTTTCATCGTAGGCAAGCACGAGACCGTTTCTGTCAAGGATTTTACCGCGAGTGCCCGATGTCGTTATTGTGCGTGTTGTGCGTGAAAGCGCTTCCGCTGTGTATTCTTCGTTGTGAGCAATTGTAAGCACTCCAAGCTGAAAAATGAGTGCAAACATCATAACTAAAAGAATGACGGCAAGAATTATAAAACGGGAGGCATTTGAGTTTGTATTCATGCTTTAGCCTCCTATCCTGTAATCGACACGCTGGCGAACCTGCCTGTTCATTATGGGGCGTAAAATTATGTGGATTATCATGCAAACAAGCCCTGTCAACAAAGCACAGGGGAGAATGTATGTCAAAAGCATACTTGCATAGTGAAAATTGCCACCCATCATTGCGAGTGTGAGTGCGTAGATATTATCTTTTAAAAATGATGCACAGGCGGCAATGAGGGGAGCGACAACGATATTGTCCGAATAGAACTTACCTTCAAAAAGCCCTGCTGCCATGCCCGAAAGCATGTATATGAGTGCATTAAAGCCAACGAATTCGCCAAAGAAGATATCGGAAAAAAGACCGACTATAAGCCCTGCAATACCGCCTTTAAAGCTGCCTGCAAGTACGGAAAAAGATATAACAACTGCAAGCACAACATCGGGACGAACACCTGCTATGTTAAGCCTGTGAAATAAAATTGAATCGAAATAAAGTGCAAGTATCAAAAGAATGGGGACAGCAAAGCGTTTCATTCTGTTTCACCGTCCGTCGAAATTATTACCATTACTTCTTCGATGTGATTGAAATCAACTGAAGGAGCAACAAGTGCGTTGCGCTCATTTGAATCATTGCCCGATGTGCGTGTAACTTCAGTTACAGTGCCTACTGCAATGCCCTTGGGGAATACACCGCCAAGCCCGTTGGTAACTATGATGTCACCCGGTACGAGGTCGCTTCCCGATGGGAGATAGTAAAGCTCAAGCGAAGAGGACGAGCCGTTTTCCAAAACGCCCTGCACCATAGCGCCGTCCCTCGTGCGTTCGACCATTACGCTTACTGTTGAACGAGAATCGATTATCGAGCTTACTTTTGCCCATGTTGCACCGACGTCTGTTATTCTGCCAACGAGCCCCAAAGAGTTCACTACGGGCATATTCTTTTCAATTCCGCTTGTTCTGCCTGCGTTTATTGTGAATGTGTCAAACCAGGCTCCCTGACCTTTTGCTATTACGGAAGCTGTCACGTACTTGTAGCTTTCATTTGTTTGTGCGTAGTTTAAAAGCTGTTTTAAACGCTCGTTTTCAAGGCGAAGTTCCTCAAGCTCTTTTTCGGATTGCTCAAGCTGTGCAACACGAAGCTTTAACTGCTCATTTTCCTTGTCTGCATCGGTGGCATTAAAAACACGCGCGAAAAAGTCCACTATTCCGTTTGAAACATTGGACGCAAAGGTTTGCACGGGCTGTGCAATACTGCCAATAGTGCTTTCTACCCACGATACCGTTCTGTCACCCGATGTGGCAAATATGAGTATCACAAGCACAAGCACTGTTGCAAGCATTATTATCAGAGGTTTGTTTTTGAAAAAATTATTACTCATCATCCTATATTATAAGATGAAAAGCCGCCATGTGCAAGTCATGGCGGCAAATCGACATAATCTGTTCTAAATTTCAATGCTTACGCGGAGACTATTCTCTGAAGCTCAGCAATATCGCGTGAGTTTACTTTGGGATTACCGTCTGCATCGATATCATCGTTTGCGTTTGCAGCAGCGAAATAAATACCTTCAAGAAGCGTGCTGCCGGTTACGTGCCTCTGCAAAGAAGCAATATCTCGTGAGTTTATCTTACCGTCGCCCGTGATGTCGCCGGGGAGGAGAACAGTAATCTCATCAACTACTGCAGAGTTCTTTACAAGCTGTATCTTTGAGCCTGTACCTGCGATATCATTGCCCGTAAGAATAATTGTACCGTCAGCTGTTACTATGCGGATGCTTGCTGAATCTTCAAATGTAGCAATGATGTCTGAAACTTTGGTTTCTTTTGTAATGCCCTTGAGTACCCCGGCGCTTACTGTGTAGGGTGAGCCGAATGTAGGTGTGAGCCTTGTAACGTCGCTTGCACCGTAGGGAGCGATGGGGTAGCCATACCAGTTATCTTCGTTATTGGGTGCCCATGAGCTTGCCCTGTCTGCCAAGTAGTAAATTGTAAAGCCTTCAGCTACGCTGTTGAATACGAAGTAACCGCTTGATGTGGGCTTATCTCCGAGGAAGTAGGCACTCTTAAGCTTTTCGCATTTTGCAAATGCGGAGGCGCCCAATGTTGTCAAAGAAGCAGGAAGGCGTACAGTCTCAAGTGCCGTGCAGGATGAAAATGCACTGCTGCCTATTTCCGTCAATGTATCGGGGAAAATTATTGCTGTGAGGTTGGGACATGATGCAAATGCACTTGAGGGGATTGAAGTCATTGCAGCGGGGAGTGTAACCGATGTAATGAGCGTACCGGACATAGCACTTGAATCCATGCTTGAAACCGTACCGGGGAAAGTAAATGCACCCGTCTTTGCAGGGGGGAACGCTACAAGCTTTGTAACATCTTTGTTGTAAACAACACCGTCAACAGATGTGAAATTGGGGTTTGCTTCAGAAACTGTAATCGTATCAAGTGCATAGCAATTGAATGTCCAGAATGAACCGAAAGAGGAAAGACTGCTGCCGATTACAACTTCCTTGAGAGCATAACAGCCTGCGAATGTTGAAGCACCGATTGAAACAACGGAATCGGGGATAACCATTTGAGTAAGCTTTTCACATTTTGAGAATGCCATCATACCGATTGTCTCAATTGATGAGGGCATTGTTATTGCTGTCAAATCTGTCATGCCGAAGAATGCATTTGCAGCAATATCCGTTACGGGGAATCCGTTTATAGCGGAGGGGATTTCAATAGCACCGGTTACGCCGTCCGTCAAGCCCGTGATCGAGATTGTACCCTGGTCGGTTACATTGTACTCAAATATGCCATATGTACCGGATGAAATATTGGAGTATGAAGCGATGGGGTAACCAAAGCGTGTTTTTTCACCGTTGGGAGCCCATGAAGAAACGTTTGCAAAACGGTAGTATATTTTAAATTCGGGAGCTGCATCGTCAAACACGCCTGCACCGAAGTACTGGGGAACAGCACCTCTGAAGTATGCACTTGTAAGTGATGAACAGCCATAGAATGCGTAGTCACCGATTGAGTTTATTGTTTCGGGAATAACTACCGACTGAATTTTTGAACAGCCTGTCAAAGAGAAGCTTTCAATAGCTGTTACGTATCTTCCGCCGATTTTGTCGGGGATAACGAGTGTAGACTGGATTTTTGCCTCATCAAAGCCGACTATTGTTACTGTATTTGTGTCCTCTACAATGTACTTAAGTCCGTCATACGTACCGCTCATCTTTGAGTTGTAAGCAGAAATGGGATAAGCATCGGAAGAATAAGTTTTTTCACCATTGGGTGCCCAGGCATTTGCGTTTTCTTCGTAATAGTAGATAGAGAAAGCAGGAGAAGCATTCTCAAAAACGCCTGTGCCGAAGGATGTGGGCGGAAGTGCTTCAAAGAATGCGTTTGTAAGTGATGTGCAGCGCCTAAAAGCACTGTTGCCGATCTTTGAAAGCGTGCCTTTGACTGTAAGGTCTTTGAGCATTATACAGTCTGCAAAAGCTTCTGTTCCGATTGTGGTAACGGAAGCGGGGATTGTTACTGCTGTGAGGGAAGCACAGCCTTTGAATGCATAATCACTTATAACCTTGAGTGTGTTGGGGATATTGATGCTCTTTATTGACTTACAAAGATTAAATGCATATGCACCGAGTGTTGTAAGGTTTGTGGGGAGATTTACGGAAGCAAGCGCAGTACAGCCAAAGAATGCCCTTTCGCCGATTGAAGTTACGCTGTCGGGAATGTGTATGCTTGTGATGTTCATGCACATACGGAAAGCTTCATCAGCTATTGCCGTAACGGGCAAAGCAATTGCGTTTGTCCAGGGGTCAAGCAAAGTATCGGGAATTACTATATCGCCCGATGCATCCTGAGCACAGCCCGTAATTGTTACAGAACCGTTGTTCTCTATTGTGTAAGTGAGAGAGCCATAGGGTAGTCCCGTTGCAATGGCACGCGTGACAGGAGCGCCAACAGCTTCTTTCATTTCTGCGTTTGCAAGTGATGTGCAAAGTGAGAAAACCATGATAATGGACAATACCAAGCATAAAAACTTTTTCATATCATATCCTCCTGAATTTCGAGCAAAATTTGCCTGTATAAATTATAGTTCTTATAAACTCCCATGTCAAATGAAACAATAGTATATTAAGCCACAATTTGTCGAAAAACTTTACGGAGAAGGAGAAGCAGAAATGCTTTCGGAATTTGATGCCTGTATAGCTTCATTGCTTTTGAGTAAAAGAAAAAAAGCACAGCACAAAAACAAAACGATAACCGTTACAGAAATAAAAAATGCAGTTTTTTCAAGCCTCGTAAACATATAAAAATGTTAGGGTACGCAAAATACGCAGTCAAGAAAGAGGCCTGTCTAAAAAGAAGAAAAGAGCACAGCTTTTGCTGTGCCCTTAACTTTGTATTCAAGCGGATTTTGTTTGCGCTGTTTCAAGCTTTTTCGGGAATTTCTTTCCAAGTGCAGGCGGGAATATTTTGTCGATTATAAGCTCTGCAAGAAGCGGGAGGGCGACGCCCAAAACTACGGCTGCAAGACCTGCTGCGAGCAATATGATATCGATATAATTCTGAGCAAGACCTGAAGTAAGTTTTTTAAGCACGGGAATGCAAAGTCCCTGATAAAAAACGATGGGGAATTTATGCATAACGAGTATTGAGAGGGTATGTTTACCGATATAGTCAAGCACCTTGCTTTTCTTGACTGACATACAGATGAATACAAAGCCGATTATGCCAAGGAATGTAGCCGGACAAGCTGCCCACATATTGCCGTAGACGCTTCCCAACATGCGGATTTTGAAAAATCCGCCACTTGCACTTATATTGAGTGAAGCAAAGTAAGCACCTGCTCCCATGATACATACACCTAAAATGAGTGAGGGAATACTTTTAAGCTTTGACATGTATTCCGTTGCACCCGATTGCGTCAACAGATAGCCCAAAAGGAAAAATGCAATCATGTGAAGAGCCGCATCAAAATTGAACGGGAGGTAGTGAATATCAAAGACCAGATTGTTTAAAAATCCCCACAATACGGACAATAATATAAAGGATGAAATTATGATTGCTTTTGATGAGCGTTTTTTAAATTTATCGGTAAGCTTGCCGATGGGGAATGATAAAAGCATTACAATGAACAAGCAGGGCAAGAACCAGATGGGGGTGTTGGCTGCACAAGTACCTGATAAAAGACGGAGAACCTGATCAAAGAAGCCACCTTCTATAACTCGCTGATCTGCAAGGGCATCTTTTACGAATACACCGAGGAGGGAGTAGATTACAATGCTCAGAAAGCCAAATATAAGATATGGAACAAGAAGTGTTCTTGCTTTGTTTTTTGCAAAGCCCGAAAAGCTTTTGTTCATAGTGCTGAACATAACTCCTGACATGAAAAATGTAGCAGGGCTTGCCCATGAATGAAGATAAGCCTGGAAGTTTCCGCTTTGGAAAGTATGACCGAAAACCATGCAGATCATGGCTACAGCTTTTACGAGGCTTAACCAAAGAAGATGCTTTTTGTTGTCTGCCATTTTTCGTGAAATTCCCCTTTTCGGTATGATATATAAATACAGATTAAGTATAAATCTCTTTTTTTTCTTTTGCAATATTTCTACATGTTAACTATGTGTGAAGATGGTAGGTTTGATTTACAAAGAATATGATAAATGGTATAATGATTTTTAATGTTTGGAGGAATTTACTGTGGACAGAGTTAAAAGCAGTGCGCGTACTTGGGCTGAAATCGACCTTGACGCAATGAAGCACAATCTTGATATAGCAAAAAATCAGGGCATGAAAGTCATGTGCGTTATAAAGGGCAATGCTTACGGGCATGGCTCAATCGGCTGTGCAAAGTTTTTGGAAAAAAACGGTGCGGATATGTTTGCGGTGGCTTGCCTTTCCGAGGCTTTGGAGCTTCGTGAGGCAGGAGTCACGCTTGACACACTTGTGCTTGGATACACTCCGCCGGATTATGCAAGAGTACTTGCCGAAAACAATATAGTGCAGACAATAGTTGATATGGAAGCTGCCAGGGAAATGTCCGATGCCTGTATAAAAGAGGGTGTAACTGTCAATGTTCATGTAAAGATTGATACAGGTATGTCAAGACTTGGGCTTTTTGCACAGGGGGAGGAAGCTGCACTTTCCGCTTCAAAGGAAGTTATTGAAATGTATGATTTACCGGGCATTAACATAGTCGGTATGTATACGCATTTCGCAACTGCCGATATGCCGGGCAAGGATGAGTTTCAGACATGGCAGATGAATAACTTTAAAATAGTTATAGATGAGCTTATAAAGGTCGGCAAACGCCCCAAGGTATGCCATTCGGGTAACAGTGCCTGCATAATGAATTATCCCGAAACGTATATTGATATGATTCGCATGGGCATTATGCTCTACGGTATGTATCCCGACAGCAAGCCACGTGAAAACGGTGAGCTCAAGCCTGCAATGACACTCAAGACAAGGGTTTCACAGGTTCGCGAGCTGCCTCCGGGCTGCCTTATAAGCTATGGCTGCACATACTGTTCAAGGTATCCGATGACGGTTGCAACAATTACGGCAGGTTATGCAGACGGATATCCAAGGCGCATGAGCAACCGTGCCTATGTTGTAATAAACGGGGCACGCTGTGAGCAGATAGGCAGAGTTTGCATGGATATGATGATGGTAAATGTAACAGGCATCGACGTAAAACGCGGTGACGAGGTAATACTCTTTGGTGCAGGCGGCATGAGCTGCGAAGAGGTTTCACAGATTGTCGGTACTGTCAACTACGAGATAACAAGCCTTGTTCTTCCAAGAGCCGCACGAGTTTATAAAAAGAAAGAAGAATAAAAAATACAGGAACAATAAGAAAAGAACTCCGACTCGGAGTTCTTTTTGCTGTATTTATACTGATTGTTATTCGCTCAATGCCTTTGTTATCTTTTCGATTGCATCGTCGAGTTCTTCGTATGAGATAGTGATGGGCGGTGCAAAGCGGATTGTGCGTTCATGTGTTTCCTTTGCAAGAACACCGTTGTGAATGAGAGCGTAAACATAATCGTTTGCATTGATGTCAAACTCAACACCTATGAGCATACCGCGACCGCGAATGTCAACTATGTGGCTGTTGTTGATTTTCCTGAGAGCGTTCATGAAATATTCGCCCTTTTCCTGTGCCATCTTAGGATAGTCATCACGAACCAGAATCTCCATCGCCTTGATGGAAACTGCACATGAGAGGGGATTTCCGCCAAATGTTGAGCCGTGTGAGCCGGGAGTGAATACCGAAAGTATGTCACGGTTTGCGGCAACTGCCGAAACAGGCATAACGCCACCGCCGAGTGCCTTGCCGAAAACATAGATGTCGGGAACAACATCTTCGTGCTGGCAGGCGAACATCTTACCTGTACGTGCAAAGCCCGTCTGTACTTCGTCGGCTATGAAAAGAACATTGTTCTTTTTGCAAAGCTCGGATGCCTTTTTGAGGAAACCTGCAGGGGGGATTATAATTCCTGCCTCGCCTTGTATGGGCTCAGCTAAAAATGCAACTGTATTTTCTGTTACAGCGTTTTCAAGTGCTTCAATATCGCCATAGGGAATAACCTTAAAGCCCGGCGTGAAAGGACCAAAGCCCTTTCTGCAATCGGGATCGGTACTCATTGAGATAACGGTGATTGTTCTGCCGTGGAAATTGTTTTCGCAAACTATAATTTCCTGCTTGCCGTCTTCAACGCCCTTTACAAAAGCGCCCCAGCGACGGGCCGTTTTAAGTGCAGTTTCAACTGCTTCCGCACCTGTGTTCATGGGGAGGATAAGCTCCTTACCCGAAAGGGCACTCAGACGTTCATAAAATTCACCAAGCAATTCATTGTGGAAAGCACGTGATGTAAGCGTAACGCTGTCAAGCTGATTTTTGGCAGCTTCGACTATTTCGGGATGCCTGTGGCCGAAGTTTAAAGCACTGTATGCACTGAGCATATCATAATATTCATTGCCCTCGGGGTCCTTTACCTTGCAGCCGTCAGCCTGACTTATAACAACATTTTTGGGTGCATAGTTCTGTGCACCGAAACGGTTTGTTTGTTCAATAATTTCTTTTGAAGAAGCCATATTGTCCTCCTGTGCATTTTAAAATTACAACTATAACATTATATATCATTTACCTTTATTTTGCAATGATGCAAGATTCTTTGAATGTTCTTAAAAGCTTTACAATCAGCACATGATTTATATTATATAATTAAGTGTGGCATTATACGGTTTTTACGAGGTGAAAAGATGGCTTCAACTAAAAAGAAGACAATAACTGCAAAAAAGAAAACATCTAAAAATACGAATAAAACAGTCAAAAAGGAAGCACTTTTGAAGGAACAAAGCAGGCGTGAAATAATAGGCGTTGTGCTTGTGGCTTTAGGCTTGCTTTTGGGCGTTATGCTTTACACTGATGCTGTAAGCACGCTTGGCGAAGCGGTAAAGAGCCTGTTTTTCGGCATGCTCGGCATGGGAGGTTTTGTCCTCCCCGTTGCTGTGGTTGTGCTCGGCGTAGTCGTAATAGTGAAATCAAAGAGTGAAATGCGTCCTGCGGTATTTTTGCTTTTGTTGCTCGGTGTTTTGTCAATTCTTTCGATTATGCATATAATCACACGCCCCTATAATGCACAAAGCGGAATAAATGTTATTTCATATTACGGTGATGCATATACCTACGGCTATATTGCAAGGCTTGGCGGTGGCATTATGGGCGCATTGCTCGCATACCCTGCGCAGGTTTTGGTGGGCGAAGCTTGCTCGTACATAATCTTTACAGCATTTATACTTATCGTACTTCTTGCCGTAACAAAGCTTTCCTTGCGTGATACTGCAAGCCGTGTCAAAACAAGCATAAAAAATCACGCGGAAACTTCAAGGATTTCACACGCTGAAGAATATGACTATGACGAGTACGCAGACAGAGAAATGACAACCGTAACCTTGGGCGTGCAGGAGGATGGAGGCACTCGCATAATCCGCCAGAAGAAAAAGGCAAAGAATAATAAAAACTCAAAGAGTGACGATACATTTGCAATAGACCTTGCAAATAAAGAAGATTCAAAGAAAAAGAAGAATACAGCTTCTAAAAAGAGAATGAATGAGGAAGATGAACAACTTTTAACCATCGATTTCTGCAAGGTGGATTCTGAAAATAAAAAGCTCCGTACACGCGAGCAGGAAAACGGCTTCGCGGTCGATATCGACGATGAAAAGGAAGCTCCCAAGAAAAAGCTGATGCCTAAAAAAGAATATTCAGAAGAAAGAGAAGAACCTGTTTATCAAAGTAATGACTGTCAAAACAGCTATCCTGAAGAAAATGCGGTTGATGACGTTGAAGACTTTGATGTTACAATCTATGATCCTCACAGCCGTGAAGCGGTAGAGTTTGAAAGCCCCGTTCAGGATAATGTTGTTCCCATCAGGAAGAACACAAGAATAGATACAGAAAAGGTACTCTCTGAAACAGAGAAAGAAATAGAAAATCAGGAAGAATACAGGTATGAACGACCGCCGTTTTCACTTATGAAAGCTCCCGACAGGACAAAACAGCCTGTTTCGGAGTCACCCGAGGAGCGTGCAAGACTTCTTGAACGCACATTTAAAAGCTTCAACATAGATGCAAAGGTTACAAATGTTACGGTAGGTCCTGTTATTACAAGATTTGAACTTCAGCCTGCACAGGGTGTGCGTGTAAACAAGATAACATCGCTCTCAAACGATATAGCACTTGCTCTTGCAGCTTCACGCGTAAGAATTGAAGCACCGATTCCCGGCAAGGCAGCTATCGGCATTGAAGTTCCCAATAAGGCAACTGCAACGGTTTATCTGCGTGAAGTGGTTGAAAACAATGAGTTCTTAAGTGCAAAGTCGCCGATTTCATTTGCACTCGGTAAGGATATTGCAGGCAAGATAGTATTTGCAGACCTTGGCAAGATGCCCCATCTTTTGATCGCAGGCTCAACGGGCAGCGGTAAGAGCGTATGCATAAATGACATTATTATAAGTATGGCATATAAGGCAACGCCCGAGGATGTTCGCATGATACTCATTGACCCCAAGGTTGTTGAGCTTAAAATGTTTGCAACAATGCCCCACCTGCTTTTGCCCGTAGTTACGGACCCGAAGAAGGCAGCAGGCGCTTTGAAGTGGGCTGTTATGGAAATGGACAGACGTTACCAGAAGATGTCGGAGGTCAATGCACGTGACCTTGCAAGATATAATACACTTGTCGAAAAGGAAGAAAGACTTCCCAAGATAGTGGTTGTTATAGATGAGCTTGCAGACCTTATGATGGTAGCAGCAAAAGATGTTGAAGAATCGATCTGCCGTATTGCGCAGCTTGGCCGTGCAAGCGGAATTCACCTTATTGTTGCAACACAGCGTCCGTCAACGGATGTTATCACAGGTCTTATCAAGGCTAATATCCCCTCAAGAATTGCGTTCATGGTATCATCTGCAATAGATTCACGTGTAATTCTTGACTGCAGCGGTGCTGAAAAGTTGCTTGGTAAGGGCGATATGCTCTTCCATGCAAACGGCTCAAACAAGCCTGTAAGAATACAGGGCGCGTTCATTGACGATGAAGAAGTTGAAAGCATAATGGACTTCTTCGGACAAAACCCGATGAGCAAAAATGAAATGCTTGATGAGCTTACGGTTGTAAGTGCTTCAGCAGGTGAAGAAGGTGCCATGCAGGGTAACGGTAAGCAGGAGGACGACCTCTTGGGTGAAGCCGTTAAAATCGTTTTGGACAGCGGACAGGCTTCCATCTCAATGATACAAAGAAGATTGCGTGTCGGTTATGCACGTGCCGCAAGACTTATTGATATCATGGAACAGAAAAAGATAGTAAGCGGCTTTGAAGGAAGCAAACCGAGAAAACTGCTTATAGATTACAGCGACTACGAGCGTATGTTTGGCGGTGGCACAGTAACTTCAGACGGTGTGGAGGACGAAATTGATTAACAAAGTCGGTATGGTGTCGCTTGGTTGCAGTAAGAACAGAGTCGATAGTGAAATTGTGCTCGGCATACTGAAAAACAACGGCTTTGAGATTACTTCTGATGCAAGCGAGGCCGAAATAATAATAATCAATACTTGCGGTTTTATACTCGATGCCAAGCAGGAATCAATAAATACAATTCTTGAAATGGCAGAGTACAAAAAACGTGGAAAATGCTCATTGCTCGTTGTCATGGGCTGTTTAAGCCAGCGTTATGAAGCGGACTTGAAAGACGCGCTTCCCGAAGTTGACCTTTTTTGGGGCGTCAAGAATCAGGCAGGGCTTGCAGAGCGTATAAATGAGCTCGCAAAGAAGCATAGCTTTTGCCCTGAGAATATGCGTATGCTTACAACACCGCCTTACCGTGCATACCTTCGCATTGCGGACGGCTGTGACAATAAGTGCACATACTGTGCAATCCCCTTAATTCGCGGCTCAAGAGTGAGTTTCCCGATGGATGAAGTGCTTGAAGAAGCAAAACGTCTTGTAAATGGCGGAGTAAAAGAGCTTACCGTAATTGCACAGGATACATCGGGCTACGGCGTTGATATAAAAGGTGAAAGCCTGCTGCCTGCTTTGCTTGACGAGCTTGCAAAGATAGATGAGCTTAAGTGGATACGAGTGCTTTACACATACCCCGATACGGTTGACGAAAAGCTTATCGACACAATGATAAGAAATGAAAAGGTAGTAAACTATATCGATATCCCCATTCAGCATATAGATGATGATATACTTATAAAGATGAACCGCAGAGGTACGGGCGAGCATATAAGGCGCATCATAGAATATGCAAGGGAAAAAGCGCCCGATTTTATAATCCGTTCAACGGTTATAGTCGGTTTTCCGACAGAAACTGATGAGCAGTTTAAAAAGCTTGAGGAATTTATTGCAGGCGGTGCGTTTGACCGTCTCGGTGTTTTTACATACTCCCCCGAAGATTCAACTCCTGCCGCGCTTATGGATGGACAGATTGATGAGGAAGTAAAAGAAAAGCGACTTCAAAAAATTATGACCTTGCAGCAAAAGGTATCAAGAAGCTACAATGAAAAGAGAGTTTCAAGCGTTGTTGAAGTTCTCGTTGAGGGCATTGAAAACGGAAGAGCCTACGGCAGATCATATGCAGAGGCCGCAGAGGTTGACGGCGTTATAATGCTTGATACGGACAAGGTAAAAACAGGTGATTTTGTAAAGGTAAAGATAACAAGAGCATCGGACTATGACCTTGAGGGCGAAGTTATCTGAGCGTGGAGGAAAGGTTATGAAGGTAAATAAGCTTCCGAATATATTGACCGTAATACGAATGGCACTCATTCCTGTGTTTATGCTGTTTTTCTATCTTGATACAGAAAACAGTATGTTTTATGCAGCAGTAATATTTACGGTAGCTTATATAACCGATATGCTTGATGGCATGATTGCAAGAAAATGTAATGCTGTATCAGACTTTGGCAAGCTCATGGACCCGATTGCCGACAAGCTTTTGAGTATTGCGGCGGTTGTGATGCTTACGGAAGCAGGAATTTTGTCAGGCATAGTAACATTTATAATAATTGCACGCGAGATAATAATAAGCGGATTCAGGCTCGTTTGGGCGGCAGACGGAAGGGTTGTTGCAGCCGATAAGCTTGGAAAGCTCAAAACGGTTTTGCAGTTTGCAGGTATACTTTTAATACTCCTTGAAAATCCTGTTTTCAGACTTTGGAATATTCCGATGGACATGATAGTAATGTATGCATCGGTCGTAATATCGGTAATTTCATGTGTGAATTATATAGTCAAAAATACGGACAAAAAAGCAGGGAATAAGTAAGAATGATTGCAGAAATTATTTGCGTGGGCACTGAACTGCTCATGGGACAGATAGTGAATACCAATGCACAGTACATTTCAAAACGCCTGAGCGAGCTTGGCGTAAATCTTTATTTTGAAGTGACGGTTGGCGACAATCCGAAAAGGCTTGAAGAAACGATAAAAACGGCACTTTCACGCTCGGATATAGCAATACTCACGGGCGGACTCGGTCCTACGGTTGATGATATAACAAAAGAGGTATCAGCTTCCGTTATGGGAAAAGAGTTTGTTTTGCATGAAGAATCGGTAACAAAAATAGCCGAATACTTTAAAGCACGCGGAATACCGATGCCCGAAAACAATACAAAGCAGGCAATGCTCCCCAAGGACGGAATAATACTTGAAAACAGCTGTGGTACAGCCCCCGGCTGCATCATGGAAAAGGACGAAAAAGCACTCATACTGCTCCCGGGGCCTCCTGTTGAAATGAAAGCAATGTTTGAATCGGGAGTTGCACCCTACCTTGAAAAGCGAAGCGGTGAAATTCTCTATTCACGAATTGTGCGTATATATGGCATGGGTGAATCGCTTGTACAGGAAAAATTAAAAGACTTTTTTGAGGACCAAAGCCGAGTAAGCATAGCTCCCTATGTAAAAACAGGAGAAACTACATTAAGACTTACAACAAGGTGTAAGAACGAAAAAGAGGGCGAAAAAGTGCTTTTGCCCATACTTGAAAAAATAAAGACAAGGCTTGGCGATGTTGTTTACTCGATTGACGATGAAGAGCTTGAAGAGGTTGTTGTTAAGCTTTTAAAAGAACAAGGGAAAACACTTGCCTTAGCTGAAAGCTGTACGGGCGGACTTATCTCTGCAAAAATAGTTTCGGTTTCGGGATGCTCGGATGTATTTATAGAAAGTTCTGTCACATATGCAAACGATGCCAAGGTGAGAAGGCTTGGCGTAAAGGAAGAAACGCTTTTAAAGCACGGCGCTGTAAGCTATGAAACGGCATACGAGATGGCAGAAGGCATCAGAAAAATGAGCGGAAGCGACATAGGCGCATCCGTCACAGGTATTGCAGGCCCGTCGGGTGGAAGTAAAGAAAAGCCTGTCGGACTTGTCTATATAGCTGTTTCAACAAAGGACGGCACAGAGGTTCAAAAACTCAACCTCGGCAATGTCCGCGAGGTCGTGAGGGAAAGAGCAGCAAAAGCTGTTATAGACATGGTAAGGCAAAGTTTGATAAAATAGATAACGGACATAACGAAAGAAAGGAATGTAAAAGGTATGATGGAAAGAGAAAAAGCCCTTGAAATGGCGATTGCGCAGATAGATAAACAATTCGGTAAAGGAACGGTTATGAAGCTTGGTGACCCTTCAAGCAAGCTTGCAGTTTCCACCATTCCGTCAGGCTGCCTGGAGCTTGACTATGCTTTGGGCGTAGGCGGCGTTCCGCGTGGCAGAATTATAGAAGTATTCGGCCCCGAATCCTCAGGTAAAACAACAATAGCCTTGCACATGATAGCAGAAGCACAGAAGCTCGGCGGCATTGCTGCATTTATAGATGCAGAGCACGCACTTGACCCGGTATATTCAAAGAACTTGGGTGTTGATGTTGATGAGCTTTACGTTTCACAGCCCGATACAGGTGAACAGGCACTTGAAATTGCAGAAGCTTTCGTAAGAAGCGGTGCTATTGATATTATTGTAATCGACTCCGTTGCAGCACTCGTTCCCAAGGCTGAAATCGAGGGCGATATGGGTGATTCGCACGTTGGCTTGCAGGCAAGACTCATGTCACAGGCACTCCGTAAGCTTGCTGGTGTTATAAGCAAGTCAAACACGATAGTGGTATTTATAAATCAGCTTCGCGAAAAGGTCGGCGTTATGTACGGCAACCCCGAAACAACAACGGGCGGCAGAGCATTGAAGTTCTATGCCTCAATCCGTCTTGACGTCCGCAAGGTTGACGTTATAAAGAACGGCACAGAGGTGATCGGCAACCACACAAGAATTAAGGTTGTAAAGAATAAGGTCGCTCCTCCGTTTAAAACAGCAGAGTTTGACATCATATACGGTGAGGGTATCTCCAAGGAAGGCTCAATCCTTGATATGGCTGTCGAATACAAGATAATCCAGAAGACGGGTGCATGGTACTCCTACGGTGATATGCGTATGGCACAGGGCAGGGACAATGCAAGAGTATTCCTCAAAGACAATGCAGAGCTTTGCGCAGAAATCGAAGAAAAAGTCAGAAGTGTTATGAATCCTGCCGAAGAAGACGAAGAATAAAAATAAAGCCAAATAAAAATCGCTCAGGTGTAAAAAGCCTGAGCGAATTTCTTTTTTAAAATGAGCAAGCAATAAGCCGAGTTCTGTATAACTGTGACCATCTATCTTGGCGTATCGTCACCGATACGCTCGTGCGATTTTCAAGAGCGTGACGGGCAGCCATTAAATGCTCTCATTCCAATCTTGCTCCGAGTGGGGTTTACAGCACATCCTTCGTTGCCGAAGGCGTGGGTGAGCTCTTACCTCGCCTTTCCACCCTTACCGCAAAAATGCGGCGGTATATCTCTGTTGCACTTTCCTTGAAGTCGCCTTCACCGGGTGTTATCCGGCACTCTGCCCTGCGGAGCTCGGACTTTCCTCCCCGACATGAAAGACGGGGCGGTCACATAGCTTACTCATATTTTGCTGTGTTGGTGTGTATTGTGTCAGTCGGTATAAAGTATGCGGCCGCGGTTTTCACATTCCACAATGCCCTCGCCCGATGCAACACGTTTTACAACCGAGGTCGGCAATGACATATTACAGCCGCTGCACTGATTGTTTGCAACCTTTGCAATCGGCAGTGCATGCCTCGTTTTAATAAATGTATACTTGTCAAGAAGTGCCTTGTCAACATCTGCCTTGAGGCTTTCTGCTTTTTTCTTGGCTTCTTCTATTGCAGGCTTTGCAGAAGCCTGTTCATTTTCGCAGTTTATCTTGAGAGCGTCATACTCTTTCTTGGCGCGTGATGCCTTGGAGCCAAGCTCCCTGTAATCTGCGGTAGCTTTCTCTATCCATGCTATGGCATCAAAAAGCTCACGCTTTGTTTCCGCAACCTCTTTAAGCACGCTTTCAATTGCAGAGCGTGATTCTGTAAGCTCGGCAGCTGTGCTTTCTTCGTCACTTTCGATTACCTTGAATTCCGATTCTTCAAGCTCGCAAGCCTTTTCAAGCTCTGCAACCTTTGCGGATAAACGCTGAATGGTTGCTTCTTTTGCCTCAAGCTGTTTCTGCAAAGCATTGAGCTGTGTTTGCTGTTCACTCAAAAAAGCATGAAGCTTTGTAAGCTTTACGCGTGAGGGTGTTGTGCGAACATCGGATTCCAATTTGTCAAGCTCGGTAACCGCTTCATGGTAGAGCCAAAGTGTGTTGAGTTTGTTCATTGCAATGCTCCTTTGGTTTTTTATACTCCCCTTAAGGATGTCCTTTCAGAAAGTGTTAACTTATATTGTATATCATTTGATATGGTCTGTAAATGCTTAATAAGTGGCATAAGCACAACTCTTTCGGTTTCATAGTGCCCTGCCTCGACAATGTTAAGCCCTGTACAGCGTGCAGACAATGCCTGGCTGTGTTTGATTTCACCCGTTACCAAAACATCTGCACCAAAAGCGTGAACCGTATCACACTCGCTTCCTCCGCTTCCGCCTATGACCGCAACACGGCTTATCGTGCTGTCGCTTTCACCGCAAATTCTCACCTTTGTATCAAGCTTTTCCTGCACAAAGCGTGCAAACTCTTCAAGCGTCATGGGGGTTTTGAGTGTGCCGACTCTTCCCAAGTTTTCGGGAGGCAGGGGAACAATATTCAAAAGACCTAAACTCTCAGCCAAAGCATCGTTTACACCGCCCTGTGCAATATCAAGGTTTGTGTGGGCTGCAAAGTGTGCAATCCCTGCCTGTATGAGCATATATGCCGCCGCCGTATCGGGTCTTTTCGGGCATATGCTCTTTACGGGAGCAAAGAAAATCGGATGATGCGTTGAAACAAGGTCTGCACCAAAGTCAATCGCCTCTTTTGCTGTTTCGACCGTTAAATCAAGTGCAACAAGCACTTTTTTGATCTCCGTCCTGTTCGTGCCTATCAAAAGCCCCGGATTGTCAAAATCAAGCGCAAGTTCGCGCGGTGCGATTTTTTCCATCATATCTGTAAAATCATTGAGTTTCATTTTTATTCCTCCCATGTATTGACGGTGCTTAAAAGTTCCTTTACTTTGTCAAGCTCCTTGGTTAAAATCTCGGGGGTGAAGTTGTCACGGTTTGCCCTTGCAATCTCTTTTTCAAGCATTGTGAGCCTACGTTCCAAGACTTGTTTAAGTAATGCATCCTTCTTTTCAAAAAGAAGCGTTCCAAGACTCCAATAGTCACCCAGGAAACCATTCGTTTCACTTGATTGAGCATCACAAAACCGTATTCCTATTATTTGGTAGTAACGCTTTGCGTCCAAAACAAGCTTTTCGTCAAAAATCTCATAGCCGTTTTGCGATATGAACTTTCTCAGCTCCTCAATACCGCCCATCGGCTGAAGTATTATCTGCTTTGCACTCTTTGCAACAGCTTCACCTTTTGCAAGTATTGAAGAAATAAGCTCTCCGCCCATGCCGGCTATTATTATTGTGTCCACATTGCCTGATTTATCAAGGTGTGCAAGCCCGTCGCTTACGCATACTTCTATTTTGTCCGACAAACGGCACTTTTGTGCAAGCAAGCGCGCTTTTTCCAAAGACGGCTCGCTTA
Organism: Clostridia bacterium; assembly: GCA_017407205.1. Lineage (GTDB taxonomy): Bacteria > Bacillota > Clostridia > Christensenellales > CAG-138 > RGIG3096. The sequence goes on from JAFQXA010000016.1 coordinate 121,360, forward strand.
TATCGGAAGCGATTACCCGTTTTGCCTTGCCCATTCTTAAAAGTGCAACTGATAATCTTCCGTGGTCACAGCCTATGTCTGCTACGATTGCAGAGCTTTTCATCATATCCGCCACAGCCTGCAAGCGTGGGCGAAGCGATAATTCTCTTGCCATAAAAAATCCTTACTTTTATACTTTGATAAAATTATAAAACAAATCCGAGTGCAAACGCAAACAAAATCAGGAAATTATGATATAATACAGAAAAATTCCAATGAGGAGAAAGCATGAAAAATAAGGGCATAATAAGAACTGTTGCAGGGATTGTGGCATCGCTCTGCCTGATAACTTCGATAATACTTCTTTCCGTGAGGATTGTCTGCTTTTCAAGGTCGATATATCTTCGTGAGTACGAAGAAGCGGAAACCGCATTTTTTATGGACACCACGAATGACGAGCTTATGAAAGCGACCGAAGCCCTGCTTTTATACATAAAGGGCGAGCGAGACACCATAATGATCGATATAATGCTTGACGGTGAGCAAACGCCCTTCTATAACGAGCGTGAGGCAGAGCATATGGTGGACGTAAAGGTGCTTTATGAAAACGCAATGAGTGTAATGCTCATAGGCTTTGTTGCGTTTTCGGTATTGACCGCACTTCAGACAATTGTCTTTAAAAAGCAAGCATATAAGAGTATAATAAACGGCTTTTTAATTGCAAATATAATCGCGGTTTTGGTAATCGGAGCACTTGCTGTTTTTGCTCTTTGCGACTTTGATACTTTCTGGACCTCGTTCCATCACGTGTTTTTCACAAATGATTTATGGCAGATGAACATATTTACAGACAGAATGATTCAGCTTTTCACGGGCGGTGATTTTTTCTTCAAAATCTGCATGGGTGTTGTTGTATGCACATTGGTTATAGATGCAGTATTGCTTGCCTGTGCCTTCTTTTTCAAGCACCGCTTGAAGAAGAAAAATGCCTGGAACTGAAAAACAAAAGCAACCGATTTTCACGGTTGCTTTGCTTTTAAAATTATTCTCTTATGCCTGCTTTTCGCTCTGCACTTATAACAGTCTGCTCAATGAGCTTTGCAATGGTAACAGGGCCGACACCGCCGGGAACGGGAGTATAAGCCGATGACTTGGGTGCTGCATTTTCAAGGTCTATATCTCCAACATTGCCCTCGTTGTAGCCTGCATCTACCAAAACTGCACCTTCCTTTATCCAGTCAGCCTGTATGAACTTAGGTCTTCCTACTGCTGCAACAACTATGTCTGCACGGCGTACCTTTTCGGGGAGGTCCTTTGTCTTTGTGTGGCAGATTGTAACGGTTGCGTTTTCATTCAAGAGCATCATTGAAACGGGCTTGCCGAGTATGGGGCTTCTGCCGATAACAACTACATCCTTGCCCGAAATTTCAATATTGTAACGCTTGAGTATTGAAACGATTGAGAAGGGTGTTGCGCTGAAAAAAGAGGGAAGCTTCATTGTCATTGCACCGAATGTTGTGATGTTAACACCGTCAACATCCTTATCGGGAGCTATGCGGTTAAAGCAAGCCTGTTCGTCAATCTGTGAGGGAACGGGATGCTGCAAAAGTATACCGCAAACATTTTCGTCAGCGTTCAAAGCATCAATCTGTTTAAGGAGTTCTTCCGTTGTTGTCTCCTCAGGCATTTCTATTTTAAGGGGAGTTATACCTACTCGTCTGCAAGCGTTGCCCTTCATGCGTACATATGTTACGGAAGCAGGGTCACCGCCTACAAGAATTGTTGCGAGCGTGGGAGCTGTTCCCGTCTTTTCAACCAAAGCGGCTACACGCACGCTGAGGTCTGCTTCGATTTCTTTTGCAAGAGCCTTGCCGTCAAGTATAAATGGTGTTGACATAAAATATCCTCCTCGAGCTTTATGTGAATACTTGAATTAGTATATAATGTTTTCATACTCTTTTCAAGTTTATTAAGAATAATAAAGAAATTATTGCAAATGATAGTTATGTATGGTATAATAACCGCAGTTGCACAGCTTTAGGGCTGTATGTTTGGTAAGTAAGAGTGGGCAGAGCCTGCTCTTTTGTTTTGAGGGAGAAGAAATTGAGAGCAGTAGAAGCGGTAGAAGCACTTGTTAAAAAGCCTATAGAAGACATGGGTTATGAGCTTTACGAGGTAGAGTTTCAGAAGGAATACGGCAATTGGGTACTGACCGTTTACATTGACCGTAAGGGCGGTGTGGATCTTGATGATTGTGAGAAGATAAGCCGCATGATAGACCCCATGCTTGATGAGGCGGATCCCATTGAACAGGCATATTATTTGAGTGTATCCTCAGTCGGTATTGACCATCCTATAAAGAAAGACAAGGATTTTTCAAGGAATATCGGCAATGTGATTACAGTCAAGCTTTACGCACCCATGAACGGCAAAAAGGAGTTCAGGGGTACCTTGCAGAGTTTTGATGCACAAAGCTTTGTAATTGCTTTGGAAAAAGGCGAGGAAATAACAATTCTTCGTAAAGATGCGGCAAGCATAAAGCCGTACATAGAGTTTTAAAAATATTTTAAGGAGAGAAAAAGTAATGAACGCCGAATTTATCGAGGCATTGCGTGCTATTGAACAGGAAAGAGGAATTTCTGAAGGTATTTTGATTGACGCTTTTGAATCAGCACTTGTAGCTGCATACAAGCGTAATTTCGGTGCTGTAGGAAATGTCCGTGCAGTTGTTGACAGGGAAACAGGCGAGGTTCAGGTTTTTGAATCAAAGTGCGTTGTTGAAGAGGTCGAGGAAGAGCACAGCGAAATATCACTTGAAGATGCAAAGAAGATAAACAGACTTTATGAGATAGGTGACGTTCTTGAGGAGGAAATAGACCCGAGAACATTTGGCAGAATAGCTGCACAGACAGCAAAACAGGTTGTCATTCAGCGTATCAGAGAGGCTGAAAGAGGCGTAATATTCGAAGAGTATGCAGAGAAGGAAAATGAAGTTTTGACGGCTATCGTACAGCGTGTTGAGAAAAACGGTGTATATGTAGAGCTCGGCAAGACGGACGGTATAATTCCTCCTGCTGAAATGATAGAGGGTGAAACCTATGAGAACGGTCAGCGCATCAAGGTTTATGTTCTCGAAGTCAAGAAGACAAACAAGGGCCCCCAGGTTGTTGTATCACGCACACATCCCTGGCTCGTAAAGCGCTTGTTTGAGCTTGAAGTTCCCGAGATCCAGAGCGGTATAGTACAGATTCGCTCAATCGCCCGTGAAGCAGGCTTTAGAACAAAGGTTGCAGTATTCTCGGCAGATGCACAGATTGATGCAGTCGGCGCCTGCGTAGGTCAGAAGGGTATAAGAGTTGAGCGTATAGTAAATGAGCTCCATGATGAAAAGATAGATATTATTGAGTGGGACAGTGATCCTGCAATCTGCATTGCAAAGTCATTAAGCCCTGCTCGTGTGTTGATGGTTTACATCAACGAAGAAGAAAAGGCAGCAAAGGTTATAGTTCCCGACAATCAGCTTTCACTTGCAATAGGTAAGGAAGGTCAGAATGTACGCCTCGCTGCAAAGCTCACAGGCTGGAAGATAGACATAAAGAGCCAGTCACAGGCAGAGGATGATGCAGACTTGCTTACAGGTCAGGACGCTGTCGTTTTTGACGATGCAGAAGAAGCAGAAGCAGTCGAAGAAACAGTTGAGGAATAATAAATGCAGTCAAAACCAATACCGAGGAGAATGTGTGTAGGATGCAGGCTCATGCGTCCCAAGAAGGAAATGCTCCGCATAGTAAGGCTTTCAAACGGTGATGTTGTAGCAGACAGCACAGGCAAGGTATCGGGCAGGGGTGCATATATTTGTCCCACAGAGGCTTGCTTTGAAAAAGCACGCAGAATACGCGGAATGGAGCGTGCGCTTGATACCGAAATAAGCGAAGAAGTCTTTGAAACACTCAGGAAAGGTATACAGACAAGTGATGCTTAAGACCGCAATCGGATTTTCTATGCGAGCAGGCAAATGCACATCGGGGGACTTTGCGTGCGAAAAGGCAGTAAAGGCAAACAAGGCAAAGGTAGTAATCCTTGATAAAGAAGCAAGTGAAGCCACAAGAGAGCGTTATGCGTTTTTCTGTCAAAAAAGAGGGATTGACCTTGTAATAATAGATGAACTTGGCGAAACTATAGGCAAAGAGGGAAGAATGGTGGCCACAGTTTCGGATGAAAAGTTTGCAAGCATGATAAGTCAGGCATATAAAGAAAGCCTTACAAATCAAAACAGTTAAGAAATAATCACGGGGGTACTTGTTGATATGGCAAAGCCGAAAAAATTTATGGATTCTGCTAAGGAATTGGAAGTTACGGCAAAGGAACTTTTTGAGCGTATAAAGAACGCACAGAGCAGTATGGAAGCAACGCTCAAGACTGCACGTGCGCTTGAAGGTGCGCTTGCAGAAAAAGAAAAGCAGGAGCGTTTGCGTAAGGAAGAAGAAGAAAAGCGCAGACGCTTGCAGGAAGTTCTTGCAAGTACAGGTGACCTTGCCGTTCATATCGGTGAGGACGATTTTGCCGAGGAAGCAAAGAAGGAAGAAGTCAAGACTTCTTCTGTAGAGGAAGAAACAAAGGCTCCCGAAGAAGTTAAGGCTCCGGCTGAAAGCGAAAAGAAAGAAGAAGCGCCTAAAAAGCCGAGCGATGAAAAGCCGTCAAAGAGTAAGAATGACGGTTACCGTCCGCGTCAGATAGACCAGAATTCCTACAATAACCAAGGCAGGGATAACTCCTATCAGCGTAAGCAGGGCGACAAGCCCTTTGCTGGTAAGGACAAAAACGAGTTCAAGCCCCGTGATAACCGCGATAATAAGGATGCTCGCACACAGGGAAACAGAAATGCAAAGATGCAGACGAGCGTAGTTGCCGATATCCCCACGGCAAAGGATCGCTCAAGCAATTATGACCCCAACAAGAATTCCTACAATCGCAATAACAGGGACGAGGATAAACGTCAGAAGAACAAGAAAGCTATTATGAAAGAAACTGCACCCAGAGGAAGCTGGGATGACGATTCACCGATGGGCACAAGAAGAAAGGCAAAGAAAAACCAGCAGAGCAATGCACATAAGCCTGAGCCCGTAGTAATTGAAAAGGCAGTTATAACAACGGAAATGATAACAGTTAAGGATTTGTCAGAAAAGATAGGTAAGCCGGCTGCTGAGATTATAAAGAAGCTCTTTATATTAGGCATAATGGCAACAATAAATCAGGAAATCGATTTTGATACCTGTTCGCTTATCGCATCGGATTACGGCATTACTCTTGAGCAGAACATTGCAAAAACTGCTGAAGAAGTATTGCAGGAGTTCAATGACGATGCTGATGACCTTGAAGAAAACAAGGTTGAGCGTTCGCCCATAGTTACAATCATGGGACACGTAGACCATGGTAAAACATCACTCCTTGATGCTATAAGACACAGCGCGGTCACGGAGGGTGAAGCAGGCGGTATCACACAGCATATCGGTGCTTATACAGTATCAAGAAACGACAGAAACATCACGTTCATCGACACACCGGGTCATGAAGCATTTACTTCAATGCGTGCACGCGGTGCGCAGGTTACGGATATAGTTATATTGGTTGTTGCCGCAGATGACGGCATAATGCCCCAGACAGTTGAAGCAATCAATCACGCAAAGGCTGCAGAGGTTCCCATCATCGTTGCAATCAACAAGATGGACAGAGCAGAAGCAAACCCCGACAGAGTAAAACAGCAGCTCACAGAGCATGGCCTCGTTACGGAAGAATGGGGCGGTGACACAATTTGCGTTCCCGTTTCGGCAAAGATGAAGCAGGGTATTGACGACTTGCTTGAGATGGTACTTTTGCAGGCGGACGTATTGGAGCTTAAGGCTAACCCGAACAGAATTGCTCGCGGTACTATTATCGAGGCAGAGCTTGACAAGGGCAGAGGCCCCATTGCAACAGTTCTCGTTCAGAACGGTACATTGCGTATAGGTGATCCGATAGTTGCAGGTACTGCATACGGTAAGGTAAGAGCAATGATGGACGATAAGGGCAGGCGCGTAAAGGAAGCAGGCCCCTCAACTCCTGTTGAAGTTTTGGGCTTCTCAGAAGTTCCCAGTGCAGGCGACATAATGAATGTTGCAGAAGTTGATAAGCTTTCACGCCAGGTTGCAGAAGAACGCCGTGACAGGCAGAAGGCAGAACAGCTCAAGAACCTTTCAAAGGTATCACTTGATGATTTGTTCAATCAGATTGCAGAAGGTCAGGTTAAAGACTTGAACCTCATCATCAAGGCAGACGTTCAGGGTAGTGTCGAGGCACTCCGCCAGGCACTTGAAAAGCTTTCAAACGAGGAAGTTCGCGTCCGTTGCATCCACGGTGGCGTAGGTGCTATCACGGGCAGCGACATAATGTTCGCATCAGCTTCAAACGCAATTATAATCGGCTTTAATGTCCGTCCCGACTCGACGGCACGTGCATCTGCTGAAAAGGAAAATGTTGATGTAAGACTTTACAGAGTAATATACAGCGCAATCGAAGATATCGAAAATGCAATGAAGGGTATGTTTGCACCTGTATATCAGGAGGTCGAGCTTGGCAGAATATCAGTAAGAGAAACATTCAAGGTAAGCGGTATCGGTACAATAGCAGGTGCATATGTTCAGGACGGTAAGGTTCAGAGAAATGCACAGGTTCGTGTTGTTCGTGGCGGTATAGTAATTCATGAAGGCAAGATTGGCTCACTCAAGCGTTTCAAGGATGATGTCAAGGAAGTCAACGCAGGCTACGAATGCGGTATCAGCCTTGAAAACTTCAATGATATACAGCCCGAAGATATTATTGAAGCTTTCGTAATGGAAGAAATAAAGAGATAAGGAATGAATTGAAAGAATGTCCATTCGATATGAAAGATTGGGAGAGGAAGTAAAAAAGACTCTCAGCGAAATAATAAGGGAAATGAAGGACCCGCGCATAAGTGATATGACAACGGTGGCAAGTGTTGAGCTTACCAATGACCTCAAGTATGCAAAGGTAAAGGTAAGTGTTTATGACAAGGATGACGAGGCGCGTAAAGCATCGGTAGCAGCACTTAACGGAGCTTCGGGATTCATTGCCCGTGAGGTAGGAAGGCGTATGGAAATAAGGGCATTGCCCAAGTTTACATTCTTGCTTGACGAATCAATAGAATACAGCGTTTATATCTCAAAGATAATAGACGAGATTAACAAAAAAGATAATAATCAATAACAAAAGAAGAGAAGAAAAAATATGAAAGCATTGCCGCGTATCAAAGAAATAAAGGAATTTATAAAAGCACATGAAAGCTTTACAATTATATCCCATGTTTCACCTGACGGAGATACACTTGGCAGTGCTTTTGCATTGTCCTTGGGGCTTAAGAAGCTTGGCAAGAAAACCCAGGTAGTCTGTCAGGACGAACCGTCAAAAAATCTTTTATCGGTCGTGCCCGGCATAAATGAGCTTAAAAAGCCAGGCGAGGCAGAAATTTATGATGCCGTAATAGCGGTTGACTGTGCGGACGAAAGACGCACGGGAACAGCGTATGAGCTTATTGAAAAAGCTAAGTACACATTGAAGATAGACCACCACGCAGTAGGTACGGATTATGCTCAGATAAATTCTGTTGATGCCGAAGCTGCTGCGGTGGGCGAGATGATATATCTTCTTTTAAAAGAGCTTGAAGTTACGCTTGATGAGCAGATCGGCACCTGCATTTATACTGCAATTATGACGGATACGGGTAACTTCTCATATTCAAATACAAGCGAATTTACTTTCCGCATAGCTGCACAATTAAAAGCACTCGGCGTTGACACATATAATGTAAATCGTCTGATTTACAGAAACGTTGCCATAACAAAAATGAGGTTTACATCATATGTGCTTTCAAAGGTTAAGCTTTTGGCAAACGGGCAGTTTGCATACTCGACAGTCACGCTCGATGAGATGAAAAAAATAGGTGCTGAAAACGAAAGCGTTGAGGGCATTATTGATAATATTCGTGATATAGATACGGTGGAGCTTGCAATTTTTATTTATCAAAAAGGTGAGAAACAGTTCAGAATCAGTCTGCGCTCAAAAATATGGGTGAATGTTTCGGATATTGCAGCGAACTTTGGAGGCGGAGGCCATATGCGGGCAGCAGGCTGTACAGTGGAATTTAACACAATCGAAGAAGCGGAAAAAGCAGTCCTGAGAGTTGTAGAGAAAGTTTTCGATGGCGAATTTTGAAGGTATAGTAAATGTATTAAAGCCTCCGGGAATGACATCGAGTGATGCTGTTTGCGATTTGAGGCACATATTCAATATGAAGCGTGTTGGACACATGGGTACATTGGACCCGGGTGCATCGGGTGTTTTGCCAATTGCTTTGGGTCGGGCAACACGCCTTTTTGACTACTTGGTTGAAAAACAAAAACGCTATATAGCAGAGGTGACTTTCGGTGCAGAAACCGAAACGCAGGATTCATATGGCGAAATACTTACAAGTGACGACAGGATAATAACGCGAGAGGATATAGAAGGCGTACTTCCGTATTTTCGTGGAGATATAGTGCAAAAAGCTCCTATATACTCAGCACTTAATCAAAACGGAGTCAAGCTTTATAAGCTTGCACGGCAGGGTAAGGAAATCGAAGAAAAGTATAGGGATGCGACAATATTCAGCCTTGATGTTATCAAGGAAATGGAAAAAAACAAGTTTCTCATAGATGTCGTGTGTTCAAAGGGTACATATATCCGTACGCTGTGTCATGATATAGGGAAAAAGCTTGGTACGCACGCATATATGTCGTTCCTGCTTCGTACCTCGACAGGTGTTTTTACGCTTGAAAATTCGTTTTCGATAGCCGAGCTTCGTAAAATGAAAGAAGAAGGCACTTTAGAACGTGCAGTTATGAGCACGGAAGACGTGCTTGCAAGCTTCAACACGCTTGATATAAAGCTTTCAAAAAGTAGATATTTTCATCTTTTAAACGGAATCCCTGCACCCTTGTGCGAAGCAAAGGAAGAAGTGAGTGAATTCCCCGAAAATACACCGTTAAGGCTTTATTGCAACGGCGATTTTTTGGGAGTCGGCATAATAGAAAACAGTGAAGTGCGGCTTGCACTCAATTTTACGGAGACAAAATGAACAAAAGCGGAACAGTAGTGGTTTTGGGAACATTTGACGGTGTTCATAAAGGACACCGCCTTTTGATACTGCAAGCTTTTTTAAAGGCACAGCAAGAAAACAAACGCCTCATTATATATACATTTTCAAATCATCCGCTTTCTTTGATTTCAAAAAGCCCACAGCTTTTAATGACGGCAAACGAGCGGATTGAAACGCTTCAAACAATGGGTGCCGATGAGGTCATAAGGGATGAGTTTACTCCAACGCTTGCCGATATGTCGCCCCGTGATTTTTTGGTGATGCTTAAAGAGCGGTTCAATATGACGGATGCCGTTGCAGGCTATAACTACTCTTTCGGCAAGGGCGGAAAGGGCAATGTTGAAACACTGAAAGCGCTCGGCAATGAGCTTCGATTTAAAACGCTCGTTTGTGAACCTGTTCTTTATGAGGGCGAAAGTGTTTCAAGCACAAGAATAAGGGAAACACTCGAAAAGGGCGATATAAAGAGCGCAAATGCAATGCTTGAACATGACTACTGTCTTTCGGGAAAAGTTATAGAAAATAAGCATATAGGCACCAAAATAGGCTTCCCGACCGCGAATATAGAAGTTGACGAAAACAAGGTTTTGCCAAAATGCGGTGTTTATGCAACGAGCGTAAACATTGATGGTAAATGCTGTAATGCCGTCACAAACATTGGCACAAACCCAACGGTTGACGGCAAAAAGCTTACAATCGAAACCCATATTATAGGCTTTGACGGTGATATTTACGGAAAGGAGCTTACTGTTTGTTTTCAGGACCGTATAAGGGACGATTACAAATTTGACTCCCTCGATTCTTTGAAAGCACAGATAAAAAGGGATATATCCTACTTTTCGTGATATGTTGCGCGAGTGTGCGTTAAATGGTATAATTTCGATAGGAATATGGAGGTAAATTATGCTATTTTCAAGCAGTTTGTTTTTATTCCTTTTTCTGCCGATAGTGCTTGTCGGCTACTACGTTTTAAAATTCATAAACAGGCAATTAAGTAATATCTGGCTCCTGATAACGAGCCTTATTTTCTACGCTTGGGGAGAACCTAAGTTTGTTTTTGTGTTGATGGCATCGGCTTTTATAAACTACATTTTCGGTCTGCTTGTTGATAAATTCAGGGATAAAAAATATGCATCGCGGATAATCCTGTCGGTGATGGTCTTTTTAAACCTCGGTCTTTTATTTGTCTATAAATATCTCGGCTTTGCAACAGAAAACTTAAATGCACTCTTTGGCGATGTGCTTCCGATAGTAAAAATAGCTTTGCCTATCGGAATATCGTTCTTTACATTCCAGGCAATGTCCTATGTAATCGACGTATACAGGGGCAACGGAACTGTTCAAAAAAATCCTTTGAATGTTGCATTGTATATTGCATTCTTCCCCCAGCTTGTTGCAGGCCCCATTGTACGCTATGAAACGGTTGCGCTTGAAATCAACAGCAGAAAAGAAACAATCGAAGATTTTTGCGAGGGCGTAAAACGCTTTATACAAGGTCTTGCGAAGAAAGTTCTGCTTGCCGATATATTGTCAGTTGTTGCAGATGCTGCATACAAGGCAAACGCGCAGGGCGCAGGCAATTTGCCGGTAGCTTTTGCATGGCTTGGTGCTATATGCTATTCATTCCAGATATTCTTTGATTTTTCGGGCTACAGCGATATGGCGATCGGCTTGGGCAGAATGTTTGGCTTCCACTTCCTTGAAAACTTCAACTTCCCATATATTTCAAAATCCGTCTCCGAATTCTGGAGAAGGTGGCACATTTCGCTCGGAACGTGGTTCCGTGATTATCTCTATATTCCCCTCGGCGGCTCAAGAGTCAAAACAAAGTCAAGGCTTGTATTCAATCTTTTGGCAGTTTGGGCGCTTACAGGTCTTTGGCACGGTGCAAGCTGGAACTTTGTAATATGGGGCCTCATGTATTTTGTGCTTCTTGCGTTTGAAAAGCTTACAGGTATCCCCAAGTGCTTCAAGCATAAATTCTCTCAAATCTTGTATAGAATATTCACGCTTTTGTGCGTTGTTCTGGGATGGGTCGTTTTCCGCGCAGAGGGCGGAACAGAGGCCGTAAATTATCTTGGCTCAATGTTTGGTTTGACAGGCAATGCACTGTATAGCGATTATACGGGCTATCTTTTCAGAAATAATGCGGTCATGCTCGTATTGGCTGTGCTTTTCAGCGTGCCGCTTTTTGCTCGTATCAAAGAAATCTGCATGAAGAACAAGGTTATGTCGGGCGTTGTATCGGTGTTGACACCTATAGTATATGTTGCACTTTTTGTGCTGTCCGTTTCGTGGCTTGTCACACTTTCGCACCATCCGTTCATTTACTTTAATTTCTGAGGGAGGGTATTGCATGAAAGAGTTTTTTAAGAATTTCAACCTACAAAAGCTTTCCTTGCTCATAACGGCATTGGCATTTATAGCAATACTCTTTATCATGGGCGTAAAATGCAGATATAATGCCATAACTCCCATCCTTGACGGGGATAGCGAGGGCATTATAGCACTCAAGGATAAGATAGATAAAAACTATAAAGAGGAGCTTTACCGCAAGTATGACTATGTCGGCATCTGCGGTTTGAGTGCCAAGGCTTTCGGTATGACTGAATTGAACGGCATTTTAAAGCTTCAATCGGGTTCTTTGATGGAAAATCCGGCAGCCGTTGCCGACTATCCGTCAAGCTGTGCCGAGAATCTTAAAAAGCTTGATGATTATGTGAAAGAACGCGATAAAGAACTTTTGTATGTTCAGATTCCCACAAAGGGCGGAGAAAACAGTGGTCTTTTGCCCAAGGGCAAGGCAGATTGCGGAGATGCACTTTACGATGCACTTGAAAGCGATATCAAAAAGTACGGCATTGATACATTAAGCATGAGAGCTGTTTTTGAACAGGCAGGCTTAACTCAAAAAGATGTTTACTTTGATACTGACCATCATTGGAATATAAGAACAGCTTTCTTCGCATTCTCTGAAATGGTTAAGTTTTTCAACGAAAATTACGGCTTGAATATCGATGCAAAGTATACGGATATCAATAATTACGATGTTGAAGTCTACGAGGATATTTTCCTCGGCTCACACGGCAAAAAGGTAGGCAGATACTATGCGGGCATGGACGATTTTGAACTTATTGTTCCCCAAAAAGAGCTTGATTCTGAAATCACTTTTGAAGTGCCGAGCAAAAATTTGTTAAGGCAGGGAAGCTTCAGGCAAAGTGCTATGGATGAAAGACACATGGTGTATGATATGCAAAATCCGCCAAACTGCTATGAGGCATACCTCGGCGGAAGCTATAGGTTTGCAAAGATTACAAACGAAAATGCACCCGTTAATAAAAAGCTTTTGATGCTTACGGATTCAATGGGCTATCCCGTTATAAGCTTCATGTCGCTCGTCTTTAAGGAGATAGAGTATGTTGATTTGAGGTATTACCGTGAAAGCTCGTTTATCGATGTTTTTGAAGAGTTCGATCCCGATATTGTGGTGCTCAATTACTATATGACAAGACTGTTTGACGGAGTAGCTTTTGACTTTTTTGAAAAAATAGAAAAAGACCAGGTAATACAGTAAAAACTGCTTAAAACACTTTACAAAACAGGGCGATTATGTTATACTCTCAGACGCAACCGATTGCTATGCTTTGCGATTCTCCAACGCTTTGCTTGGCTTTCGGGGGTAGATAAAATTTTTGGAGGATAAAAAAATGCAGACAAAACAGGAAATTATCGAACGCTTCAAGCTTCATGAAGGCGACACAGGTTCACCCGAAGTTCAGGTTGCTCTTTTGACAGAGAGAATTAACCACTTGAACGAGCACTTGAAGCTCAACAAGAAGGACCATCACTCACGTCGCGGTCTTTTGAAGATGGTTGGTAAGCGTCGTGGCTTGCTCAACTACTTGAAGGAAAAGGATATCGAAAGATACAGAGCTATAGTTGCAGCTTTGAATCTCAGAAAGTAAGAAAAACGAAACAGTCAATCGGCTTTGCACAAAAAGTGCAAAGCCGAAACTATTTTATCTTATAAGTTACAGTAAATACTGAAGAAATGCGGAGCTTACAAAATGCATTTTGATGAACTTAAAATCGGTATGATGGTAGAAACTGCCCATGCCCGAATAGAGAAAGAAAAAATGATAGCTTTTGCTTTGGATTATGATAATATTCCGTTGCATACCGATGAGGAATATGCAAAAAGCACACCGTTTGGGAAGCTTATAGCACCCGGCATGATGTCTTTTCTCTCGGTTTGGGCAAAGTATCTTGAAGTTGACTTTTTCGGTGAAGAATTGCTTGCCGGAAAATCAAGTAAAATTGAGTGGATGAAGCCCGTGTATGCAGATGATGTTCTTTGTGGCAAAGCAACCGTTACTAACCTCATAAAGCGAAACGAAAGAAACGGCATTGTCGAGGTTTCCATTGATGTTTATAACCAAAACGGCGAACTCGTATTAAAAAATGTGACAGAAGCTGTTGTGAAAATAAGCAATCAATAAATGAAAAAGTCAAAGTAATGAAGCTGTAGATTGCAGCAAATACTGAAAAGTTGCAGGATAACAAGGCGAGGAATTGTTCTTTGCCTTGTTTTTCATTTTTATTTGTTATTTGAATGTGAATTATCAAAATAAAATCGTGCAAATAATAAGAATGTAGTATATAATAAATAAGTTATGAATTATAGAAGAGAAAAAGGAGAAAAAAGATGGAAAGAGTATTCCAAACACAGGTAGCCGGCAGAACGCTTACTGTTGAAACAGGCAAGTATGCTGAGCAGGCAGGCGGCAGCGTATTGCTCCGCTGCGGTGACACGGCAGTTTTGGTTTGTGCAACTGTTGCAAAGAGCGCACGTGATGGCGTTGACTTCTTGCCGTTGTCAGTAGAATTTGAAGAAAAGATGTATTCAGTAGGTAAAATCCCCGGTGGTTTCATTAAGCGTGAAGGCCGTCCGACAGAGCGTGCAATCCTGACATCGCGCTTGATTGACAGACCGCTTCGTCCGTTGTTCCCCAAGGGCTTTTACAATGATATACAGGTAGTTGCAACTGTTCTTTCGGTAGAGCAGGATATACAGCCCGATGTATTGGCAATGATCGGTTCATCCGTTGCATTGGCAATAAGCGAAGCTCCCTTCATGGGCCCCACAGGTGCAGTCAGCGTCGGTTATGTTGACGGCGAATATATAATCAACCCCAATTGCGAACAGCGTGAAAAGAGCAGACTTGCACTTACAGTTGCAGGTACTAAAGACGCTGTTATGATGGTTGAAGCAGGTGCAAACGAGCTTACTGAGGCTGAAATGCTCAAGGCTATCTTGCTTGCACATGAAGAAATCAAGAAGATTGTTGACTTCATAAATGAAGTTGCAAGCGAAGTGGGCAAAGAAAAGATGGAAGTTAACATCTACAAGCCCGACGAAGAGTTCACGGCAAAGGTTCGTGAATACTCGGTTGATAAGGTTGAATGGTCACTCGATACTTTTGACCGCAAAGAGCGTGAAGCAAGAAGTGAACAGGTAAAGGCAGAGGTTAAGGAATACTTCAGCACAGAATATCCCGAATCCGAAAAGGATATCGATGCTATTCTTTACACGCTCACAAAGGAAATCGTAAGAGATAAGATAATCAACAGAAAAATTCGTCCCGACGGCAGAAAACAAGATGAAATCCGTCCCATTTGGAGCGAGGTCGGTATACTTCCCAGAACACACGGCAGTGGTGTTTTCACACGCGGTCAGACACAGGTTTTGACAATATGCACATTGGGGTCAATCGGTGACGGTCAGACTCTTGACGGCATCGGTGATGAAGAATTCAAGCGTTATATGCACCAGTACAATATGCCCCCGTACAGCGTTGGCGAAACACGTCCCATGCGTGGCCCGGGCAGACGTGAGATAGGTCACGGTGCATTGGCAGAGCGTGCATTGCTTCCCATGATTCCGAGTGAGGAAGAATTCCCCTACGCAATGCGTTTGGTATCTGAAGTAATCAGCTCAAACGGCTCAACATCACAGGCTTCAATCTGCGCAAGCACACTTGCACTCATGGATGCAGGCGTACCGATTAAGAAGCCCGTAGCAGGTGTTGCAATGGGACTTATTAAAGATGACAGCAACGGCAACATCGCTGTTTTGACAGATATTCAGGGCCTTGAAGACTTCCTCGGCGATATGGACTTTAAGGTAGCAGGCACACGCGAGGGTATCACAGCTATCCAGATGGATATCAAGATCAAGGGTATTGACGAGCAGATTTTGACACGCGCACTTGAACAGGCACGCCTCGGCCGTCTTTTCATACTTGACAGAATGATGGAAACAATCAGCGAGCCCAGGGAAGAACTTTCACCCTATGCTCCGAGAATTCTCCAGTTCACTATTGATCCTGATAAGATTCGTGAAGTTATCGGTAGTGGCGGCAAGACAATCAACAAGATTATTGCTGATACAGGCGTAAAGATTGACATCGAAGATGATGGACGAGTATTTATTGCTTCTCCCGACAGCGAAGCTGCAAAGGAAGCAAAGAAGATGATAGACAGCATCGTAAAGGAAATTGAAGTCGGTGATGTCATACTCGGCAAGGTTGTCAATATTCTTCCTATAGGCGCACAGGTTGAGGTTAAACCCGGCAAGAAAGGTCTTGTTCACATAAGCAAGCTTGCAAACCACAGGGTTGAAAAGGTTGAGGATGAAGTTTCATTAGGCGACGAAATTTTGGTTCGCGTTATCGACATCAAGCCCGACGGTAAGATTGACCTTACAAGAAAAGGCCTTATCCCCGAAAAATAATATATAATGACAGAACTGCGGCTGCCGAGGGAAAGTATTTTGCTTTGCTTCGGCGGTCGTTGATGCATTTTGACGATAGTTTTATTGCGTGTTTTAGTATCTTGAACGCGTTTTGTGAATATCATGGAGTATCTTACTTTTGGAGGTACAACATGAGGAAACGAAGAAAAGCACAATTAAACGGAACGATAGTGAACACGCTTATAATTGCAATGATTGCAATGCTTTATATTTCAACCAATCAAAGTGTTGTTGCATCGCTTGTGACAACGGATGCGTTTTATTCTCCGCCCGTATACAGGGGGAGGGATAAAGAGTCGGTTGCATTTATGATGCAGGTTGATTATGAAGCACAAATGCTTGAAACGATACTCGATACATTATCCCAAAGCGATACACGCATAACGGTGGCGGTGAGCGGAAAATGGGCAGAGAATAATCCAAAGCTCTTAAAACGCATGATAAATGATGGACACGAGATTGCTACTATGGGCTATGAAAGCGATAAAGACGGTGATGAGAATTGGGTTTTAAACGATGTCGCAAAATCGCTTGATACTGTGGAGCTTATAAGCGGTGTTCGCCCAACGCTTTATTATTCGGGCGAAAATCGTAATATCCCCGTATCCTCCCACGTTTCAAAGAAGCTTTCGTTAACTCAGACGCTTTGTACGCTCGATTTGCTGTGTGCAAAGGGCGATAAGCATGACTTGTTAAAAAGAGCTGAAAAAATCGATGAAAAAGCAAGCATAATACTTATAAAACCGACAAAAGCTATGAGTGAGTCGCTTGGCGGCATAATAGAAATTTTGAATACGAAAGGCATTAAAATCGCAGCGGTAAGCGATATTTTGTAAAAGAAATGGTAAAGAAAGCAGTATTAAAAAACGGAATAAAGGTTGCAATGCAAAAACTCTCTGAGTTTCGCTCGGTATCCATAGGCGTATGGATAAAGGCAGGCTCGGTTTATGAACAAGAGAGAGAATACGGCATATCGCATTTTATAGAACATATGCTTTTCAAGGGTACGACTAACAGGACAGCTCAGGATATTGCTTCAGAGATGGACAGCGTCGGCGGTCACCTTAATGCGTTTACTGCAAAGGAATGTACCTGCTACTATGCAAAGGTCACAGATGCACAGTTGAAGCTTGCGGTTTCAATTCTTGCCGATATGGTAAAGAACTCCGTGTTTGATGAGACGGAGATGGAGAAAGAAAAAGGCGTTGTCTGCGACGAGATTTTAATGGTGGAGGACAGTCCCGAAGAATTGGTGCATGACTTGTTATGTGCAGAGGTCTATAAGGGAACAGCTCTTGAATCGCAGATACTCGGAAGCGAGAAAAACGTTCGCTCGTTTACACGCAGTGATATTTTAAACTATATGGCACGCCGTTATATGCCCGATGATATGCTCATTGCCTGTGCAGGTAATTTTGATGAGCAGGAGCTTCTTGATTTGCTTGAAGAGGCATTTTCAGGCTACGGTACGGGCAGCGGAGCAGAGTATGAGAATGTTTGCTATGCAGGCGGAGGAAGATTTTCACACATAAAGAAGGATATAGAACAGGCACACGTATGTTTGGGCTTCCCGGGTTTTTCATTTGATGATGACGACCAGCTCGCAATGCTCATTTTGAACAATGTATTGGGCGGAAGCATGAGCTCAAGGCTTTTCCAGACCATAAGGGAAGAAAAGGGACTTGCATACTCTGTTTATTCGTATCCGTCATCATACAAAACAACGGGCTATTTTGCACTCTATGCAGGAACGGGTGAAAAACAAGCATATGAGGTTGCTTCATTGATGCTCACAGAGGTTGATAAGCTCCTCAAAAACGGCATAACTCAAAAAGAGCTTTTGAGGGCAAAAGAACAGTTTAAGGGAAGCTATGTTCTTGGGCAGGAAAGCACATCGGCAAGGTCGAATTCGATAGGTAAGTCGGAACTTTTGAGGGGATATACCTATACGGAAAGTCAAATCATGGAAATGGTTGACAAAATAGATATGGCAACAATGGAGCGTATAATACCGAAGATTTTTGACCGTTCACGCTTAAACGGTGCGCTTGTCAGCCGTGATGATAAGGGTGCAGAGGCAATAAGAAAGCTTATATTGAGTTAAGATATTCTACAAAAGATAAACGGAGCGTATTATGGAAAATAAGAAGGACAAGCTCGACATTATTTTTGATATGCAGAAGTCACTTGATGACGATATAGTAAATCGCAGGGGCTTACATGGCATCACTCGCGAGGAATGGGTGCAGAAGGAGATACTTGCGATTATCTCAGAGCTTAGCGAGATATTGGACGAGGTTAATTTTAAGTGGTGGAAGAACCCGAAAGAAGTAAATGACAGGGCACTTAAGGAAGAAATGATTGATGTATTGCATTTCTTTGTAAGTATGTGCTCAAAGGCAGGAATGACCTCGGATGAACTCTTTGAACTTTACAAGGAAAAGAACAAGGAGAATTTTGACAGACAGTACGGAAGAAGCGAGAAAAAGGGCTACGAGGTAAACTGAAGACAAGATGGCAAGGCGTAGAATCAGAATAAGATTTCAAACCAAATTTTATGTTTTGGTGGCGGCAATATGTATAATCGCATTGACCGTCCTGGTTTGGGTGCTTACAGGCAATAATGCGATGCTTGAAATGGGGTATGTCAATACCGAAATCGAAACCGTTGCCCTGATAGTCAGGGATGAAGAATGTTTCCCCGTTGAAAAGCACGACCGCGTGCTTTATAAGGTCGATGAGGGAAGTGAGGTAAATGCAGGCGACACAGTGGCTTCCGTGTTCAAGTGGGGCTATACGGACGAGCGTATGCAGGCTTTGATCACAGTGCAAAGAGAAATTCTTGAAGAACAGCGTGCACAGCTTGCAGGAGCTTTAAATTCAAAACTATCAGAGCTTGATTCAGGAATAGAACAGAAAATAGTGATGGCACGTGAAAATGTGATGAGAGGGACGGAAGGTGACCTCTTGAAGATAGAGCAGGAGCTTGATGCGTTGCTCAATGAGCGCCGAAAGCTTTTGAAAGAAACGGTTCAGCCAAACACGAGGCTTGAGAATTTGTATGCAGCAGAAGAAGAGCAGCTTGCGCTTTTGAATGAATGGCGAGCAAATGTTACAGCATCAAAGGCAGGCAGAATAAGCTTTTACTTTGACGGATATGAGCAGGCACTTAATGCACAAAAGCTTGAGCTGTTGAACTCGGAAATAATAGCGTCCGCAATAAAGAATACAAAGAGTGTAAGCAGTGAGAAAAAAGACGGTACGCTTTTATACAGAATAGTCAATCCGTCGGAGTTCTATCTGGCTTTCTCAACAAGTCTGGATTCCTTTGAAACAATAAAAAAAGGCGTAAATTACGAGATCGTATTTGACTCGAATAATGATACACCCTATATGGCAGAGGGTATAATGTCAATTGCAGAGACAGAAAAGCTTGTAAGCGTATTGAAGGTCAGCGCGGATATTGATAACTTCATCGATGCGCGCAAGGTTTCTTTGGTGGCACGTGCAACCGTTAACGGATTGAAAATCCCTGTTTCCATGATAAAGGCGGCGGACGGTAAGCTTTACATTTGTGTTGACAGAGGCATGGGCAAGGAAATGGTGGAAATCAATGTTCTCGCAACTGATGGAAAAGATGTCATAATAGAAGCTAAAAATGAAGCTGATAATTTAACCGCAGGAATGAGGTGCAAAAAGCCGTGATGACAATTGGCGATAATTTTAAACGGGTACGCGACAATGTTCTTGAAGCTACGGTAAAAAGTGGCAGAAAAGAGGGTGACGTAACATTGATTGCAGTCACAAAATTCGTCGAAACAGAAAGAATTTTACAGGCTATTGAAGCCGGAGCCAAAAATGTTGGGGAAAATCGCGCACAAGAATTCATAGATAAGGTAGAATTTTATAAAAAATACAATTTATATACACATTTTATTGGACAATTGCAAACAAATAAGGTAAAATATATAACAGGTAAGGCAAACTTGGTTCAATCCGTAGACAGGCTTGCCTTGGCAAAGGAGTTAAGTCGTGTCGCAACGCTCCGCGGTCTTTCTCAGGATATACTCATCGAGGTTAATATCGGCAGGGAAGAGCAAAAGGGCGGTGTGATGCCTGACGAGCTTGTAAAGCTTTTGTCTCAGATCGCTCTGATGCCCAACATTTCAGTAAAAGGGCTTATGTGCATTCCTCCGGCAGTGGGCGAGAGGGAGGTGCATGGCTATTTTGCGTCCATGCGCAGGCTTTTCGATGATATAGCCTCAATGCATATGGAAAATGTTGATATGGATATTTTGTCCATGGGCATGAGTGGTGACTATATGGCGGCAATAGCCGAGGGCTCAACGATGGTTCGCGTAGGTACTGCGATATTCGGAAGTCGGGCATAGATTATGGCGGTAAAGCGTAGAGAGAGATTGCAAAGTATCGCTTTTTTAACCCACTACACTATTATTTCTCCAGGCGCCGATTGAATACAGATTTTGATTGAACGGAGGAATACAAAATGGCAGAATTTTGGAAGAAGTTTAGGGAGAGCATGGGCATCGATATGTACGAGGAAGACGATGATTTCATGGATGAACTCGAAGAAGAATTGGATGAACCTGCAATTTTGCCCGAAAAACAGTCTTCAAAGAAAAAGGCATCTTCAAGCAAGGGTAATGTGGTAAGCCTTCCCACTTCACAGATGCAGAAGATGATAGTCTATCAGCCTATCAGCACGGAAGATACAAAGCACATTATCGATAACCTTAAGAGCCGTAAACCCGTTATCGTTAACATGGAAGAGCTGGATGCAAAGTGTGCACAGCGTATACTCGACTTGATGTGCGGTGCAGTTTACGCACTTGACGGTAGATATCACCGTATAGCAGAGCGTATATTTGCGATTGTTCCCAACAACTACACAGTTGTTGCAAACGACAGAACAGCTGAATACGACGACGATATAGAACTCATATAATACAATTTTGTGCATGGAGTGAAGCTGTTGAGCGTAAAAAGGCTTAACGGCTTCTTGTGGTATAAAAAATGACTAACGAAGAAATTCTCAATAAAAAGTTCGCACGCGCTATAAGCGGTTACAACATAATAGAGGTTGATGAGTTCTTGGATGGGGTTTTGCATGAGCTTGAAATGCGTGATACCGAAAAAGAACATCTCTTGTCACGCGTGAAAGTCTTAAATGATGAGATTAAATGGCTTCAGGCGCGGGTGAATTCCCTCGAAGACATGCTTTCAAATCATGATTGAGCAGCAACGTATTATTTACGGAGGTATTTATATGCGAAATTTTAAATTCAAGAGTTTTGTTGCGATTATTATAGCAGCGATTATTGGCGTCATGCTCATTTGTGGCTGCGAAAGCACACCCAAGCGCGAAGTGGGTTGGTACAAGGGTGTTAGGATGGTCGTAGAAGGCGAGCCAACAAGCCTTACAGCCTTTGAAACTCTTTTTGGTATGAATGTTGTAGCGGTGTTCAGACAAAACGGAACAGGCTATTTTGATATGATGGGTGGACAGATCACAGACTTTCGCTATTCAAACAACAATATAATAATTGAGGGGCAGGAAACACCTTATACGCTCGATGATGAGGGCTTGCTTAAGATAACTATATTTGACAGCGAAATTGAGCTCCAGCGTCAGGAGGGCGAGCCCCCCGAACTTTCGACCGAGGACGATGTAAGTAAACTCCTCGGCGAACTCGGAGCAGGAAATTAAAAATCGAATACAACAAAGAAAACAGCACTCTGCTTTTTTGCAGGGTGCTGTGTTTTGTTACGGTTTATTAACTCTGAAAATAGTATTTTGCAAGCTTTTCAAATGCCTGCATTGAACGCTCAATTCGCTCTGTGGGTACGCAATGTGCTATGCGGACGTAGCCGGGGCACATGAAGCTGTCCGTCGGGACAATCAAAAGGTCAAACTCACGAGCCTTTAAGCAGAATTCATTTGCATCCGGAATGGGGGCCTTTATGAGCAAATAGAAAGTTCCGCCCGGTTTTATACATTCAAACCCCATCTTGGTAAGGCTGGAGTAAAGAAGCTTTGCATTATGCTCGTATACTGAAACATCAGCGGTTTCGCCATCGCAGAGTGCTGCAACACGCTGGAAAAGTGCAGGTGCGTTTACAAAGCCGAGCTTTCTGCCTGCACCGCAGATTGAAGCATAAACCTTGTCATGATCTTCAACTGTTTCGGGAACGAATATATAACCTATTCTTTCGCCGGGGATTGAGAGTGACTTGCTGTATGAGTAGCAAACTATCGTGTTATCATAGAAGGAGGGTACCCAGGGTGCCTTTACGCCTTCAAACACGAGTTCGCGGTACGGTTCGTCGGTTATGAGGAATATGGGATGATTGTATTCCTTGCTTTTTTTATCCAAAAGGCTTGCAAGCTCCTTGATTGTTTCCTCATCGTAAACAACGCCTGACGGATTGTTTGGCGAGTTTATAACAATACCCTTTGTATTTTCGTTTATAGCGTTTTCAATAGCCTTAAAATCGGGCATGAAGTTTTCAAAGTTGGGGGGCGTTACAACTATTTTTCCTCCCGCACCCTCTATGAAAACCTTGTATTCGCTGAAAAAGGGAGCTAAAAGCACATACTCATCACCCTCTACGGTAAGACCGTGGAAGGTGCAGGTGAGCGATGCAGCAGCACCAACCGTAAAGTAAATGTCGGATGGTGAAACATTACCGCCAAAGCGACGCATGAGGGAAGAAGCGAGTGCTTCACGGTTTCTCAAATCACCCTGTGCGCTTGTGTAAGCATGAATTGAGCTTGCCTCATTTCCTGAAAGAAGCTCGTTTATCATATCGTTCACGCAAAGAGGGGCAGGAACGCTCGGATTGCCGAGTGAGTAGTCAAAAACGTTTTCTGCACCAACCTCAGCACTTCTTAATTTGCCGTATTCGAATATTTCGCGCATTATATTGCGTGTTGTGCCAAGTGCCAATGATTTTTCGGGAAGCTTAAGCATCTTAGTCCACCTTTACATTCAAGCCAAGCTCAAACGCCTTCTTGTTAAGCTCAAGGAATTTTTGAGGAACGCATCTGTCAATAGCACCTTGCCATGCTTCGTCATCAAAGTCGAAGAAGCGTGAAGCTGCACCCATCAAAACGATGTTGACGGATTTTGCATTTCCTGCTTCTTTCGCAAGTGAAAGTGCATCAAATGCTACTATATTTATGCCGAGTGCAGAAATCTTCTCCACGAGATTTTCGGGATATTTTGCTGTGCCTGCAATAACGGGCATGGGCATGATTTCCTGTGTATTTGAAATAATTGTTCCATTGGGCTTTAAATATTCAACCCAGCGTGCAGCCTCCAAAAGCTCGAATGAAATGATGATATCAGCTTCACCCTTGTCTATAATTGGGGAGTAAACCTTATCGCCATAGCGAACATAGGTTACAACGCTTCCGCCACGCTGACTCATGCCGTGAACTTCGGATACCTTTACATCATATCCTTTATTCATCAGGAGGTTACCTAAAAGCTTACTTGCCAAAAGTGAGCCCTGACCGCCAACGCCTACTATCATAATGTTTTTTGTTTCCATATTGCACACTCCTTACTCTGCTGTTTCAAATGCATCAAACTTGCAAAGCTCACGGCATACACCGCAACCTACGCAAAGCGTTGCGTCAACGTGTGCCTTGCCGTCAACCATGCTGATTGCAGGGCAGGTGAATTTCATGCAAGCCTTACAGCTCTTACACTTATCCGTGTTGACCTTAAGCGGAGCTTTGGGCTTTACATACTTCAAAAGCACGCAGGGGCGACGGGAAATGATAACTGAGGGCTCTTTCTTTTTGAGCTCTTCGCGTATTGCTTCCTCCGTCTCTTTAAGATTATAGGGATCTACAACTCTTACGCTGTTTATACCAAGTGCTTTGCAAAGTGCTTCAAGATCAACCTTTGAAGCAGGATCGCCCTTTATAGTGTAACCGGTTGTCGGGTTCTGCTGATGACCTGTCATGCCGGTTATTGAATTGTCAAGTATTATAACTGTTGAATTGCTTGCGTTATATGCAATGTTTACAAGCCCCGTCATGCCCGAATGCATGAATGTTGAGTCACCGATAACTGCAACGGTGCCTTCTTCGCTTGTTTTGCCGAGTGCCTTGTTAAAGCCGTGTATGCCTGAGATTGAAGCACCCATGCAGATTGTTGAATCCATAGCTGAAAGCGGAGGCTGTGCTCCCAATGTGTAACAGCCGATATCGCCGATAACGCGTAATTTGAGCTTTGAAAGTATGTAGAAAAGACCGCGGTGCGGACAGCCGGGGCATAATACCGGAGGACGCATGGGGATGTTTTCGTCAAGCTTCTTTGTTTCCTTTTCACCCTTTTCAAGCTTTTCTGAAATGTAGTTCTGTGAGAACTCACCCATGTTTGAGAATACTTCCTTGCCAACTGTTTCAAGCCCTAAGGAGGCACAATGCTGTTCAATAATGCCGTCAAGTTCTTCTACGATAACGAGCTTTTCAACACTCTTTGCGAATTCCTTTATAAGCTTTACGGGCATGGGATTTATCATGCCAAGCTTCAAAACATAAGCTTCATCACCGAATACTTCCTTTACATACTGATAGGAAGTACTTGATGTGATAATACCAATCTTGTTTGACGTACCCTTTTCAATGCGGTTAACTGTTGATGTTTCTGCAAACTCAGTCAACAAACGGGTTCTTTCCTCAACGATGGGATGGCGCTTCCTTGCATAGCCGGGCATCATGATATATTTATCGGGACGCTTTTCGTAAGGAATGTTTTCACGGTTTATACGCTCGCTCGTTTCAACTATGCTCTGTGAGTGTGCAACGCGTGTGCACATTTTGAGTATGACGGGAGTATCAAACTTCTCGCTTATCTCAAATGCCTGCTTTGTGAACTCAAGTGCTTCAGCTGAATCTGAAGGCTCAAGCATGGGAACCTTTGCCGAAATTGCATAGTGGCGGGAATCCTGTTCATTCTGTGAGCTGTGCATACCCGGGTCATCAGCTACTGCGATTACCATACCGCCTGTTACACCTGTATAGGAGATTGTAAAGAGGGGGTCAGCTGCTACGTTTAAGCCAACGTGCTTCATGCCGCAGAATGAACGGCTGCCTGCCATTGATGCACCGTGTGCAACTTCCATTGCAACCTTTTCATTTGGTGCCCACTCGCAATAAATTTCATCGTATTTTGCAGCATTTTCGGTTATTTCGGTACTCGGAGTGCCGGGATAACTTGATACTACATTGCAGCCTGCTTCATAAAGACCGCGTGCAACTGCTTCGTTTCCGAGCATTATTGTTTTCATGTTTTGTGACTCCTTTTTATATGTGTGTATAAGTATTT
Source organism: Clostridia bacterium (assembly GCA_017407205.1). Classification (GTDB taxonomy): domain Bacteria; phylum Bacillota; class Clostridia; order Christensenellales; family CAG-138; genus RGIG3096. The sequence goes on from JAFQXA010000016.1 coordinate 146,705, forward strand.
ACTTTTTAAGGCTCTCAAAAGCCGAATTGAGCAATTTCTCATCGGGCTTTTTGGTAAAGAGCGATACGAGGGGAACTATTACAAGACCTGCAAGCATTATGAATGCACCGCAGTTGACGGGTGACTGCAAGTATGCGGGGAATGAGCTTCTTGCCAATATGTTGAGTATCATAACAGCTGATGCAAATATGAAGTTCACATATGCCGCTGCCTTTGTAACACGCTTTGTGTAGAGACTCAAAAGGTAAGGAGCAAGGAATGAACCTGCCAAAGCACCCCATGAGATACCCATAAGGTCTGCAATAAATGCAACGCCGCCGTGTGCCTGTACAATTGCTATTATAGCAGAAACCGCAATGAAAATGAATATGAGTACACGCATTGACAAAAGTTGCTGTTTCTCAGTCATGCCGTTTTTGCGGTTGGCCTTTATGAGGTCAAGCGTAAGTGTTGAGCTTGAAGTCAATACGAGTGATGAGAGCGTTGACATTGAAGCTGAAAGAACGAGTATTATTACAACACCAATAAGCAAATCGCCGACACCGCTGAGCATTGTGGGAACTATAAGGTCGTATCCGCCAACGGGAGTACCTGCATCTGTCGGAGCAACAAAAAGTCTGCCGAAACCGCCGAGGAAGTAACAACCGCCTGCAACTATGAGTGCAAATACAGTTGAAATTACAGTACCCTTGACTATCGCCTTATCGTCCTTTATAGCGTAGAACTTATGAACCATCTGAGGCAATCCCCATGTGCCGAGTGAAGTTAAAATTACAACACAGACAAGGTTGAATACGCTGGGACCGAAAAGGCTTGAAAGTGAACCCTTGGGGATACCGTCTGCTTCAATCTGACCGAGTGACAAGAGTGCATTTGTAAGACCGCCTGCTTCGCTCTGGTTGAGGACTGCAAATACTACTGCAACAATGCCAACAAGCATTATTATGCCCTGTATGAAGTTGTTGACGGCAGAAGCCATGTAACCGCCTGCAACGACATATATACAGGTCAAAAGAGCCATCGCGATTATGCAGACCGTGTAGTCAATATTAAATGCCATCTTGAAAAGATAGGAAAGACCGTTGTAAAGCGAAGCTGTATAGGGGATAAGGAATATAAATACGATTATTGCAGCAAGTGTTTTGAGACCTTTGCTGTCAAAACGCTTGCCGAAGAAATCGGGCATTGTGTTGCTGTCAAAATACTGAGTCATTCTGCGTGTACGCTTGCCGAGTATGAGCCAGGGCAGAAGCGAACCGATAATAGCATTGCCTATACCGATCCATGAAGATGAAACACCGAATTTCCATCCGAACTGACCTGCATAGCCTATGAATATAACCGCTGAAAAGTATGATGTGCCGTATGCAAATGCCGTAAGCCACGGTCCGATATTTCTTCCGCCCAGAACAAAGCCGTTAACATCGGTGGCTTTCTTTCTGCATATGATGCCTACTGCAATCATTACAGCAAAAAACACTACTACCATTGCGATCTTGATAATCATGTTTTTATCCTCCTCTTTCTGAAAACAAAAAATTATTTTGTCGTTTGTGCTTCTACCAAACGGCTTCCGCAATAAATGCTGCGAAGTACGGGCTTTTCAATCTTGCCCGTCGGGTTTCTCGGAATGTCTGCAAATATTATCTTGCGAGGACGCTTGTACCTTGGGAGCTCCTTGCAGAAAGCATCGATTTCTTCTTCGGTTGCCGTCATGCCTTCTTTAATCTCAATAATCGCAGCTGCGATTTCACCCAAACGGTCGTGAGGAAGACCTATTACTGCGGCATCCTTTATCTTATCGTTTGCACGTAAGAAGTCTTCAATCTGAACAGGATAAATATTCTCGCCGCCTGAAATGATAACGTCCTTTTTGCGGTCTACAAGATATATAAATCCGTCTTCATCTTCTTTTGCCATGTCGCCCGTGAAGAGCCAATCACCCTTCAAGACCTCGTCAGTTGCTTCTTTATTGTTAAAGTAGCATTTCATAACACCGGGACCCTTTACGATAAGCTCGCCAACCTCGCCCTTTGTGACTTCTTCGCCGCTTTCGTCAACAATCTTTGTTTCCCAAAGATAGCCTGCCTTGCCGATTGCACCAACCTTGTGTATGTTCTCAACTCCAAGATGAACACAGCCGGGACCTATTGACTCACTCAAACCGTAGTTCGTGTCATACTGATGATGGGGGAAGTACTGCTTCCAACGCTTTATAAGACTCGGCGGAACGGGCTGTGCACCGATGTGCATAAGACGCCAATAGCTCAAGTCATAGTTTTCAAGCTTCAATGCACCGCTGTCTATTGCATCGAGTATATCCTGAGCCCACGGCACAAGAAGCCATACTATGGAAGCCTTTTCCTGTGCTGCGACATCGAGTATCCATTGCGGTTTTACACCGCGAAGCAAAACTGCCTTACTTCCTGACAGCAAGCTTCCGAACCAATGCATCTTTGCGCCCGTGTGATAAAGGGGCGGTATGCACAGGAAAACGTCATCATGCTGTTGACCGTGATGGTTCTGCTCTGTACGGCAGGATGAAACAAGTGCCTGATGCCCATGCAAAATAGCCTTGGGGAAGCCCGTGGTTCCCGATGAGAAATATATTGCAGCATTATCATCGTCATCAATCTGCACAGCAGGGGGCTCTTCCGAACAGTATGAAGTCATTGTTTCATAGCTGTCTGCATAGGAGGGAGCATTATTGCCCACAAAGAAATAATGACGAATATTGTCAAGAGAGCCGACTATCGGATTCATACGTTCTGTAAACTCAGGACCGAATACAAGAACGCTTACTTCTGCAAGATTTAAGCAGTAATCAATCTCGTCTGACGTGTATCTGAAATTCATGGGAACTGCCAAAGCTCCGGTTTTGAGTATGCCGAAATATATGGGCAGCCACTCAATGCAGTTCATAAGGAGTATTGCAACCTTATCGCCTTTCTTCACACCGCGTGAAAGCAAAAGGTTTGCAAAACGATTTGCCGCTTTATCAAACTTCTGCCATGTAATCTCGCGACGGTAGGGCAAGCCCGTAATGCTTTCAATAAGGTTGAACTCACGCCAGGTTTTTGCGTTGTCAACCTCATCTGACGGATTTACCTCGACCAAGGCTGTTTCATTGGGGAAGAGCCTTGCGTTTTTTTCAAGAAAATCGGTAATAATCATATAAGAACATCTCCTTTGATGTGTATTGATAAAATAAAAAAGCCTCTGTGCTTTTTTAAAAGCACAGAGGACGAGCAAACACCCGTGATACCACCTCGGTTTACCGCAGCCTCACGGCATACGACCTTATTTGGTACATGACACAAAAGCTGTAACGGGCAAACCCGCCGCTGCCTACTGAGATTAAATAATCCGTTCAAAGCGGTGCTACCAAGATGTATTCGACAATGAGCGCCTTTACTGCCTTACACCAACCGACAGCTCTCTTGAAAGTACGACACAAAGCTACTTGTTCTCGGTCACTGCATCATTTTGATACTGAATTGAATTTTATCACTCCAAAACTTTAGTGTCAACAAATATTTGAAAAGCAAGGTTTTAAAATGGGAAATATGTAAAGACTATTAAGGACTAATTTGAAATAAGAGGGATAATATGCTTTCAAACAGAACTTATTTTGGCATAAAAGACATAACGCTTGAAATGGAAGCCTTGAAAGAGTGCGCCGTATCGCGTGCGATGAACAAAAGCATGGCTCATACGCGAAAAAGCGACAGAGCCTTTTTTCAGTTATCAAGCGATAAAAGAGGGCTGACACTTTCTTATAAAAAGCTTCGTGAGCACTTTGAATCGGGGGGCGAATTTTCTGTAAGTGCCGATGCATTCTGCGATAATTTCTATGTCGTAGAGAAAAACATGACGGCGCTTTTAAACGGAATGTCGGATGTTCGTGCAATGAAGCTCCCCGTGTGCGGAGAGGGCGATTTGTTCCTTCTGCCCCGTGTGTATGCAATAGCTGTTGACATGGTGGGACACCGTGAGGGCAGAATTGATGAAAATTTAATCGAGGAATACATGGGTGCATACCAAAGCATAACACACCTCACAATTCAGGAAACGGCAGTGCTTCCCTACATGATAAAGACTGCTCTTTTAAAGCTTATCAGAAAAGAGAGCGATGAGTGCGTAAAATCGATCCGCAGTATAAAAAAGGCGGAGCAGATTGCCGATGCACTTTTAAAGGTGCGTGACGATATGCTCAAGCAGCAGAGCATTATTTTAAAAGCAGAGCTTTTTAAGGAAGCAGAGCTTGTGGACAGGCTTGTGCATATTTTAAGCGATAAGAGCGAGTATATGATTTTAGAGAGGCTGTATTCAAACCTTGAAAATATGGATGTTGATATAGAAGCACTCATTGTAAACAACAGGCGTTTAAAAACACATTCGGCAAAGCTTATGATGAATGCCATAAACAGCTTAAGGCTCCTTGACTCGGTTGACCTTGAAGCATTGTTTGAACGCATATGCAAGGTTGAACATGAGCTTTTGGAAGATGAAACATACAGAGCAATGGATAAAAAATCAAGAGCTTATTACAGAAGCTGTGTAGAACGCCTTGCGCATAAATTAAAGACCTCGCAAACGCTTGTTGCAAAAAAAGCGGTATTGCTTGCAAAAAAAGCAGACGAGAACGATGAATATAAATCCGAGGCCGGCTACTATCTTTTCAAGGAGGGAAGAGGTGAGCTTTACTCGTCTTTGCGTCCCGATAAAACATACAGGGAGTATACACACGCTCAAAAGCTTTGGACACTTTTAACATTTCAGATTGCACTTTTAATTCCGATATTGTTTCTTGCATCAACGGGCGGTATTGTGGCAACCTTGATTGCTGTTTTCCCTGCATGGACGATTGCAAACTTTGTCGTTGTGAGAATAGCGGTTAAAAACTCAACACCAAAAATAATTCCAAGGCTCAGCCTTGAAAACGGCGTGGGCGAAGAAAACAGAACGCTCGTTGTGGTTCCTACGCTGATAAGTGATGAAAAGAGCCTCGATGAAGCTGTAACAACAATTGAAACGCACTATCTCTCAAATCCGCTTGATAACTGCTATTTTGCCGTTTTGAGCGATTTTCCAGATTCTGAAAATGAGCAGAATGACGGTGAAGCGGAGCTTTTAAAAAAGGCTGAGTCAGAATTTTCGAGACTTAATAAGAAATATTCAAAGAACGACGAAACCGTATTTTATTTTCTGCACAGAAAAAGACAGTACTTGGAAAGCGATGGCATATATATGGGGCATGAGCGAAAAAGAGGTGCGCTCATGGCACTCACAAGATATATCGTGACAGGTGAAAAGGAGGAGTTTTTAACAATTACGAGCCCACTTCCCGAGAATTTGAAGTACTGCTTGACCTTGGATTCTGATACGGTACTTAACAAGGAAACGCTTAAGGAGCTTATAGGAGCTTTGGCACATCCGCAGAATAAGCCCGTTTTGGATGAAAACGGAATAGTAAAAGATGGGTACGGCATAATAGTTCCCAATATGAGAGTGCTTGCTTCAAGTGCATCAAAAAGCATATTTTCACGACTATTTTCCCAAAATTGCGGACTTGACATATACGCAGGAGCTTCAAGCGAGTTTTATCAGGATATATTTTCAGAGGGAACATTCGGCGGAAAAGGTATATTCAACATAGATGTTTTCTATAACACGCTTGATAAGTGGATAAAGGAAAATTCAATATTAAGCCACGACCTGCTTGAAGGGTGCTTTTTGCGTGCAGGTTACATGAGTGATGTTACGCTTTTTGATACGGAGCCGTCGAACTTCATATCATGGTGGAAGCGAAGTCATCGCTGGATAAGGGGTGATTGGCAGCTTTTGCCCTACCTTTGGTTTTACATAAAGGATGCTGACGGAGAAAAGAGGAAAAATCCGTTAAACTTGCTTTCACGCTGGAAAATACTTGAAAACATGAGGCGTACAATGCTTTCATCGGGAATACTCTATACGCTTCTGGTATTTCCGTACATCGGTTTTTCGGCGTATGTGATAATAGCGCTTGCATCTTTTTTGGAGGAAGCGGTTATAGACCTTACAGAGCTTTTTATTGCACTTGCACGTTCAAAAAAGGAACGCTACAACGCAAAAGGTCTCTTTAAAGAACGCATAAATACTTTCAAAAAAAGCTTTGTAAAGCTTGCAACACTTCCATATGAAACCTTGAAAACAAGCGATGCAATGAGCAAGGCACTGTTTCGAATGTTCATTTCAAAAAAGAAGCTTTTGGAGTGGCAAACGGCATCGCAAACAGGAAAAACGAAAAACTCGCTTATTTCCTATTACAAAGAATTATATGTTTGTCCGCTTTTCGGTATAGCAATGCTGATAAGTATATTTGGGGGGGGAACACCTCTCTTTTCAAGTTTGCTGGCGGTCTTGTTTTTGCTTGCGCCTTTTCTTGTATTTCAAATAGACAAAGCGGATGAGGATAAGAAGCTTGATGATGAAAGCGAGGAATTTTTGAGAATATTGGGGCGAAGCACATGGAGATTCTTTGCAACGCTTTGCAACGAAAAGACAGCATATCTTCCGCCGGATAACTATCAGGCATTTCCGGAAAAACATTCCGTTCTGCACACATCCCCGACTAATATCGGTATGGGACTTATGGCAAATCTGTGCGCATATGATATGTCATTCATTGGCAAGGATGAGTTTTTACTGCGTACAAAGCGTATGCTCATATCAATCGAAAATGCTGAAAAATGGCATGGGCACTTATATAATTGGTATTCATTGCCGACGCTTCGCGTATTGCCGCCAAAGTATGTTTCAACCGTTGACAGCGGAAATTTAGCAGCAGCACTTTTAACGCTTGAACAGGCGCTTTTAAAAATGGGAGCAGAGGCACTTGCTTCGTGTGCAGGAGTGTTGGCACGCAATATGGATTTCACCTGCCTTTACGATAAATCACGCTCACAGTTTCATATAGGCTACAATGCAGAGGCCAATGAGCTTTCAAAATCATGGTATGACCTTTTGGCATCCGAGGCAAGGCTTACTACGGTTGTCGCAATAGCACTCGGACAGGTGAAAATGAAGTCATATTACAGCCTTTCAAGACTTTTAGTGCCGACCGATAAGGGAAGAACGCTCATTTCATGGAGCGGAACCATGTTTGAGTATCTGATGCCGATGCTCTTTACACCTGCGTACAAGGGAACGCTTTTGTATGAAAGTGCACAAAGTGCCGTAAAGACTCAGATTGCATACAACCGTGAGCTGTGGGGAATTTCAGAGTCGGGATACTACGCATTTGACAAACAGAAGTATTATCAGTACAGAGCTTTCGGAGTTCCCAAACTGTCACTTATGCCGACCCATGAAAGAGAACTTGTTATTTCGCCGTATTCGTCAGCACTTGCTTTGCTTGTTGACAAAAGGAGTGCCGTCAAAAACCTTGTGAAGCTTTCAAAGCTTGGTATGCTTTCAAAGTTTGGAATGTATGAAGCACTTGACATGACAAAAAGCCGTATGAAGGGGCAGCCGTACGAAAAGGTAGCAAGTTTTATGGCTCACCATCAGGGAATGACGCTTTGTGCAATAAATAATATTCTGAATAAAGAAAACATAATGAGCTGTTTTTTGCAGGTGCCTGAAATACGAAGCGTAAAAATGCTGTTTGAGGAAAAGCGGCCGTCGATGGCAATAGTTATAAAGGACTTTGAAAGTGCAGTTTATAAGACGGCAAAGGGTGGAAGCGAAAGTGCGCCCCATATAAGAAGCATTGAGTGGAGCAAAAAAAGAAGAACAAAGGAAACACAGCTTTTGTCAAACGGTGAATATACAGTATTTGTAGGTGAGGATGCAAGCGGATTTTCAAAATGCAACGATATTATGCTTACACGCTTTCGGAGAGAAAACAGCTCATCAAGCGGAGTAAGGTTTTACATACGCCTTGACAATAAGGTTATCGAAATGTCGTCGAGGGATGAAAGAGCACCTCAAAACGGTGAAATTCTGTTCGAGCCGCACGCCGTAACATTTAAACGGAGGGATGAGGATATTACTTCAAAGCTTAAAATTGCGGTTTCACCCGATCATAATGCCGAGATAAGAAAGCTTACGCTTACAAATCATTCAAGCGTTGACCGCGAGATAGAGGTAGGAATATTCTTTGATGCAGCGCTTGCCAAAGAACGTGAGGATATATCTCATACTGCATTTGTAAAGGTGCGTACCGATGCTTATTTTAAAGACGACCTGCTCTTATACAAGAGGCGAAGCAAAAAGGAGAGCGAAAACTCAAGCTATATTTATACGACCATAGTAAGTAATGATAACGCAAAAATAAAATACTCGACCGACAGGCTCAATATGCCGGGAAGACACAGGAGCGAAAAGGAAGCAATGCTTATTCCAATGCTTAATGAGGATGTGCAAATGCCGATAGAAACGGGCTTTTGTTCGCGTATTACGCTCTTTGTAAAAGCGGAGGAGCAGACGAGCCTGTCCTTTATCATGGGCTACGCTAAAAGCGAGAAGCAGGCAAAGGACGATGCAGGCGAGATTTCAAAGAACATTGACGGAATAATGGAGCTTGCATTTATAAACGCAAGAAATATGCTGAGCTTTGGTGGGTTATCACACTTTAAGGCAGACCTGTTTGAAAAGGCAGCAGCCTCTTTGTTTGCACACAATGCCCACAAAAATCACGATATACAAGTTTATGAGGGCGGAATAGAGAAGCTTTGGAAAATGGGGATATCTGGCGATAAAATGATTATACTCATGTGTGTAAACAAGATAACACAAATGCGTATCACCAAAACGCTTCTTGAATTCATGGCTTATATTGCGGCGAGAGGAATAGAAGCGGAGCTCATTATAATAGGTGAATATCCGCAAGAGTACAGCAACGAATTAAGACGCAGGCTTGAAGAGCTTATTTCCACACATTCAAGGCTTCTTGATAATGTACGCCTTATCAACGGCTACGATATTGACGAGAATCAAAAAGCACTTCTTTTGGGTATGGCGGACCTCGAAATAGATGCAACAAGGAGCCTTGATAAGCAGTTCTTACTGTCTGCACATGATGAGGCGGAAAAGACACGTGAAAGAGCCCCCAAAAAAGTCTATCCGCTTTTTGGAACAAGACGCGGTGCTTTTTATTCAAAGAAAAACGAGCTTGAGTTTGATAATGGCTTTGGCGGTTTCGACATTGAAAAAAAGGAGTACGTGATATACAAAAACGGTGAGAATGTAACACCGCTTCCCTGGTGCAATATACTTGCAAACGAGCATTTTGGCACGTTATTGACCGAAAACGGAGGTGGCTTTACGTGGAGCAAAAACTCAAGACTTCATAAACTGACCGTTCCCGATTACGATATTCTGAGGGACGAAAGCAAGGAAAAAATCCAAATAGCTGACAACGACAACGGCTGTGTATTTTGTGTATCCTCAAATCACAGCGGTAATGAGTGCAGACACGGCATAGGCTACACACGCTTTACTTCAAACGAGGATGAGATAATGTCATCACTTACCGTGTTTGCAGACAGCACACAGCGCGTGAAGTATTCGGTCTTAACGCTTAAAAATCCGATGATGCAGAAAAGAAGCCTGTCTCTGATGTATGAAGCCGAGTTCTGCATAGATGAAGCCATGAGTCCGCAATGCGTAGAAACAAGCTTCGATGATAATATTCTGTTTGCGCGTTCATTGAGGAATGATTCGGTCGAGTATGCGTTTATGGCGATTGCAAATGCCGAAAACGAGATTGAATATACGGGTGACAAGGAACATATAAAGGATGGTGCAATACATAGCGAGCACTTGAACAAGAAGGTCGGAACAGGTCTTGGGGCAATGGGTGCATTGCGAACGGATATCACCTTAAAGGCAGGCGAGGAGAAAACCGTGATTTTCCTGTTTGGCGAGGACGAAAAGGAGAATATAAAAGATTTGGTTTCAAAGTGCGATGAAGCATACACGAATAAAAGAAAAGAACTTCTTGATGCTTCGTGGGAGAAAAAACTTAGTGCCCTTAAAGTGAAAACAGGCGACCTTGCAACCGACATAATGCTTAACAATTGCTTGCTTTACCAAACCTATTCGTCACGCATTTTTGCAAAGACGGGTTATTTCCAATGCTCGGGTGCAACTGGATTTCGTGACCAGCTTCAGGATGTGCTCGCCCTGAAGCTTACAAATCCTGACCTGTTGCGCACGCACATATTAAGGTGCGCATCAAAGCAGTTTGAAAAGGGAGATGTTTTGCATTGGTGGCACAATGAAAATCAGGGCATAAGAACGCATTGCTCCGATGATAAAATGTTTTTGCCCTATGCCCTCACAGAGTACATTAAAGTTACTCAGGATTACTCGATACTTGATGAGGAAGTTACATATTTAAAAGATGTGGAAATACAAGAGGGGCAGGAGAGCATATATTGCCTGATGCAGGACGGAGAGTATAAAGAGCCGTTGTATATGCACGCGGTACGGGCAATCGACGCTACGCTCTTATACGGCAGGAATTCACTCTTGCTCATGGGGGGCTGTGACTGGAATGATTCGATGGATGAGGTCGGGCGTGACGGTGGCGAGAGCGTTTGGCTTTCAATGTTCACAGTATGCGTGCTTGAAAGTTTTGTCCATATTGCAAGGTACAGAGGCGATATGAAAAGAGCGGATGACTACTTAAGAAGTGCCAAAAAGCTTCGCGAGGCGATAGAAAAAAGCTCGTGGGACGGAGCTTGGTATAAGCGTGCATTTTTGGGCGACGGCACGGCAATAGGCTCGCACCTCAATGATGAGTGCAGTATAGACCTGATTTCACAGGCGTGGGCAGTTTTCATGGATGCAGAGCATAAGGAGGAAGCAATACAATCCGCTGAAAAAATGCTTGTCGATTATGAAAACGGACTTATAAAACTATTGACTCCGCCGTTTGACAAGACGGATTTGAATGTAGGTTATATAAAGGAATATTTACCGGGTGTCCGTGAAAACGGCGGACAGTATACGCACGCGGCTGCATGGTTCTTGATTGCACTTTGTAAGCTCGGGCAGGGCGAAAAAGCAGAGCGGTGTTTTTCAATGCTCAATCCCATAAATAAGACGAGTGATACAAGCCGTGCAAAACGATATAAGACGGAACCGTATGCAGTCTGCGGAGATGTGTATTCCGTTTCCAAAAACGCAGGCAGGGGCGGTTGGTCACACTATACGGGCGGTGCAGGTTGGCTTTATACGGCAGGCATTGAACACATACTCGGCATACGAAAAGAGGGGGACGAGCTTATCATTTCTCCAAATTGTGCATGGGCAGACTTTGAGCTTGAATACAGCTTCGGTGGTGCCGTATATAAAGTGAAAGTCGTTCGTGATGAAAACGGCGAGAAGCTTTCCAAAATAAAGCTTTCACACGAAAACGGTACCCATGAATATACGATGAAAATAGCGTATTGAAGAAAAAATTAGAGGTCTCTAACTTTTTTGTTGACTTTTTGCTTTTTCATGGTTTACAATACCGATAACGCAAGATGACTTGTTTAAATCGGAGGAAACTTATGGAGAAGCGTAAAACGCTTGACAGCCTGAAAATCGGCGAGAGCGGATATGTGCACTCGTTTTACACGGAAGATGTGAAGCTCAGGCATAGAATGAGCGAGATGGGCATAACGCCCGGCATAGAGATAAAAAAGATAAAAGCGGCACCTATGGGGGACCCTATAGAGGTATCGCTTCGCGGATATATGCTGTCTTTAAGACGTGAAAATGCCGAAAAGATATTTTTGTGCAACGAGGAAGATGAGGAAGGCTTAAAATGTGCTTCGCGCAATGTTGCTCTTGATAAGGAAGAGGACGAGGCAGAGCATAAAAAAGCAGCACTCCTGACCGAGTTCATGATTGAGAATGTAAGCTGCTGCGACAGTGAAAAGCGAAAGAATTGCTATCGCACAAGGAAGGAACCGCCCAATGACGAAGCACCTGTTAAGCTTGCCTTGGTTGGAAATCCGAACTGTGGAAAAACGACGCTTTTCAATGCCCTGACAGGAGCGAGGGAATATGTCGGCAACTGGCCCGGAGTTACTGTAGAGAAAAAAGAAGGCAAAATTAAGGATAAGGGCGGAGTATGTACTCACGGCCATGAGATGACACTCGTTGACCTGCCCGGTATATATTCGCTTTCACCGTACTCGCAGGAGGAAGTTATCGCACGTAATTTCATAATTGACGAAAAGATAGATGCGATAATAAATATAGTTGATGCAACAAATATTGAGCGTAATTTGTACCTGACGGTTCAGCTCATGGAGCTTGAAGTCCCGATGATAATTGCGCTCAATATGATGGATGAGATAGAAAAGCAGGGCGACAGTATCGACTTAAAAGAGTTGTCACTCCTGCTCGGTATTCCCATTGTTCCCATAAGTGCAAGAACGGGAATGGGATTAGGTGAGCTTGCCGACAGTATGCAGAGAATGGTCTATGCTGCGCACTCGCAGTTCCATGAAGGCTTCAATATCGAGGTTGACCACGTATACGATGCGTTTACCCGCGAAAAGCATGAAAAGATTGGCGAGATAATAAAGGAATACGCACAAAAGGCAGGCATGCCGCTTCACTGGGCGGAAATAAAACTTCTGGAGGGTGACAGCCTCGTAAAAGAACGCTTAAAGCTTGATGAGGAAAGCCTTGAAAAGGTAGAAGCGGTTATCAAGGAATACAGCGATGAGGATAAACTCATGGACAATGCGACTCGTGTTGCAGACAGCCGTTACCGCTACATAACCGACATAGCAAGAAAAACGGTTAAGCGTTCAAAAAAGAATGAATCGGGGCAAACGCTTGACGATAAGCTCGACAGAGTTCTTACAAATAAATGGCTTGCTCTGCCCCTGTTTGTCGGAATAATGGCGCTGATATTTACGCTCACTTTCTCAAGCGTGGGTGCATACCTGTCAGATGCTGTTGCATCGCTTGTTGACAATACCGTTATTCCGTTCATTGAAACTGCACTTATATCGGCAAATGCTCCCGAATGGTTTTTAAGCCTTGTCTGCGGCGGTATATTGCCGGGCGTTGGCGGAGTTTTGACTTTCCTTCCCCAGATTGCAATACTCTTTTTCTGCCTCTCGATTTTGGAGGACAGCGGATACATGAGCCGTATTGCATTCATAATGGATAAACCCATGCGTAAGATGGGCTTGTCGGGTAAAAGCTTTATACCCCTGCTTATGGGCTTTGGCTGCTCGGTTCCTGCCGTAATGGGGTCGCGAACCGTCGAAAATGAAAAGGACAGGCAGATGACAGTCATGCTTGTACCGTTCATGAGCTGCAGTGCAAAGCTCCCCGTTTACGGACTCTTGGCAGGCGCATTCTTTTCCCGTTCACGCGGACTTGTAATAATAAGCCTCTATGTCTTGGGAATACTCATAGGCATTTTATCGGGACTTATATTCAAAAAGACGGTATTTAAAGATAATGATGCCGAGTTCATAATTGAACTTCCAAGATACAGAATGCCGAGCATGAAAAACACATTCCTCCATGTTTGGGAGAGGGTAAGCCACTTTTTGCAAAAGGCAGGAACAATAATATTTGCAATGAGTGTTGTACTGTGGGCTTTGCAGAACTTCTCATTCACCTTTGAAATGGTAAGCGATCCGCAATACAGCATAATCGGAAAAATCGGCTCGTTCATTGCCCCGATTTTCACGCCCCTCGGTTTTTCATCATGGCAGGCGGTGGTTGCACTCATAACAGGCTTCGTCGCAAAAGAAGCAGTTGTTTCAACGCTTACGGTATTTTACGGCTTCTCGCTCGCTGCGGATTCTCCTGCGATAATGTCAGCACTTTCGGGTACATTCACAACTGCAAGTGCATACAGCTTCCTCGTGTTCGTGCTTCTGTATACGCCCTGTATCGCCGCAGTTACGGCAATGGGAAAAGAGCTTCACAGCAAAAGAAAAACGGCGTTCATTTTAATTTATCAGCTCGTCGCAGCATACCTTGTATCGTTTGCGGTGTACAATATCGCATCATTATTCCTTGCGTGAGGTGAATGTAAATGGACTGGGTTTATATTGTAATCGCTGCTCTTATCGTTTTGTGGACGGTATTTTGCCTGATACGCCACTTTAAGAAAAAGGGCTCGTGCAATTGCTGTGACAACTGCAAAAAGCATTGCCCGAACAGGAAATAAGAGCGAGTTTGGAAAATTTAGCCGTGTTGAAATCTTAGGAAAATTATGATAAAATAAAGTACACTTTAGATTTTCGTAAAAAAGGAGTGCTGAACATGGCATATATTTCAAGAGAGCTTGAAAGAAAATTTTTAAAGGTTAATGGATTTTTCAAGGCAATTCTTGTAACGGGTGCAAGGCAGGTTGGCAAAACCACAATGCTGAAGCATTTGGCAGAAGGCAGCGGCAGGGTGTATGTTACTATGGATAACGCCATGGCACGTGACTTGGCAAAGCGTGACCCTGTGCTGTTCTTTCAGAACTATAAGCCTCCGATTTTAATAGATGAAATCCAAAAAGCTCCTGAACTTTTCGAACAGATAAAAATCATGTGCGACAATAGCGAGGAAACGGGGCTTTTTTGGCTAACGGGGTCCCAGCAGTATAAAATGATGAAAAGTATTCGGGAAACATTGGCAGGTCGCCTGTGTATTCTTGAGTTGTACAGCTTTTCACAGCGAGAAAAAAATCAAGTTATATTCGATACAGAACTTGATTATTCGCTTGAAAGTCTTAAAGAGCGTCAAAAGAAAGTTCCAAAGAATGATATTGTATCTGTGTTTCAGCATATTTGGGAGGGTGGTATGCCTCAAGTGCTGGGAGCAGATGATGAGATAAGATTTGAATACTATAATTCTTATGTAGAGACCTATTTAATGCGTGATGTTATGGAAGAAGGGGGTATTACTGATACTATCCGTTTCAGAAAGTTTATGACAGCGTGTGCCGCTTTGGTCTCGGAACAGATAAATTATGCAAATTTGGCACTCGCTTCTGATATTTCACAGCCTACCGCAAAAGAATGGACTAAGGTTCTGCAAGGCTTGGGTATTATTTATTTGCTTCAACCGTATTCCAACAATGCGTTTAAGCGCTTAACAAAAACTCCAAAACTCTATTTTTGCGATACGGGATTATGTGCATATCTTTCCATGTGGCTAACTCCTGCAACGCTTATGAATGGTGCTGTAAGTGGACATTATTATGAAAACTATGTGGTGATGGAATTAGTGAAGAATTATGCCTATTCAAAATCAAAGGTAAATATTACGTATTATCGTGATGTCAATGCCAAAGAGATAGATGTTTTTGTTGAGGAAAATAATTTAATTCATCCGCTTGAAATCAAAAAGTCCGCTTCCCCGGAGTATCGGGAGATTAAAAAGTATAGCGTTATTGATAAAGCCCAGCTTAACCGCGGTAATGGCGGTATCATATGTATGTGCGAAGAACCATTGCCGATCGATGAGGAAAACTGCTTAATTCCAAGTAACTTAATTTGAGTTTTTGGCAATTTTGCAAAAAAATCGTGAAGCTTAAAAATAAGTGGTGATTATTGCTCGATGATGTGCTATAATAAAAGCAGATAAATGAGTGCCCTCTTGTTTCAGGGCTGAAAGGAGAAGACTATGCGTATTTTCGTAAACGGAAAAAATATGGAAGTGTCGGAATATTTGTTTGAGCTTACCGATAAAAAGGTAAGAAAGCTTGACAAGTTTTTCCCCGATGATGCCGAGGCTTTTGTAACGCTTGCAGTTGAGAAGAACCGTCACATTGCAGAAGTTACAATTCGTTATACAGGCGGGTTCGTCAGGGGAGAAGAAGCAACCGGCGATATGTACGCATCCATTGATAACGTACTCACAAAGCTTGAAAAGCAAATAATAAAGCATCGCACAAAGCTTGAGAAAAACCTCAAGACGGGCGTTTTTGAAGGCCTTAACATGGCAGATTATGATGATGACTATGAAGAGGAAGAAGCAAAAATAGTCCGCGTAAAACGCTTTGATATCAAGCCCATGACTGTTGAGGAAGCAATGCTCCAGCTCGATATGCTCGGCCACGCATTCTATGTATTCACAAATGGTGAAACAGGCGATGTTAATGTTATATATAAAAGGAAGGACGGCAACTTCGGTCTCATAGAACCCGAGTGATTTTAAATTAAAACTTAAAATTATAAAGCACAATAAGGAAAGCTCCCAAACGGGAGCTTTCCTTTGCAATTGTGACAAAAAAAGTACAAATCTTGAAACAACTTGCGAAAACAAAAACAAATGCTATAATTGGAATATAAAGATTTGGGAGGAAGAAAATGAGTATGAAAAGATATTTAGCTTTGGTCTTATCGGTTATTTTTGTATTATCTTTTGCATTGCCATGCTTTTCGTTTGCTTCGGGCGATTTTGCAGGCGGTGACGGAACGGCAGATAATCCCTATCTTATTTCGACAAAGCAGCAGCTTGATAATGTTCGCAAGAACAGCGATGATTTATATTTCAAACTCATAAATGATATCGTATTTACCGATTCCGATTTTGAAGAGGGCGGAGCTTTTTATAACGATGGCTCAGGCTTTTTGCCGATAGACGGTTTTGGCGGAAAATTTGACGGCAACGGCTTCTCCATAGTGAACCTTAAGCAGAACGGAAAAGGCGAAGCGGATTACGGTGGCTTGTTCGGCGAAACGAACAGATATAAAAATGTGCATATTGAAAATCTTAATTTAAAAGATTGCTCGGTTAAAGATTTTGCATATGCAGGCGGTATCGCTGGAAGTATCAGCATCGGTTTGATTGACAACTGCACCGTAAGCGGAGAGGTTTCGAGCTTTAAGAGCATTGGCGGAATATTGGGTTCAACTGATAATCAAGATCAGCATCACGGAGCTTTTAAAATCCGGAATTGCTGCAATAATGCAAAAGTTACTTTAGATACATCAAAGAGGAACACCGAAGATCGGTCGGAGTCTGGCATATGGTTGGGAGGTGTTATTGGATCCAACTCTGCATATATATATAATTGCACCAATAACGGAAGCTTAAATGCCAAGGTTGACGATGGTGAATACTATGTTAGTATAGGTGGAATAGCGGCTTTTGTTTATCCGCATTACGAGCACGATCCAATCCGAAGATGCTATAACACGGGAAACTTGAACATTAACCTTGGAAAAGGATATAAGGAGTGCTATATTGGCGGCATTGCAGGCGAAGGTCCGGTTAAAGAGTGTTACAATATAGGTAAAATAACTGTTGAAGCATCTGAAAAGAATTATATATGCGGTGCAATATCGGGTACATTTGAAGAAGAATCTGCATACAATTACTATCTTAAAGGAACCGCAAAAGCTCCTTACGGTGATGTAAGCAAAGAAGATTACGCTGAGGCGGAGCTTACAGCCGAAGAAATGAAAAGTAAAGCATCATTTGTCGGCTTCAATTTTGAGATGGGCTGGAGAATGGGTGATTCAAACGGATATGAATATCCCGTATGGATAAACACAAACGATGGTATAGTATCGCTTGAGGGCAAAGGAACAAAGGAAGAACCCTACCTTATTTCTACTCCTGAGGATTTGCGTAGCATTGACGAATGGTATGACGGAAGTCTGGTCAGCAAAACATTATACTTTGAAATGACGAATGACATAGTTTTTGACGATGCAGACTTTGAAGAAGGCGGAAAATTTTATAACGGCGGAAACGGTTTTTCACCTATTGGAGAAAATGACGGCTCAAGCGGCTATTTTAACGGAAACGGTTACAGCATAGTCAATATGAAACAAACGGGTCGCGAGAAAGCTGCGATATTTATCGGAGAAAGCTTCCGTATATCAAATCTTAATGCGGTCAACTGCGTGTTTGAAGCAACATATTGTGCAGCCGGTATAAGCATTGGCGGTACAGCTGAAAACTGCACAAGTGACTCTGTAATTATTGCAGAAGGAGCAGATAGTGTATACGCAGCAGGAGTAATTGCATGCCTTGATAATTTTACGAATTATACTGTAAAAAATTGCGTAAACAAATCGGAAGTTAAAGCAATAAGCGGCAGTGCTGAAAACAATAGAGCTAAAATTGCATATGCAGGCGGAATAGCAGTAGGCGGTGAATATGATATTTACAATTCCTACAATGCAGGCAATGTGAGTGCAAAAGCAGAAGGCGGCAATGCCTATGCAGGCGGAATAGCAGCAGGCAGCAATGACGGGCTGATTATGAACGCATATAATATGGGGAAAATAACAGCCGAAAATAACAATGCAGAAAAGACATTGGCTTCAGGTGCAATATGCAATAATCCCGAAACTGAAATGATTTCGGTATATTATCTTGACGAAAGTGCACCGTCTGCTTCCTCGGACGGGGAAGATAAAGGTGCTGTACGCTGTACCTGTGAAGAAATGAGCAATGCTCAAACCTACAAGGATTTTGGCATGGACGCATATTGGGAGATGGGTAATGAGGATTATCCCTATCCTGTATTAAAACAAGAAACTGATGCGAGCGTTCTTTTTGAAAGCGGAAACGGAACAAAAGCGGATCCGTTTATGATTGCAACAAAGAAGCAGCTTGAAAATATCAGCAGGGTTACATATTCAGAGAGTTCAAGCTACTATTACAAGCTTGCAAACGACATAATATTTGAAGAATCCGATTTTGAAGAAGGCGGAGCGTTTTATAATGACGGACAAGGCTTTTTGCCGATAGGACGTAATGCAGCGTTCAACGGCACTTTTGATGGTAACGGATTCAAAATAGAAGGGCTTATTCAGAATATTACAAAATCAGCCTTTGTGAATACGGGCTTGTTTGGCAGTGTAAATGGCGGTACAATAAAAAATCTTACGCTTGAAAAGAGTACAGTCACCGTCAACAATGGGGCAAGGGCTGTAAGAACAGGCGGTGTTGCAGGATATATTTACAATGGATCCTTGATAAGTAACTCTAACGTTTCAGAAAGCATTGTTCAAAATATAAAGGGCGAAAATTTTTCGTATATAGGCGGAATTGTAGGTTGCGCAGATGCTTCTGTTGTGGAAAATTGCAACAGCCTTGGCGAAGTGATAATGAAACAAGGTGCAAGCAGTTCAGAAGTTGGTGCCGGCGGTATCGCTGGCAGGCTTATGAGCTTGAGCAGAATGAGCAACTCATTAAATACAGCTACAGTAACGATTGTTCCTGCTGAAAGTAAATCCGAATATATTGGCTATTCTCCGATGGGCGGTTTGTGTGCTCGCACCGACGAGAGTTATATCGTAAACTGCTTCAATCAAGGTAAACTTGTTTGCGAAAAACAAAACGGCTTGATGGGTTCGCTTGTGGGGTATGCATATATAAGCTTAATGACCGTTAACTGTGCATATCTTGAAAACGGTGAGGAAAAAGCAGTCGGAAAAACAGAATACATAATTGTTGCACCACCTGTATATATCATGCCGGCCAAGGACAAAATAGGCGGTTTCTATACAGATACAGTGCGTGCATTGCCTGAAGATGAAGACGGAAGCATTCCTGCGTTCACCTTCAATGAGGCAGACAGCAACTTTGGCGATGTAACGGGTGATATGAAAGTCAACTCAAGCGATATCGCGATGGTACAAAGATATGTTACTGGAAAAGGCACCGTTCAAGGCATCACAAAAATGCTTGCAGATATCAATGCCGACACACAAACAAACTCGCGTGATATTGCACAACTTCAAAAGATAGTTGCAGGATAAAAAAGAAAAGCTCCGCTTAAACTCAAGCGGAGCTTTGCCCGTATGAAGCAACAGGATTAAATAAACTGTAAATTGCAAACGCGTATATTGACAAATCAAACGGAAAAATTCACAATTAAAATATAAAAACATATTTGGAGGTAAATATGACAGCTAAAAGGTATATTGCACTTACATTGGCATTGCTCTTTGTATTAAGTCTTGCCTTACCCTGCTTTTCATTTGCTTCGGGTGACTTTGCAGGCGGTGACGGCACAGCTCAAAATCCCTATCTTATCTCAACAAAGCAGCAGCTTGATAAGATAAGATATTATCTTGATTCCAATTTTAAATTGACAAATGACATAGTGTTTGAAGATGAGGACTATAAAGAAGGCGGAGCTTTTTATAACAGCAATGCTCGATTTTTGCCGATAGGTGATGAAGAAAATCCCTTCAAAGGAACGCTTGACGGAAACGGTTTTTCAATAACATATTTAAAGCAGAATCTTACAAGCGGTGCATACGGTGGTTTTATAGGTTTTGGTGAGGACTGTGCAATCAAAAACATTACTTTCACAAACTCGCTTTTGTATCTTAACACGGCAGAAAAAGAAGTCTGTGCAGGCGTTGTAATAGCCGGTGCAAGCAAAAGCTTTAATGCAGAGTCTGTTTCTGTCAAGAACAGCAGAATGATTATTGAATGTGACGAAATTGTATGTATCGGCGGTCTTGGCGGTGCAATAGAAAACGGCTCTGCAAAATCGTGCACAGTAGCAGAATGTGACTTTGAGTTAAAGACCACCGCAGAAAGCACAACGGAAAAAACTACGGTAGCAGGTCAGCTTTTCGGTGCATTTTACGGTGAAAACATCGAGAATTGTACTATTGATAAAAACGAACTCACGGTAGAGTCTTTTTCAGGCGAAGGCGGTGCGAGCGTCAGCGTTGGCGGTGTTGTGGGCTTGACAAATGCAAATATTGAGAATGTCAGCGTATTAAACTTTACAAAAACAGTCGTTGAAGCAAACGGAAATTTTGCAGGTGCATTAAATGTATTTGCAGGCGGTATTGCGGCTGTTGCTCAAAACGATGTTGGTGAGAAAAGAACAATCACTGCATCGACATATGAAGGCACTATCGGTACAAGTGCAATAAGTGCCAAGTTTGGTGACTGCAATGTTTATTCAGGCGGCTTAGTCGGTATGGCACAAAACTATATTGTAAAAGATGCGAAAATAGGCCCTGAAACTGCGGCTGTTTCAGCTGTGGCAAAAATCAACGACAAAGCAGGCCAGGCAATAATTACAGGCGGCGGCATTGTCGGTTATGCTTTAAACTCAAAGCTTATAAATCTTGAAAACTACGAAGACTCACTTTTTGAGTCGAACGCCGATACGGGGATATGCTTCAGAGGCGGTATAGCAGGTATTGCCGAAAACTGCGAAATCATAAATTCACGCAATAAATCCGTAATCAGAAACACAAAAGCATCCGACATGAATGTGATCGGCGGTATCGCAGGACAGCAGTTAGGCGGAAGCATATCTGCTTGCTTTAACCTGGGCTCTTTGGTAACCGGTAGCGGTGCCGAAATAGGATGCATGGGCGGTATAACGGGCGCAAGTGTAAACGGCGCAATACATGACTGCTATAATAAGGGCGATTTTGATGCCGAAAATTCAATAGCCGAGGTTGGCGGCATCGTGGGTGAGCTTGAGAATGCACAGGTAAGAAACTGTTACAGCCAAAGCGGAATTACCTATACTTCACAGGAAGCACAAAGTGCTTATTTGGGACATATTGCAGGTGCTGCTTTGGGAAGCAGTAAGACTGATGATTGCTATTATATGATACGCCATAACTATTTAAATATTAACGGTGAAATATTTAATGACAAGTCAATCTTGATAGGTATAGGCGGTTATGAAGAAACCAGCAAAGTTGAAGCAAACGAGCTTAGCGAAGCTCAGATGAGTGGTGCGACAAATTTTACAGGCTTTGATTTTGAAAATGTCTGGATGGCAGGCGAGTCAGCACCCGAATTAAGGGCAAATCCCGAAAGTACGCAAACCGTTAAGCCGACACCGACAGTAACACCGATGCCAACTCCGACCCCTCCTCCGGACGGAATGTTTGCAATAGGCGATATAAATGCAGACGGAAAGATAAATTCAAGGGACCTTTCAACCATACAAAAGCATGTTATTGGCTTGCACTTCCTCAGTGCCGACCAGGAATCGCGTGCCGATGTAACCGCGGACGGTAAAATCAACTCACGAGATATTGCGGCATTGCAGAGGATTGTACTTGCAGGATAAAAATAACAAATATCAAAATGCCGTTCAAGCTTAGCTTGAACGGCATTTTACCTGTAATTTAAAGCTTACATATCACGAATAACTATGTATGCCATATATGCTAAGTACAAAAGCACCATGAGTATTCCGACAGGGCGCTTGAGTTCTTTTCTGATGGATGCAAACAACCATATTATTGCACTGAATGCAATGAGTATTATAATATCCCAAAGATTGTTCTGTATGACGTTTACGGGGCTTATTGTGCCTGCAATGCCGAGTACGAAAAAGATGTTGAAAACATTGGAGCCGAGTGCATTGCCGAGGGCAATGTCAACTTCATTCTTCTTTGCTGCAACGATTGAAGTTACAAGCTCGGGAAGTGATGTGCCGATTGCAACTATCGTAAGGCCGATAAGCGTTTCGGATAAGCCGAACCTCAGTGCAAGTGCACAGGCAGAGTCAACAACAAAGTCACCGCCTATTATGATTGCCGCTACACCGCCAACGATGAAAATCAGACATTTGTAAAGCGGTAATATTTTTGCTTCCTCGGCTGCCAAGATGGCTTCATTGGTTTCTGCAAGGCCTGCTTTTCTTGCTTTCTGAGCTGAGCTTATCATAAGGGCAATAAAAGCAACAAACAGAACGAGAAGTATTATTCCGTCTATACGGTTTATTTCATTTCCGAAGAATGAAAGGGCAAGCAATGCTGTTGCAGCGACGATTGACCAGGGAAAATCACGCTTTATTACATAGGGCTGAACGACAACGGGAGTAAGTATTGCACACGTGCCGATTACAGCCATGAGGTTGAATATGTTTGAGCCCGTGACATTGCTTATTGCAAGCGAATTGCTGTTTGCTATTGAAGCCGTGATGCTTACTGCGGTTTCGGGAAGTGATGTGCCCATTGCAACTATCGTCATACCGATTATGATCGAGGGTATGCGAAGCTTTTTGGCGATGGATGAGCTTCCCTCTACAAAAAAATCTGCTCCCTTTATAAGAAGAACAAAGCCTACTGCCAAAATGAGAAGGGCAAAGGGAATACTGTCGTTTAATAACTGTGCCATAAAATACTCCTTTAGGTTTTTGAGAATATAAAAGACTCATGTGTGCACAAATAAGCACACATGAGTCTCATTCTTTAAGGTTTGCCAGATTATAAAAATAATCGAGATTGTTGACAAACAACGTATAACTATACGCGAACTACTCCCCCACGAGGGTGACTTTAAGGTCGCTGTAATGGTACCAAATATAAGCTTCATTGTCAAGAAAATCTATAGTCACAATTTGTTTTCTTGTAATGCATCTAAGGGAAGTATATACTTTGTGTATATAATGCTATGCCAATCAAAGGAGAAGACAATGAAAGAGTATAAAAAGTGCGTAACCTGTAACCTGCCCGAAAATTTCCCCGGAATAAGCTTTGATGAAAAGGGCGAATGTTGTTTCTGCAAAAAGCAGGAGGTAGAATGGCATGAGTATAAGGGTATGGACGCGTTAAAGGCAAGAATACAGGAGGTTATTGACAACTATCCCGTTAAGGACAGACAGTATGATGCAGTAGTAGGCTACAGCGGCGGTCGTGACAGCACATATCTCTTGTATATGCTCAAAAATGTACTTAATCTCCGTGTTTTGGCAGTTTCGCTTTCACATGATTTCATGCCCGAGCAGACGAAAAACAATATAAAGAATGTAGCCGATAAGCTTGGTGTTGAGGTTGCATTCATTGAAAACGATATTTTGAATAAATACGGCAGAAAGAGCGTTCAGGCGTGGGCGAAAAAACCCAATGCACCCATGCTTATGACGTTCTGCACAGGCTGCAGATACGGCATTAAAAAGCTCATTCCCGAATACGCAAGAGCACACAATATCCCAATGCTTTTTGTCGGCGACACTCCGATGGAATACATGAGCTACCGCGTAAGCATAGTTTGCGCAAATCCCAACAAGCCCACAAGCGTAAGCAAGGTTATGGGCTACGGTAAGCACCTTTTGAAAAATCCCGCACTCATGGTATCACCAAAGTGCCTGAGCGTGCAGGCACAGGAATTTTTGATTGATGCAGGCAGAAATAAACAGAAGAAAAATCCGAATCCCGTTACGATTCGTCCGTTCTTTGACTATGTTCCGTGGAAGGAGCAGGATGTTATTTCCACAATCGAGTCCCTTGGCTGGAAGCATGATGAGAGCCTCAATTCATCATGGAGAAGCGACTGCTACATAAATATGCTTCGCCAGTATTATTACAGGAGAATATTAGGTTTTGCAGACCTTGAACTTTATTATGCAAGACTCATTCACCAGGGCAAGATAACGAAGGAAGCGGCGATAGAGCGTATAAAGAAAGAGAGTAACTATCCCCCCGAGGTATTGAGCGAGGTTCTTCATGATATCTATAATCTTGACTTTAACGAGATTGAAGCAAAGATTAAAAAGGCTGAAGAGAAGTGTGAAAAATAGAATAGAAAACTTTTGTCGGACACATAAAACGTGTCCGACTTTTATATATTGACATGGGTGCAAAATGTGAATTATACTCAAACCATGGAGATACTTTGTGCACAAAACATTACAAAACAATACGGAAAGGGATTTGTTCTTTCTTCCGTTTCGCTTTCTGTTTCGGAGAACGAGTGCGTGGGTATTGTCGGCAAAAACGGATGCGGAAAATCAACATTGCTCGGCATACTGTCGGGCGGAATTAAAGCGGATAAAGGTTCAATTTGCGTCTGCGGAGAGGATGCTTCAAAAAAGGGCGTTTTTTCAAAGTATGTCGGCTATATGCCGCAAAATGACCCGTTGATTGAAGAACTTTCAGTTCGCGATAATCTTGAACTGTGGTACTCCCTTGCACACAAAAAGCTTGATGAAAAAACGGTAGAACGCATGGGGCTTTGTGATGTGCTTGATAAGCGTGTTGCACATTTATCAGGCGGTATGAAAAGGCGTGTTAATATGGCAGGTGCACTTGCATCAGGCGAAAAGCTTTTGGTGCTTGATGAGCCGTCAACGGGGCTTGATATTCCCTGTCGGCAGGAAATGGCAAGGCTTTATCGTGAGTATATGAGCGAGTCACGCTCAATTATCATGGCAACCCACAGTATGGAGGAAATACGCCTTTGCACAAGGCTGTTGCTTTTAAAAGACGGTAAACTTTGTGAACTTGATAAAAACATTGATGCAGAAAAACTTGCACACCTGATGGAGGATTGAAATGGAACAAAACGCAGTAAAAACAAAGAAAAAGGGTAAGGGACTTTTAATAGCTTTTGCAATACTTTTGGTGCTTGTGATAGCTGTTGTTGCTTTTGCGGTACTCTTTTTGAGGAACTCGCTCTCGCTCGCTTCTGCGTATTCAAACACACTCAAACAGTTTGAATCACATCAGGGAGTTTTGCATGAGGCAGGGCTCGGCGAATTCGCAAAAGTATACGAGGATGAATGTAAGCTCAAAGGCAGCTTCGAAGTGGCAGACGTTCCCAAAATATTTGGCGATAGCCTTGCTGTATTAAAGGGTGCAAAGCTTGAAATTGAGTCCGAGGTAAGCTATACAGAAAAGAAAACGAATGCGGATATGAAAATCTCCCTCGCAAATGTTTTCGGTGTTGACGTCAGTGTGTATGCGGACGAAGAAAAGGTTCAAATCGAGCTTCCGATGCTCTTTAAAAATGTTGTAGAGCTTGAAAATGAGAACATCTACGGTCAGCTCAAAGACGCAATTCCGCTTTTGGGTTCTAAATTCCAAGAGGGAGGAAAAATCAGAGTTGAAAAATTTGACTTAAAAACAGAATTTGCTTCATTCAAAGAAGAGTATAAAGACCGCCTTGAAGAAGCAGACAAGAAAATCACGGTCGAAGACGGCGGAAAAACAGAGCGTCTCGCTTTTGGCGGTGAGTATACGGAGTGCAAGGCTTTCACAATCACGTTGCCTCCCGAAACCGTGAACGGGTATGCACTTTGCCTTGATGAATATCTCAAGGAAAAGGGTATAGGGCATGAAGTGTTGACTGAGGCGCTTGAAGAACTCAAAACCACAAAGGAAACATTTGTTATAACCGTTCATACGGCAAACGACGGCTTTTTGAAGCCGAGCTTGATTGTCGGTCTTGATATTCAAGAGCTTGACAAGGATGATAAGCTTGAAATCTCATTCATGGGCAAGGACAATGTTTTTGAAAATATGCTTGTGGAATATGACGATGATTTCAAGGCGGAATACACAAATAAAGACGATATGGACATATTGAGCTTTGAAAGCGATGGCGAGTCCGTGAAAATAGTATTGACGTTTGACGAGAAGATAGATTCGCTTAAAATAGAAGCTACGGGCGGAAGCGTAAATGCAACCCTTGCTGTGTTCATAAAGAGGGACAAGAATGTATTCAGCTTTGAGGATATAGAATGTGTTGCAGATTTAAACGGTGAAAAGCTTACGTTTGATGGAAGTTTGACTTTCTCGCCCTATGAAGGTGCTCAAAAATTAAGCGAAACTCCCGACAGCCTGGAAAATGCAACGCAGAACTTCTTAGGTTCGCTCTTTTCGGGTATATTTGCTTAAAAGGTAATGGCGTTACTTAAAACAGAAATCAAAAAAACCTTAAAGGCTGTCTTTAGATTCTTGAAAATGGCAGTTTTAATGATTGCACTTACGGCACTATTGGCCGCAGGTGCTTTTGTTATGCTCGACACCGAGGAGGATGTAAAAATCAGGATAGCCGTCACATTGCCCGAAATTGATGAAAGTATAGGCGGATTGCTGATTACTTCGCTTGAGGGCATGGACAGCGTAAAAGACGCTCTTGAAATAGTTTATGCAGATGAAAGCGAGGACGAAAAGCTTTTAAAGCAGGGCGGTGTGAGTGCCCATATAGTAGTGCCCGATAATTTTCTGAACTCTGTATTAAACGGTCAAAACGTGTCTGCACAGGTCCGTCTTAAAAACGGCAGCAGTATTGAATGTATGCTCATAAAAACCGGGTTTGAGTCTGCTTCTGAAATACTTAAGGCTTCTCAAAGCGGTGTGTTTGCAATATATGATGCGGCAAAAAGCGGAACAGAGAGCGACAAAGAGATACTTGACGATGCAAACGCAATGTTTTTGGAGCTTGTGTTTACACGCGGTACCATGTTTAAAGTAAAAAAAGTTTCGATGACGGGCAATTTATCCGTGACTGATTTTGTGGTTTCTGCAAGTTTTGTTCTGCTTCTTGCTTTGCTGTCTGTTTCATATATTGGTATGTTCGGCAGGGAGAATAAGGATTTTTACAAAAGGCTCTCGGCGTTTTCCGTAAGCGGTATTGAGCTTGCCTTTTCAAAGTTTGTATCCTGTGCCTGCTTGCTTCTTATCTGTACAATTCCCGTTGTGCTGACTCTCGTGCTGACAGGCTTGATATATAAGGCATCGGTTGCCTTTCTGCTCATATTTGCAGTATTTTCCTGCTCAGCTTTTGCTGCTCTTTTGGGAGCTTTGACGGAAAACAAAACCGTGGCGGTATTGCTCGGCTTCCTGCTCGCGGTTGTATTTTTGTTCATGGCAGGCGGTATAATGCCCGAAGCTTTCCTGCCTTCGTGGGCGCTGCGTGCTTCAGGCTGCTTGCCGATAGCATCATCGCTCACGCTTACAAGGAGTATAGTGTCATACAGCGGAGAGTATCAAGTATTAAAAGAAATCATATTAACGCTTGTGATGCTTACACTTGCATCGGTGTGCTATTCCTTTAAATTAAGGAGGGGCAAGCTATGATTTTCAAGTGGTCAAAAGCATATTTTAAACGTTATTTCATGCGTCCGTCCATGCTTATATTGCTTGCCGTTATGCTCGCTCTTTCGTTTGTGTTTACTTTTCTTTCAAAGGGCGAAGCAAGCGGTTTTCCCTGCGGTGTGCTGTCCTCACAGGATGAAAATGTAAACAACATAATAGCATCACTTGAAGGTACCCTCCTGAATGTGAACATCTATGATGATGAAGAAGAAATGCTTTCCGCTTTAAAGCGTGGTGAAATACGCTATGCCTACGCTTTTGATGATGAGTTTTCGGCAAAATATGAAAAGGGCGAAAGGCGAAACACGATAATCAGATTTTCAAATCCCGATGATGTTTTTGCAAGCCTCATTGACGAGATTGTATTTTCAAAGGTATTGAGCGTTTGCTCTGAGATGTCGATTGAAAGCTTTTTGAGTGAAAAGGGAGTAAGCACAATAAACGAAGCCCTCGTGTACTTTGATTCATACAACAATACCCTGGGTGATGTGTTTGAGTACGAAATACTTTCGCAAGATAAAAAACCAAGCGAGGCAAGTGCAGCTTTTCCTGTCCGCGGAGTAATGTCCGTATTGGTGATGGCAGTTTCGCTCTTTACACTTAAAACATTGTTGACGGATGAGGAAAGAGGGCTTTTTAAACGCTTGTCCGACGGAAGAAAAAATATAGTCAGACTTATTGCAATATTCGTGCCGACTTGCGTATTTATACTTGCCTTATTGCTTGCCCTTATTATAAACGGTACATTTACTGCTTTATATATTGAGGTGCTGTCAATTCTCCTGCTTCTCATTTCTTGTACCTCGTGTGCATACTTTATATCATCGCTCATGAAAAATGCAGACTCGGTTGCACTCATATTGCCTGCGAGCTTGCTTTTTTCCCTTGCGTTATGTCCTGTGTTTTTTGATGTTTCGAGCTTGTTTTCACCCATGAAGTATGTATCGGCATTATTGCCGCCGTACTGTTACATTTATGCATCAGGAGGGGACATGACTTCTTTGCTTTATGGCCTGGGAATAAGTATTCTGTATTTTCTGGGCGGAAAAATTGTTTATTCGCTGCAAGGGACAAAACGCGGTTAAGTGACAAAAAAGTTATAAAGAACGCTTTATTTTTAGAATGGAGTATGTTATAATGCAATGAACAGTATTGTTTAAAAAATGACAATATAACAGAGGGAAACCTAAAAGATATCAAGGAGGATAAATACATGGCAATTCAGGCAACAGATCGCGCTCTTCAGTTTGCAGAGCTTGATAAGGTTATCGAGCAGTGGAAAGGTGAAGAAGGTGGCGTATTGCCCATCATGCAGCACGCACAGGAAATCATAGGTTGTGTTGATGAGGAAGTTCAGAACTATATTTCAGCAAAAACAGGCGTTCCCGTATCAACGATATACGGTATAGCAACTTTCTATTCGCTCTTTACACTTGAACCCAAGGGTAAGTACACAATCGGCGTATGCCTCGGTACTGCTTGCTATGTTAAGGGCTCACAGCTCGTATTGGATGAGATAGCAAAGGAATTGAACCTTGAAGTAGGTAAAACAACTGAAGACGGTTTGTTCACTCTTGATGCAACGCGTTGCATCGGTTGCTGCGGCCTTGCTCCTGCTATCATGATAAATGATGAAGTTTACGGCCGTCTCGGTCCCAAGGACGTTGGCGAAATCATCGAAAAGTATAAGAAGCTCGGTTAATTTATTTGTATTGCAGGAAGGGTTTGCCAAAGTATGAAATTATCTCAGATCGCTGAAATATTGAATGCACAGGTCTTGTGTCTTGAAGAAAATCTTGACATCGAGATCCCTGCTGCAGTTGCAAGCGATATGATGAGTGATGTTTTGGTCTGCAATGACAGCGATAGGATTTTAATTTCGGGGCTTTGTACGGTGCACACCGTTTTAACGGCTCAGATTCTCGATTTGCGGGCAATAATATTTGTTCGCGGAAAGACTCCGACTGATGAAATCATCGAGTCGGCACAGCTCAATGATATAGTGCTCATGCGTACTGAAAAGTCAATGTTTGATGTCTGCGGTATGCTCTATGCACACGGCATTGACGGACGGAGGAATCTTAATGGCTGATTACACAAACGCAACATTTGAAGAAGTTCGTGAAGTCGGCAAAGGCGATTTTGCAACTGCAGGCCAGGGCAGCGCGGCTTTTAAGAACACTCTTAAAAAGCTTGGCGTAGGCTCTGCTGTTGTTCGTCGTGTAGCTATTGCATCGTATGAAGCTGAGATAAATCTTGCTATACATTCAGACGGCGGAAAGCTTACCCTTTCGGTATATCCCGATAAAATCCGTTTGGTATCGGAGGATATCGGTCCCGGCATTGCAGACCTTGATCTTGTTATGCAAGAAGGGTATTCAACAGCTACTGAAGAAGTGCGCATGCTCGGTTTCGGTGCGGGTATGGGTATGCCCAACATGAAGCGTTGTTCTGACGAGTTTGATTTGAAATCGGCTGTCGGCAAGGGCACGACGATAACTATGGATTTCAAGCTCGGCTAAGATTAAGATAATGATAAACTCCGTTGTTTTGCTTTGAAACGGTAAAGAAAGGGGCGATTTCATGAGTGTAAGTAAAATATACCACAGTGTTAAGCTTGAGCATGACAAGTGCGTGGGCTGTACCACTTGCATGAAGAATTGTCCGATGGAATGTATCCGTGTAAGAAACGGCAAAGCACGCATATTATATGACCTTTGTATTGACTGCGGTCAGTGCGTAAAGCATTGTCCCTACCATGCAAAGGTAGCACAGACGGACCCGATAACGGATATATTCCGTTACGAGCACAGGATTGCACTTCCTGCTCCGTCGCTTTACGGACAGTTCCGTAATTTACACAGTGCAGATAATGTTATAAGTGCATTGTTGAGCCTTGGCTTTAATCATGTGTTTGAAGTGGCACGCGCGGCTGACATAGTTTCGGCGACAGTTCGCAAAATGATAAAGACAAACCCCAACAAGCCCCTTATTTCATCGGCTTGTCCCGCGGTCGTAAACCTTATCAAGATAAGGTTCCCTGAGCTTTTACCGCACCTTGCAAATGTGCTTTCACCCATGGAAGTGGCAGCTCGCCTTGCAAAAGAGGAATACTCAAAAGAGCATGGTGTTGAAATTGAAAAAATCGGTGCGTTCTTTATAACTCCGTGTCCTGCCAAGATGGCAAGCATACATGAGGATTCAAAAACATATGTTGACGGAGTTATTGCGATAAGGGATATATACGGCTTGCTCACATCCCAGATGAAGCAGGAAGTACCCGATGAAGTCAAGAACATGGAGCACGCAAGCTGGCGCGGTGTTAACTGGGCAAGCTTCGGCGGTGAGGGCTCGGCACTCGGATACAGCAATATACTGTCGGTTGACGGTATACACAGTGTTATCACTGTTTTGGAAGAGATAGAGAACGGCAGACTGTCAGATCTTGAGTTTTTCGAGGGCTCGTCGTGCCTTGGCGGATGCTTGGGCGGCTCGCTCGTGTTTGAAAATACATATGTGGCTAAAAACAACCTTCGCAAGCTTATCGAGCGTATGAGAAACCGCGAGAAGGAAGAGGGCACAGCCAAGGTCGTAGAGCCGAGGGATGACATTGAGCAGTATGCACCGTTTGAGCCGAGAGAAGGAATTAAGCTTGGCGGTGACATAAGCGAAGCCATTGAGAAGATGGAGAAGATAAAGAGCCTGACCAAGTCGTTCCGAGGGCTCGACTGCGGTTCATGCGGTTCGCCCACCTGCCGTGCACTTGCAGAGGATATAGTGCAGGGCAGAGCAACAGAGCTTGACTGCGTATTTAAACTTAAAGAAAAGGTCGAACAGCTTGCACGCGAGATGGTAGATCTTACGAACCTTTGATTTTAAACAGGAGATACAGAAAATGACAGTTCAACAAGTCATTGATGCCTTAAATTTGAAGCTTGTGACAGAGGGTGTTGACACCTCACGTGAAATCACGGGCGGATGTGTGTGTGACCTTTTGTCCCTTGTAATGGCAAGCGGCGAAGAGGGCATGGCATGGATAACCGTGCAGACACATATAAATGTTGTTGCGGTTGCATCCTTGCACGATTTTGCCTGTATTATCGTATCATCGGGCTGTGAAGTCGATGCTGATACGGTAGAGAAGGCAGCAAGCGAGGGTATACCGGTGCTTGCAAGTGAAATGAGCGGTTATGAAATCGCAGGTAAGCTCTACGGGATGGGCATAAAATAGTGCGTATTTCGGTTGACCTGCACATACATTCATGCCTGTCACCCTGTGCGGATGACAGTATGACACCGTGGAACATTGTGGGCATGGCAAAGCTCAAAGGGCTTGATGCCATAGCGATCTGTGACCATAATGCAACGCATAATCTGCCGGTTGCAATGAAGGCAGGGCAGGAGTACGGTGTGTGCGTAGTGCCGGGTATTGAGGTTACGAGCAAGGAAGATATTCATCTTCTGTGCTATTTTCCCACGCTTGAACAAGCCATGGAAATGGGCAGGAGAGTCAATGAAAAACAGCTCAAGGTAAAAAACAAACCGTCCGTTTTCGGCAATCAGATAATTGTCGATGATGATGACGAGGAGTGTGGCACGGTTGAGAATTTACTTATTCTCGCGTGTGACATGGATATTGAAGAAGTAGCTTTTGAGGCAAAAAGCCTTGGCGGAGTGATGGTTCCTGCACACATAAACAAGGGTGCAAACAGCCTTTTGCCGATACTTGGCATGATGCCTGAAAATATAGAGCTTCCCACTGTGGAGATTTACAAAATGCGTCCGCACAGTGCACTTTCAAAGCTTTGCTTAACATCAAGCGATGCACATTTTCTTGAGGATATACTTGAGGAAGGGCATGTTTTGGAGTGCGAGAGTGCAAGTGCCGATGCTGTTGTAAAAGCTTTGCTTGAGGGCGAGAGGGGGAAGAGTGAATGAAAGAAATATCGCTCCACATACTCGACCTTGTGCAGAATTCCATCCGTGCAAATGCAAGCATAATTGAGCTTACGGTGGAGGAAGACACGGGGAAGAAGGATTTTTTAAAGGTTGCCCTGAAAGACAATGGGTGCGGAATGTCAAAGGAAATGGCAGAGGCGGTTAAAAACCCGTTTGTCACGACGAGGACAACGCGAAAGGTCGGTCTCGGCATACCGATGTTCAAGACGGGCTGTGAAATGTGCGGAGGCTCGTTCTCGATAGAGAGCGAGGAGGGGGTAGGTACTTATCTTGAGGGTATATACCGCCACAGCCACATTGACAGACCGCCGCTTGGTGATATGGCGGACACAATGCTTTTGCTCATAATAAGCAATCAGCAAACGAGGTTTGTCTATACGCACAAGGTAAACGGAGAAGAATACACGCTCGATACGGACGAGCTTAAAAGGATTCTGGGCGGAGATATTCCGCTTGATGATCCCGATGTAACAGGATTTATAAAGGATTTTCTTGTAAATAACGAAACTGAACTATATGGAGGTATGTAATCAATGAAAACCCTGCAAGAATTGGAAGCAATCAGACAGAAGAAGATCAACGAGCTCAATCTTCGCGAATCAACAGAAGGTAATATCCGCGTAGTTGTAGGTCTTGCTACCTGCGGTATCGCAGCAGGCGCACGCCCTGTAATGACAGCTTTTGTTGAAGAAGTAAGCAAGCGTCAGCTTAATAACGTAACAGTTTCGCAGACAGGCTGTATCGGTATGTGCCGTTTGGAGCCCATCGTTGAGGTTCTTGAGCCCGGCAAGGAAAAGGTAACTTATTGCAAGGTAAAGCCCGAACAGGTTTCACGTATTGTTGCAGAGCATATCGTAAACGGCAACCCCGTAGTTGAATATACAATCGGAAGTTACGAGTGAGATAAACTCACCGCTTCGCAATAGATAATTTTAAAGGAGATATAAGAAATGATCTACCGTTCACACATATTGGTTTGTGCAGGTACAGGCTGTACATCCTCGAACTCATTGCAGATAATCGATAACTTCAATAACCTTTTGGCTGAAAAAGGCTATGAGAAGGAAGTTCAGGTTATACGTACAGGTTGCTTCGGTCTTTGTGCCGCAGGCCCCATCGTTGTTGTATACCCCGAAGGCGTATATTACAGCCGTGTAACACCCGAAGATGTTGAAGAAATCGTAAACGAGCACATCATCAAAGGTCGTCCCGTTGAGCGTCTTATCTACAAAGAGCATGATGCAGACGGCACAAGCACAACGCTCAACGATTCAAGCTTTTACAAGAAGCAGCACCGTATTGCACTTCGTAACTGCGGCAGAATCGACCCCGAAAACATCGATGAATACATCGCATTTGACGGCTATAAGGCTCTTGGCAAGTGCTTGACAGAGCTCAGCCGTGACGATATCGTTGATATCCTCTTGGCATCAGGTCTCCGTGGCCGTGGCGGCGGCGGTTTCCCCACAGGCTTGAAGTGGAAGTTTGCAAAGGCTCCCGAAAGCGATGTTAAGTATGTTTGCTGTAATGCTGACGAGGGTGACCCCGGTGCATTCATGGACCGTTCCGTTCTGGAAGGCGATCCCCACTCAGTATTGGAAGCTATGGCAATTGCAGGTTACTGCATTGGCGCACAGCAGGGTTACATCTATGTTCGTGCAGAATACCCCATCGCTGTTAAGCGTTTGAGAATAGCTATCGACCAGGCTCGTGAATACGGTCTCTTGGGTGATAACATAATGGGCACAGGCTTCAAGTTTGATATCGACCTCCGCCTGGGCAGCGGCGCATTTGTTTGCGGTGAAGAAACAGCTCTTCTCGCTTCAATCGAAGGTCAGCGCGGTGAACCGCGTACACGTCCTCCGTTCCCGGCAGTTAAGGGTTTGTGGGGCAAGCCGACATTGCTTAACAACGTTGAAACATATGCAAATATCTGCCAGATTATTTTGAACGGTGCTGATTGGTTCGCATCAATGGGTACTGAAAAGAGCAAGGGTACAAAGGTATTCGCACTTGGCGGAAAGATCAACAACACCGGTCTTGTTGAAGTTCCCATGGGTACAACATTGCGTGAAGTTATCTATGATATCGGCGGCGGTATCCCCAACGGCAAGAAGTTCAAGGCTGCGCAGACAGGTGGACCGTCAGGCGGTTGCATACCTGCTGAACATCTTGATATTCCCATCGACTATGATAACCTTAACTCCATCGGCTCAATGATGGGCTCCGGCGGTATGATTGTTATGGACGAAGACAACTGCATGGTTAACATTGCAAAGTTCTTCCTCGAGTTCACAGTTGATGAGAGCTGCGGTAAATGTCCTCCCTGCCGTATCGGCACAAGACGTATGCTTGAAATGCTTACACGCATAACAGAAGGCAAGGGCCAGCCCGGCGATATCGAAAAGCTTGAAGAGCTTGCAAAGAACATCAAGGCTTCAGCTCTTTGCGGTCTTGGTCAGACAGCTCCCAACCCCGTATTGTCAACAATCCGCTACTTCAGAGATGAGTACGAAGCTCATATCTACGAAAAGCGTTGTCCCGCAGGCGAATGTAAGGCTCTCCTGAACTTTGTAATCGATCCTGAAAAGTGTAAGGGCTGCAGCCTCTGTGCTAAGAAGTGCCCGGTTGGTGCTATCTCAGGCGAAATCAAGAGCCCCTTCACAATCGATACAAGCAAGTGCGTAAAGTGCGGTCTCTGTATGGAAAGCTGTAAGTTCAAGGCTATTGAAAAGAAGTAATTATAAATTAAACATACAAAAAGCAGACAGTTTTGTCTGCTTTTTGTCGTTTCCAAGGATATTCGCATTGCAAGGATGAATAACGGGTGCAAAGCTTGCAATTTACCGCTACTAATGGTATTATATTTTGGATACTAAATTTATGAGAGGTAAGACAAATGAAAAGAACATTAGGCTTGATTTTGGCACTTGTAATGGTCGTATTGGCTTTTGCAGGCTGTCAGACAACAG
This sequence comes from Clostridia bacterium, assembly GCA_017407205.1. GTDB lineage: Bacteria > Bacillota > Clostridia > Christensenellales > CAG-138 > RGIG3096. The sequence continues at coordinate 182,424 of JAFQXA010000016.1, forward strand.
ATGTAGTACAGGACCAGTCCGGTGCTGCTGACACAACAGCTGATCCTAACGCAACAGTTGCTCCTGCCACAACAGCAGAAGTTGTTGACGGTGAGGGTGACCTTGCATACGTTAAGGACAACAAAAAGCTCGTTATCGGTTACACGGTTTATGAACCCATGAACTATACAGACGGCGAAGGCAACTTCACAGGCTTTGACACAGAGTTTGCACAGGCAGTTTGCGCAAAGCTTGGCGTAGAGCCCGAATTTGTTGAAATAGTTTGGGATATGAAGGTTGTTGAGCTTAACTCCAAGGCAATCGACTGCATTTGGAACGGTATGACAATCAATGATGACCTCAAGGCTCAGATTTCAATTTCTGATCCCTATGTAAAGAATATGCAGGTTATCATCATTAACAAGAAGAACGCAGAAAGCTATAAGGACACAGCAAGCCTTGCTGATAAGGATATCGTTGTTGAAGCAGGCAGCGCAGGCGAAAGCGTTGTAGCAGATGACGAAAACCTCAAGAATGCAAACTGCATCCAGGTAACAAAGCAGATTGATGCACTCCTTGAAGTTAAAGCAGGCACAGCTGATGCAGCAGTTCTTGACTGGACACTTGCAAAGAGCATGATCGGCGAAGGTACGGACTACGCTGACCTCATGATAGTTGAAGGCGTTGAGCTTTCAGTTGAAGAGTACGGCATCGGCTTCCGTCAGAACAGTGACCTCTGCACAGAAGTTAACAAGATTATGGCAGAGCTTATCGCTGACGGCACACTTACAGCACTCGCTGAAAAATACGGCCTCAGCCTTGCTGAATAATTTTAACTGTTGATTAAAAAAGGGACAGGAGCTTTAAAAACAAGCTCTTGCCCCGTTTATTTTCTAAGGGGAAACTATGGAAACTTCCGTCATACTTACAAAGCTTTTTGACGCGTTTTTCTTAAACTGCGAAATATTCTTTAAAACACTTTTGTTTGCTCTGCCGCTCGGGCTTATAATTTCGTTCGGTTCAATGAGCAACTTTAAACCTTTAAAAGCACTTGTGCGTACCTTCGTCTGGATAATAAGGGGTACGCCGCTTATGCTGCAGGTAATAGTAATATTCTACGGTCCCGGCTTGCTCGGTATCGACTTTGCGTTCCCTCGTATGACGGCTGCCATAATCGCATTCATAATTAACTATGCCTGTTATTTCAGCGAAATCTACCGTGGCGGTATCGAGGTTATACCGCGTGGCCAGTACGAGGCAGGTCAGGTTTTGGGCATGAAGAAAGGTCAGATTTTCTTCAAGGTAACACTCATTCAGGTAATAAAGCGTATCGTACCGCCCATGGGCAATGAGATAATCACACTCATCAAGGATACTGCGCTTGCAAATATAATCGCTAACAAAGAAATCATCATGATGTCAAAAGAATTTGCAACAAAGGGACTTATCTGGCCGTTGTTCTCAACAGCTATCTTTTTCCTCCTGTTCTGCGGAATTCTGACATTGCTGTTCGGATATATTGAGCGTAAGCTTAATTATTTCAGAGCTTAAGGAGGGAGGACCGGTATGCCCGTACTTGAAGTCAGAAATATAGAAAAATCATTTGATAATACAGAAGTTTTAAAAGGTATCAACTTTTCGCTTGAAAAAGGTGAAGTGCTTGCAATAATCGGCTCATCGGGAAGCGGTAAGACGACGCTTTTGCGCTGTCTGAATTTTTTGGAACGCCCCGATTGCGGTCAGATTCTTGTAAACGACAACATAATTTTTGATGCGCAGGATAAAAGAACACAGCATGAGAGCGAAGTAAGAAAGAAAAGATTGCATTTTGGTCTTGTTTTCCAGTCATTCAATCTCTTTCCGCAGTATACGGCAAAGAAAAACGTAATGCTTGCAAAAGAGCTTCTTGCAAAGGAGCGAGAGGACTACAAGACAAACCGCAGACAGATTAAAAAAGAGATTGAAAAAGAGGCTGAGGAATTATTAAAATCCGTAGGCCTTCAGGATAAAATGGATTTGTATCCCCACCAATTAAGCGGAGGTCAGCAACAGCGTGTTGCAATAGCCCGCGCGCTTGCATTGAACCCCGATATACTTTGCTTTGACGAGCCTACAAGTGCCTTGGATCCCGAACTTACGGGCGAGGTTTTGAATGTTATTCGCTTGCTTGCCAAGGCAAACACAACGATGGTAATCGTAACCCATGAAATGCAGTTTGCACGCGATGTTGCAACAAAGGTAATTTTTATGGACGAAGGCGTTGTATGCGAAGAAGGTGCTCCCTGTGATGTTTTTGGTAACCCGAAGAAAGAACGCACAAAGCATTTCCTGGAGCATTACAGCGGAAATTAAAGGAGCAAAAAATATGAAACTGCTCATAGCCTCGGATATACACGGCTCATTTTATTATTGTTCACGCCTTATTGAAGCTTTTAAAAACGAGGGGGCTGATAAGCTCGTGCTTTTGGGAGATATACTCTATCATGGGCCGAGAAATCCGCTTCCTTGTGACTATTCACCTCAAAAGGTTGCAGAACTTTTGAATTCATACAGGCAAAATATATTATGCGTAAAGGGCAACTGTGACAGCGAGGTTGACCAGATGGTGCTTGAGTTTCCCATCATGGTAGAGTTTGCTGTCATGATGATAAATAATCGCCTTGTGTACTTCACGCATGGGCATAAAACAGATGAGATGAGCGCGCGTCTTAATAAGGGTGATATCCTGATACACGGCCATACACATTTGAGTGTGTGTGAAGAACTTCAAGATTACACTTACCTTAATCCCGGCTCGGTCTCACTTCCCAAAGATAACATACACGGCTATATGATCATTGAGGATGGCAGTATCGTTTTTAAAGATATTGACTCAAATCCTTACAGGAACTATACAATATGATGAATGAGTATATTCGTAAAATAAACTATTATGAAACTGACAAGATGGGAATTGTGCATCACTCCAATTATGTAAGAATAATGGAGGAAGCACGCATAGACTTTTTAGAAAAGCTTGGCTATTCGCATGAAAAACTTGAAAGCGAAGGCTTTTATTCGCCCGTTGTAGCAGTTTCATGCAAGTACAAAAAGCCTTTGAATTTCCCTGATGAAGTGAGGGTTATTACGTCCGTAAAATCATGTAACGGCGTTGGCTTTGTATTTGCTTATGAGATTTATAAAGAAGATGAGCTTATGTTTTGTGGCACAAGCGAGCATTGTATAACAAGCACGGATTACAGGATTGTACGAATAAAGAATGAGTTTCCTCAGTTTTATAATGCATTGTGTGAGAATATAAAATAATGCGAAAGGTATGGTAAAGTATCATGTACTTGAAAGACGAGCATAAAATATGGATAGCAACGGGTGAGGACCGCGTTTATATTGAGCCGTCAATGGCGAACCGTCATGGACTTATAGCAGGTGCAACCGGTACGGGTAAAACCGTAACTCTCAAGGTTCTGGCTGAAGCGTTCTGCGATATGGGTGTGCCTGTTTTTCTTGCCGATATAAAGGGCGACCTGTCGGGTATGTGCAATGTGGGTGTTGAAACCAAGCACATCAAAAGAAGCATTGATACAATGAACATACAAAACTTCAATTACTGTGCATATCCCGTTCATTTTTGGGATGTTTACGGCAAAAAGGGCGTAAATGTAAGAACAACTGTTTCTGAGATGGGCCCTGAGCTTCTTGCACGACTTTTGGGGCTTAACGATACACAAAGCGGTGTACTGCGTATAGTTTTCCGCATAGCGGACGATAAGGGACTCTTGCTTGTGGACCTTAAGGATTTAAGGAGTATGCTTGCATATGTTGCTGAAAATGCAAGCGAATACAAGGTAACCTACGGCAATGTTTCATCGCAGAGCGTCGGTGCAATACAGCGTGCCCTGCTTACACTTGAGGACGAAGGCGGAGGATTTTTCTTCGGCGAGCCTTCACTTGATATAAAAGACTGGATGAAGTGGTCACCCGATGACGGCAGGGGCATTATGAATATACTTGAGTGCCAGGAGCTTTTCCAGCATCCGCTTTTGTACGGAACATTCCTTTTGTGGATGCTTACAGAGCTTTATGAGTTTCTGCCCGAAGCGGGCGATCTTGAAAAGCCGAAGCTTGCGTTCTTCTTTGATGAAGCGCACCTTCTCTTTGACGATGCGCCCAAGGCACTCATTGATAAGGTTGAGCAGGTGGTACGTCTTATAAGGTCAAAGGGCGTAAGCGTATGGTTTATAACGCAGAACCCAACCGATGTTCCCGACAGCGTACTCGGCCAGATAGGTAACCGCGTTCAGCATGCCCTGCGTGCATATACTCCCAACGACCAGAAAGCACTTCGTGCGGCAGCCAAGTCGTTCCGCACAAATCCGAACTTTGATACGGAGGAAGTGTTGCAGCTTTTGGGTACGGGCGAAGCACTTGTTTCCGTGCTTGACGAAAAGGGCGTACCCACGATTGTGCAAAAGGCAAACATATTGCCTCCGCACAGCTCAATGAGTGCGGCTACCGATGAGGAAATCGAGAAAGCAACACAGAACTCACGGTTTTATGAAAAGTACATACAGAGTGAGGACAGGGAGTCTGCATACGAGGTTCTTACCGAGATGGAAGCAGAGGAAGAGAAAGCCGAGGAAGAGGAAGAAATCGAGGAAGAAAAACCTGTTTCGAGACTTACAAGAACGTCAAGCTCAAGAACTGCAAGCTCAAGAAGCTCAAGTTCAAGAACTGCAAGTTCAAGAAGTTCAACAAGCTCAAGCACAAGAAGCTCGGCAAAGAAAACGACAAGAAGCTCAAGCTCAAGGAAAAAGACTTCAGTTGTGCAAAAGGCTGTCAATTCAGCAGCCACATCAATAGGCAGAAATCTTGGCAACAGCATAGCACGCGGACTTTTTGGAAACTGGCTTAAATAATATCGTGCAAATTTTTTAAGATTGAGTTATAATAATATTTGAGAGTTTATTATTTTATTCGACAAAACCAAACGAATTTTTACAGGCTGAAAGGAGAAACAAAATGGGTCTTATCAAAGCTTTAAAAGGTGCTGTAGGAGGCGTTCTTGCAGACCAGTGGAAAGAGTATTTTTACTGTGAGTCAATCCCTGCAAACGTAATGGTAACAAAGGGCGTAAAGAAGGTATCCGACAGGTCAAGCAACACAAAGGCAACAGAAAACATCATAAGCAACGGTTCCGTTATCGCAGTTGCGGACGGTCAGTGTATGCTTATTGTTGAACAGGGTCAGGTGGTAGAAGTTTGTGCAGAGCCCGGCGAGTTCATTTACGATACATCAACAGAGGCTTCACTCTTCACAGGCAAGCTCTCAACAAGCATCAAGGAAACTTTCAAGAATCTTGGTAAGCGTTTCACGTTCGGCGGTGAAGCTCCCAAGGATCAGCGAGTTTACTACATCAATGTAAAAGAGCTTATCGGCAATAAATACGGCACACCTGCTCCCGTTCCTTTCAGAGTAGTTGACGAACGTGCAGGTATAGATATCGATGTCGGCATCCGCTGCTTCGGTGAGTACAGCTACAGGATCTGCGATCCCATGCTCTTTTATGTAAATGTTTGCTCAAACGTAACTTCAGAGTACAGACGCGAAACAATCGAAAGTCAGCTTAAGACAGAGCTTTTGACAGCACTCCAGCCGGCGTTTGCAAAGATAAGTGCAATGGGCATCCGTTACAGCGCACTTCCCGGCCATACACTTGAGATGGCAGACGCTCTTAATGAAGTTTTGAGCAGTAAGTGGCGTGACCTTCGCGGTCTTGAAATCGTATCCTTTGGTGTTTCGTCAGTAACGGCAAACGAAGAAGACGAAAAGATGATGAAGGAATTGCAGCGTAATGCGGCATTCATGGACCCCACAAGAGCAGCAGCTCACATGGTTGGTGCACAGGCAGCAGCAATGCAGGCTGCAGCAAGCAACGAAAACGCAGGTGCAGCAATGGCATTTATGGGAATGAACATGGCACAGACAGCAGGCGGCATAAATGCACAGCAGCTTTTCCAGATGGGACAGCAGGCTCCTCAGGCAGCTCCTGCGGCTCCTCAGGCAGCAGCTCCTTCAAACGGCTGGAAATGTGCTTGCGGCGCAGTTGCAACGGGTAATTTCTGCCCCGAATGCGGTGCTAAGAAACCCGCACCCGTACAGGCCGATGGTTGGACTTGTGCTTGCGGTGCTGTAAATAAGGGCAAATTCTGTTCAGAGTGCGGTGCGAAGAAGCCTGCAGGCGTTCCCCAGTACAAATGCGATAAGTGTGGATGGGAACCTGAAGACAAGGCAAATCCCCCGAAGTTCTGCCCCGAATGCGGAGACCCCTTTGATACGGGCGATTTGGTATAAAAGCAAGTTTTGCGAAGACGGCTTGTGCCGTCTTCGCTTTTTAATGGACAGAAGGGTTTTTAATGATACACACATATATAGCAAACATAAAAAATCTCCCCGACCCGAAAACTGATTCAGGGTATCTTTTGCTTCTTGATGAAGAAAGACAGAAAAGAGTGCTTCGTTTTTTGAGGGAAGAAAGCCGAAAACAGAGCCTCGGCGCAGGGATTTTGCTTCAAAAAGCACTGAAAAAGCATGGCATGGAAAATTCAAAAATCACATTTTCGAAAAACGGAAAGCCGAAAACGGACGGAATTTTCTTTAACCTTTCACACTCGGGTGAGTTTGTTGTCTGTTCGATAGGTGATAAAGATGTCGGCTGTGATATTGAAAAGGCGGAAAAAGAAAGGTTCTCTGTTGCACAGCGTTTCTTTACAAAGAATGAAAACGAGTATCTTGACTCTTTTGAGGGTGAGGAGAAAAAACGTGAGTTTTTCAGGCTCTGGACGCTGAAAGAAAGCTATATGAAGCTTACGGGCGAGGGCTTTTCGCTTAAACTTTCAGACTTTGAAATTTCTTTTGATAACGGCATTTTTGTAATGCGCGAAAATGAAAAATGCAATGTGCATTTTAAAGAGTTTTTATTGGGTGGCTATGCTTTGTCCGTATGTTCATATGATGATAAGTTTTCATCCCTTGAGCTGATTGATTTCTAATCAAAAAAAGCAAATACATAATTTTTTAAAAACCTCGGCAAAATATTGTCGAGGTATTTTTATGAGCAAAAAAAGAAGAATTGTATTTGTTTTGTTTGCGGTAGTCCTCGTTTTGCTTGTATGCGTTTGGTTTTTAACAGGCAACACGGCGGAGAAAGAGGGACACGGAGCAATATTTGTGGAAAGGGGAAAACAGTATGGACAAATATGTTTATATACCGAAGATTGATGAGGGCATGAGCCCGCTTTTTTTGAAGGTGCGGTACAAGGAGTATAACGACAAAAAACGGGTAAAGGATGCTGGTGAAAGATGAAAAAGTTAAAACGCGAACAGATACGCTATAAGGAAAAGGTTGATGCAATAGCACCAAAGAGCAAAACGCTGTCAGGGTGCATAAGAGCGTTTATTGCAGGCGGACTTATTTGTATGCTCGGTCAGGCTATAGGCGATGTGGGAAGTTTACTCTTTTCTTTCAGTGAAACAGACAGAGCAAGCTTTACCTCGATAGCCTTGATTTTTATAGGTGCACTTTTAACGGGCGTGGGCGTTTATGACAATATAGGTGCTTGGGCAGGTGCAGGCTCGATAGTTCCCATAACAGGCTTTTCAAACTCGATTGTATCACCTGCAATGGAGTTCAAACGCGAAGGGCTTGTAATGGGCGTAGGCTCAAAGCTTTTTACTGTTGCAGGCCCCGTTCTTGTTTACGGAATATCGGTTTCGATTTTAATAGGGCTTTTGACTTGCCTGTTTTCATAAGGAGGAAGTATGGCACATAAAAAACTTGGAAGACAAACACTTGTTTTTGAAAAACCGCCGCGCATAATAAGCGGCGCAACAATAGTTGGTGATATGGAAGGCAAGGGCCCCTTGGGTAAGTTTTTTGATATTGTCATAAAGGACGATACGTGGGGCGAAAAGACCTGGGAAAAGGCAGAACGCAAAATGTTTGAAGAAAGCGTGCGTTTAGCTTTTGAAAAGGTGAACTTAAATCCCGAACGCATGGATTGTATGCTCGGTGGTGACCTTTTGAATCAGATAATCACGGCATCTTTTGCAGCGCGTGAAATCAAGGCTCCGTTTTTGGGACTGTACGGTGCCTGCTCAACGATGGCGGAATCTTTAATACTCGGAAGCATGCTGACGGACGGCGGATTTTTTGATGTCACAGCCTGCGTTGCATCAAGTCACTTTTCAACGGCTGAAAGACAGTTCCGTATGCCGCTTGAAATGGGCGGACAAACACCGCCAACGGCACAGAGAACAGTCACGGGCGTAGGGTGCAGTGTGCTTGCAAGCTCAAACTATGAGGGCGAGTGCATTATGGACAATATATTCGTAACGGGCGGTACTGTGGGACGTGTTGTTGATATGGGAATAAGCGATGCAAACAATATGGGTGCTGCCATGGCGCCTGCTGCCGTTGATACCCTTGTCAACCACCTTCGTGATACCGAGAGGGATATTTCCTACTATGACCTTGTAATAACGGGCGACCTTGGCTCGTTCGGCTCACTTCTTTTCAGCGATATGTGCAAGGAAAAGGGAGTAGATTTGGGCGACAGACACCTTGATTGCGGAAATATAATATTTGACAAAAATCAAAATGTCGATTGTGGCGGTTCAGGTTGTGGTTGCAGTGGCTCGGTTTTGAACGGATACCTTTTAAAGCGTATGCATGAGGGCGATTTTGAACGTGCGTTTTTTATGGCAACGGGCGCACTGATGAGTCCAACAGCTTCAATGCAGGGTGAAACAATACCCGGCATCGCGCACGGTGTAATTTTGGAAAGGGGAAAATTATGAGCAGCTTTTCTGACTATTTGATAGTTTTCATCTGCGGTGGTGCAATCTGTGTAATAGGTCAGCTTCTCATAAGCTTAACACGGCTTACCGCTTCGCGAATACTCGTTTTGTTTGTAAGCCTCGGTGCTGTATTGACGGCAATCGGTATATATGCACCGTTTGCGGAATTTGCGAAGGCAGGTGCTACTGTTCCGCTTACGGGCTTTGGCTATTCACTTGCAAAGGGTGCAATGGAGGGCGCAAAAGAAAGCGGCATATTGGGTGCGTTCACGGGCGGAATTAAAGCAACAGCAGGCGGTATCGCGGCTGCCGTGTTCTTTGGTTATCTGTGTGCGGTAATATTTACCCCAAAGACAAAAAAGTGAGAATAATGGCTTGAGCCTTGACGGCTGATTTTTATTCTGTGTATAATCTTAGCGTTGATTATATATGGGGAAGATTTTATGAAACGCATAATTATAATTTTATTGTCATTGATGCTCGCTTTAAGCTTTACTGCCTGTTCGTTCTTTACTGAAAACGAGAACACAGATATTGATGACGAGGTCTTTGACAGTACGCAGACAGAAAATCCCGATGATGAGCTTTTGATAAATTCCGATGAGTGGATAAAAGCACTTTTTCCAAACGGAATAGCAGAAGCTTTTCGTGATGGCTATGACAAAGCGGAAAGCGATGAAACCTACGGCACAACGTGGAGCATATATTATAAAGACATGACTCAGAATCAGTACTTTGAATATCTTTCAAAGCTCCTGTTCATGTCGTCATATAAGCTTGACATAATGGCATCCGACAGAATTTCAGCCGATGTTCTTTTGAAAAATGCAGTAAGTACACAATTGCCTGCAAATGGTGTTATACGCACCTGTGTTGACGATCCCGATTATGCCTATCTGAATGTATACTATTTTACAGACAGCCTCCAAAACTCAAACGGCTTTGAGTACACGGTAAGAGTTGACATAACGCTCTACAATGTCGAAAAGAGCGAGGATGATGAGGTAATAATTCCCGATAACAGTGCAAAGAAAGGCTCGGTTATCGGCATGGACAAAGAGCTTGCAGACAAGGTATATTTCAATAATGACTCAGGCTCATACATTGTTACAGAGAGCAATATCGATGCATACGGCGGTTACAAATGCGTTGAAAAGTATGCGTTTGACTATGATGATGAGCACTTGATAAGAAAGCGTGTAAGGCTTGAGTTTTCAAACGACCTCAATATGCTGTCGTGGTGCTATGATAATACGGCAGAGGAAAACAATCCTACATACCTTGACATAGTGACAGTTTCAAATGTAGTTTATGCAACCGAAAACATCGAAAAGACAAAGATGGCAACGTACACAAAAAGCGAGCTTAAAAAACTTTTGACTCAAAGCGGAATTTCATATTACGAGGGAAAATAAAACATGGGCAACGCAATATAAAGCGTTGCCTTTTCTATATCATGGCATATCTGATTATGCCTCAAAATGTCAAAAAACAATGAAAAGCAGCCACAAATGTTTATTACAACTCGGTTAACCACACTATGAAGTTGGAAATTTTTATTTTTTATGGAACCAAACGGGCGCTTAAACAGTCTTATATATAAATAAAAAAAGAGAGGAGAAAAACATGAGAAAAAGAGATGTAAATTAGCGTATCATTAGTGATTGAATGAAAATAGAAAATGGAGGTAAGCCATGAAAACAATAACTAAAACAACGATTGTGCTTTTATCCTGCTTTATATCGAATTGTGGATTAAAAATGTAAAAATATGGCAAAGTTGGTACAATGTCAAAAAACGCAAAGAAATGCATTGACGACATTGTAAAAAAAGAATAAACTGACACATATAAAAGAATGAGAAAGGATTAAGCGTTTACAATGAAAACATTAACTAAAACAACGATTGTGATTTTATCCGCTGTAATGCTTTTTGCCTGTATCGGTAATTTTATAAAGCCCTTGGTTACAAATGCAGGGCTTACCGGCGATATAAATGAAGACGGCATCGTCAACTCAAAGGATTTGAGCATGCTTCAGAAAATAATACTCGGTCAATATAAAGCGGAGGAAACAGAAGAGCCCTTTCAAACTCCGAGTGTAGATACAGAGCCCCCTGAACAAAGAAGATTTGAAACAGTTGAAAAGTTTATGGAATGGGCTGCTCAAAAGGAAGATAGGTATGAGCGTATAAGTAAGTTCTATGAGGGGTTAGAAAAAGACGGTGGCGTATATGTTCCCTATTATGATGGTAAGCCTATGGAATTTGATAAGATTGAGGAATCCACTTATGTATTGATGACAAGAGAATCTGATTTTTCTTATGGCTATGATTATTATGGGATAGAAAATGTTGACGGAAAAGGTACGGAAATTTTGGTATATGTTAATTTGGCTAACACACGAGGCACATTGAAAGACAGCTTTTTGGGAGACCGAGAAGTACCACAAGAAGATTGGGAGAAATACGGATACCAAGAGATTGTTACAAACGTTGGCGGCGAGGATACCGAAGTAATATTCAAGCCTCACAATGAGGTGGACGGTAATGAGCGTGCATTCTTTTTCTGTGAGGATAGCGTTGTAATGATACTGTTCTATTCAAAAGACACCGAGAACAATCTTGAGATTTTGGAGAAGATTTCATTTGATAAGGTATTGTTTGAGGAAATTGAAAAATAAATAAGACCAAATAAAAATCGCTCAGGTGTAAAAAGCCTGAGCGAAATTGCTTTTATATCGAATTGTGGATTAAAGATGTAAAAATATGGCAAAGTTGGTACAATGTCAAAAAACGCAAAGAAATGCATTGACGACATTGTAAAAAAAGAATAAACTGACACATATAAAAGAATGAGAAAGGATTAAGCGTTTACAATGAAAACAATAACTAAAACAACGATTGTGATTCTGTCCGCTGTAATGCTTTTTACCTGTATCGGTAATTTTATAAAGCCCTTGGTTACAAGTGCAGGGCTTGTGGGCGATATAAATGAAGACGGCATTGTTAACTCAAAAGATTTGAGCATGCTTCAAAAAATAATACTTGGGCAGTATAAGGTAGATGAAACTCCGTATCTCACAGAGGAGCCTGCTTTGGAACCTACCAAGGAGCCTGTTGCAACTCCTGTGCCGGTGAAAACGCCTTCCATATCCGACATAAGCGGTGCGCCACACCCCCAAAGGGGCTTCGCAACAGTTGAAGAATTTATGAGTTGGGCTGCTAAAAAGGAAGAAAGGTATGAGCGCATAGCTAAGCTCTATGAGGATATCGAAAAGGACGGTGGAGTTTATGTTCCTTATTATGATAACGCTCCTATGGAGTTTACACGACTGTATGAGTCAACATCCGAATTGATGGAGGGATATAGCGATGCGTTATATGGTTATATGTATTACGGAATAAAAGATATTGATGGGAAAGGCACAGGAATACTTGTAAAAGTTATACTTGGAGATAAGCGTAATAAGATAAAAGAATTTATTTCCGACTGTCCTGAAGATGTTTTAAAGGAGTTGGGAGTTTTAGAAATCGTCACAAATGTCGGCGGTGAAGAAAAAGAAGTGATATTCAGACCGCATAGCGATGACGATGCTAACGAGCGAGCATTCTTTTTGCATGAAGGACGTGTGATGTATATATTGTTCTACTCAAAAAACACCGAGAACAATCTTGAGATTTTGGAGAAGATTTCATTTGATAAGGTATTGTTTGAGAAAATTGAAAAATAATAAAACCGTTTAAAGATAAAAGCCTCCGCCATGATGAATTTGGCGGAGGCTTTTTGGGTTTGTTTATCATTTTAGATAAATTAGTATGTAGCAGCATAAAAAACCTTTAAGCACAATGTTTTTTAGCCTTTTTTTGTTGACATATTGCTTGTTGTGATATTACAATATAAGGACGCATTTTAGGATAAAGTGCGAGAAAAGTCGACTTTGGTGGCTTTTCGTAATTTATTCGGTTAAATATTTAGCTGCCCCAAAAGGGCAGAGAATAAAAAGAGGCAAACAGATGATTGAAGTAAGAATTCACGGCTACGGTGGCCAGGGCGCTGTCACATTGGCAACATTGCTCATGCAGGCAGCAACAAACAACGGCAAGTACAGCCAGTCATTGCCGTTCTTCGGCATGGAAAGACGCGGTGCGCCCGTTCGTGCGGTTGTGAGAATAAGTGACGATCCGATAAGAGTGCATTCACAGCACTCTACAGCAGACCTTGTTGTACTTATGAGCGATAATCTTTATGATATAGCAACAAGCGATTCAATCCGCTACGGTGCTAAGTTCATAGTCAGCTCGAAGGATGAAAAATATGAGTGTAAATATCCGGGCGTTACATTTGATGCAGGTAAGCTTGCACAGGAGCATGGTCTTGGCACACATGCTGCCGCTATCAATGTTCCGCTTTATGCAGCTTGCTGTGCAATGCTTGATATCCCCTGCAAGGTTATGAAAGCAACAGTGCTTGATAAATGGGGCGGAGAAGTGGGCAAGCGTAACGCAAGTGCCGCTGAAGCATCATACAGGCTTGTGACAAGGAGAATGAAAAATGAACAAGAAAACGGTTAAGAGTTTCAGGCCCATATCATGGCCGACAAAGGGAGCTTCTGCCAAGACGGGCAAGTGGCGTACAATGCGTCCCGTAATTGACAAGGAGAAGTGCATTGCTTGCCGTATTTGCTATATTTATTGCCCCGAAGCTACAATTACTCCCGAAATTGAGATAGATTACGAATATTGCAAGGGCTGCGGTGTTTGTGCGCATGAATGTCCCAAGAAAGCAATATCAATGGAAAACGAGGTGCACTGACCGTGAAAAAAATGATAGGAACAGGCACAAAGGCAGTTGCAACTGCCGTTAAGTGTGCAAATGTAGATGTCGTTCCGGGTTATCCGATAACACCGCAGACGAGCATCATGGAATATATATCTGAAATGTGCGATTCTGGCGAGATGAATGCAAAGTTCATTCCCGTTGAGGGTGAGCACAGCGCAATGGCAGCAGCAGTAGCGGCAAGTGCAACAGGTGCAAGAGTTTTCACGGCTTCATCTTCACAGGGCTTGCTCTATATGCACGAGGTATTGCATATGGCAGCAGGCGGAAGAATGCCGATTGTTATGGTCAACGTAAACCGCGGTGTTTTTGCACCCTGGATTTTGTATGCAGACCATTCGGACACTATGGCACAGCGTGACACAGGCTGGCTCCAGCTTCATTGTGCAAGCATACAGGAAATATTCAACACAACATTGCAGGCGTTCTACATTGCCGAAAAGGTGAATATACCCACGATGGTATGCTTTGACGGCTTTACGCTTTCACATTGTACGATGGCTTTTGATGTTCCCACTCAGAAACAGATAAACCAGTTCCTGCCTGCGCGTGACGTTGATTGGTTCCTCGATGTAAAGCATCCGTCATCTTTTTCAAACATCTCATCGGTCGATGCATATGTTGATTTGAGAAAACAGCTTCACGAGGATACATTAAAGGCAATCGATGTAGTAAAAGAAGCAGCAAGCCGTTACAGTGATATAACAGGCATGTGCAACGGCGATACAATTGAGTGCTACCGCATGGAAGATGCGGAAACGGTAGTATTTGCAATGGGAAGTCTGGCTGATGAATTGCATCTTTCAATAGACAGATTGAGAGCAAACGGCATGAAGGTCGGTCTTTTGCGATTGCGTCTTTTCCGTCCTTTCCCTAAAGAAGATATAATGGCTGTCTTGCCTGAAAATTCAAAGGTTGTAGTAATAGACAAGGCATATGCCTACGGTACGGATGGCGGTGCTTTGTATCAGGAACTTAAGAGTGCGCTTTATGGCGAAAGAAGCGATGTCGAAATTTATGACAAGGTAATGGGCATCGGCGGACAGGACGTTACATGGGAAACCATGGCAGACGCTATAAGCGAAACGGTGGAGGGCTAAAATTATGGCAACAGCTATTAAAAACATTCCTACAGATGAATATCTCCTCTCCGGTAACGGATCCTGCGGAGGCTGCCCGTCAGCACTCGCACTTCGCATAGTAGGCAAGGCACTCGGCAGTAATGCAGTCATGCTTTTGACTCCTTCATGTACGGTTGCATCCCTCGGCGTTTCACCCAAGTCCGCATCATCCTGGCCTGCATTGAATATCACATTCGCTTCGGCAGGAAGCTCGGCAGCAGGCGTCATGGCAGGCTTTGAAATGCTCAAGGAAAAGGGCAAGTACAAGGGTGAGCTTCCCACTGTATTCAATTGGGTTGGTGATGGCGGAACTTACGATATCGGCTTCCAGGCAATTTCGGCAGCGGCAGAGCGTAACGATAACATTATACACTTCTGCTACAATAACGAAGCTTACAGCAATACAGGTATGCAAAGAAGCGGTGCAACACCTCGTCACGCATATACAACAACAACGCCGGGCGGTAAGTCACAGACAAAGAAGAATATGCCCCTCTTGATGCTTGATCATAATATTCCCTATGTTGCAACAGCATCAATAGCATATCCGGGTGACCTCTATGATAAGGTCATAAAGGCAAAGAGCATAAAGGGCTTCAAGTATATTGAAATATTTGCTCCCTGCTTCACAGGGTGGGGCTTTGATCCGTCACAAGTAATCGAAATGTCAAGAATGGCGGTCAAGACGGGCGCATGGTCACTCTTTGAGGCTGAAAACGGCAAAATCAGCTTCTCATCGCCCACAGACGCGATTATGTCGGGCAAGACAGAACGTATGCCCATTGATGATTATCTGCGTGCACAGACACGTTTTAAGCGTATATTCAAGAACGGCGATGAAGCACAGATGATAAAGGACATACAGGCAGATATAGATGAAGGCATCGACTTCTTGAGAAAGCGTGCTGAAATCTGATTAAACTGAAATAAAGCGGTTGGTAAATCCAATCGCTTTTTTTGTGCAATTTATGTGCAAAATAAAAAGCGAACGCTTTTTTTAGAAAGCGAACGAAAGCGAAACGAAGCATAATGATAATGATAATGACAATGATAATGATAATGACAATGATAATGACAATGATAATGATAATGACACCGAGTGTGATATAAATAGAGCACGCTTGGCGAAAGACGATGAACAGCTTTAAAGCGGTGTAAGAAGAGTGAAAAGAATAATACCGTAAAACCCATGAGCGAAGCCACAAATAAGATTCGAGGGCAAAATGGAGGGGATGAGGACGTTGAAATCGAAAACCATGTTTTCGATGAAATCATGAGCTTATGCTCATGATGAAATCTGCTTGCGCAGATGAAATTAAATCCACCCATCGCCTCAGCGATTTCACACGACCGGAGGGAGGATTTCATCATCGAAGATGATTTCACCCACCTTAAAAAGGTGGATTTAGTTGAAAAAAGCACTTCTTACGAAGTGCTTTTTTCTGGTACACCCTCAGGGACTACGACTCGCTACGCTCGCATGCATAGTTCGAGTTACTAAAAATGCATCGCTAAAGCTCGCATTTTTAGGCTCTCACTATCTCACCCTTGCAGGGTTCTCGTCCCTTTCGGGCAACAAAAAAACCACCATACGGTGGTCTTTCGTTGGTACACCCTCAGGGACTCTCCGCTCATTTCGCGGTTTACTTGCACTCCGTACTGCGTGCACTTCGCTTCATTCGCTACCCGGGGCAGGAAAACGCTCACACAGGAGTGTTTTCTTTTCTGCCCTTCGAGTCCTTCTATAGGGCTGACACAACAAAAAAACCACCATACGGTGGTCTTTTTGTTGGTACACCCTCAGGGACTCGAACCCTGGACACCCTGATTAAGAGTCAGGTGCTCTACCAACTGAGCTAAGGGTGCATATTCTATTGGAGCGGGAGACGGGGCTCGAACCCGCCACCTCCGCCTTGGCAAGGCG
>JAFQXA010000017.1 GCA_017407205.1 Clostridia bacterium
CTATTGCCCCATTCGGGGAGCATTTTTATTTTCTCCCCGGATAATCATATCCCTTTGGGACATTCAAAAGATAATCTGCCGACACCTTAAAATAATTGCAAAACGCAATTATATCTTGAATGCTCGGCTCGTATTTCCCACATTCAATATACGATATTTTTCTCTGCGTCATGCTGACCGCTTTTCCAAGCTCTGTTTGATTTATATTTTTTTCGCTGCGCAGATTTTTTATTTTCTCACCAAAACTTAAAATCATTTTTATCACCAGGAAACAATTTATCACAGCCAGAAACTTCCTATTGATTTTTAGACATAAAATCTATTTTAACCTCTTGACTCATTTTCCCTCAAAACCACCGAATAAATAAGGGAATATTCGCACAAACTATCGACAATGCCCTTATAATATGCTAATATTTAAGGGAAAGAGAGGTTTTTGAGGGAATGAGGGCTTTTAACTACTCACAAATCAAAGAGCAAAAATGGGATGCGGAAATTCTCGGTCTTATTGCCGCTATTTACAAAGAGTCGGGGCGACAGGAGTTTTATTTGAAGCAAAAGCCTCACGAGCTTGAAAAGCTCGTTGAGATTGCAAAAATTCAAAGCACGGAGGCTTCCAATGCCATCGAGGGCATTGTTACTACCAACACTCGTATTAAGCAGTTGGTACAGGAAAAGACCGCTCCTCGTAACCGTGATGAGCAGGAAATCGCAGGATACCGTGATGCACTCAACATTATTCATGACAGCTTTGATGCCATTCCCCTATCCCCAAACTATATTTTGCAGCTTCATAAAATCATGTATAGCCACATGAACAATCCAATGGCAGGGCTTACAAAGAATGTGCAAAACTATATCAGCGCTTCTTATCCAAACGGTCATACCGAGATTTTATTTACACCGCTTTCACCTTTTGAAACGCCTGACGCTCTTAAACAAATTTGCGAAGAGTACAATAGAGTAATCGGTAATTTTGAAGTCGAGCCGTTGATTGCCATACCGATTTTCATTCACGACTTTTTGTGTATACATCCATTTAATGACGGCAACGGAAGAATGAGCCGTTTGCTTACCACATTGCTTTTATATCGCAGCGGTTTTACAGTTGGAAAGTATATCTCGCTCGAAGGGAAGATTGCCCAAAATAAGGACCTCTACTATGATGCACTCAACAAGTCACAACACGGCTGGCATGAAGGAACAGAAGATGTCCTGCCTTTTATCAAGTATCTTCTCGGCACAATTCTCTCTGCCTATAAAGATTTTGCAGACCGTTTTGCCATAGTGGAAGAAAAGCTTCCTGCCCTTGAAACAGTCCGCAAGGCGACACTCAATAAAATCGGTCGTTTTACCAAGCAGGACATCCTGGAGCTTTGCCCATCCTTAAGCCTCAGTTCAGTAGAAGGTGCACTTTCAAAGCTTGTTTTGACGGGCGAACTCAAACGCGAGGGCAGAGGCAAAGCCACGTGCTATTACAGGCTTAAGTGATTGCTCGGGCTAATTGTAAAATGCTGCTATATTATTTAGCCTCCTTAAAAAGGGTTTCTTCTTCCTGTTCAAAACTGTTCAAGAAACATTTCTGCAAACAGCTGTAAGCGTTTGTACTTGATACAATTATATGGTCATCAAGCTTTACTTCTATTGCAGCAAGTGCATTCAATATATCCTTTGTTACTTCAATATCCTCTTTTGACGGTTCAATACTGCCCGACGGATGATTATGAACCAATATTGCACTTTGTGCACCGTGTCGCATCACATATTCTGCTATGAGTCTCGGATAGACAGTCGTCTGCGAAACCGTTCCCGAGCTTACTTTATCTATATGCACGACCTCATGCGCCTTGTTGAGTGATATAAGATATACGGCTTCATAACGCTGATCGTCAAAAAGTGTCATCGCAAGCTTCATTGCAGCTGCAGGCGTGCTTATCCTGACGCTCTGTGCATCATAGCGCGCTATTCTCCTTTGCGTATCGCCTACGAGCTTCAAAAGCACCGCAGCTTTTTGTCCGATACCCTTTACCTCCATCAAATCGTGAATAGGTGCATCAAAAACTTTTCGGAGCGAGCCGTACCTTTCAAGCAATCTGTGTGCCAGCGGATTTGTATCCACTCTCGGTATCACATATGTCAAAAGTAATTCCAACACCTGATGGTCATGAAATCCGCCAATACCGTTTTCTGTATATATTTGTCTGAGCCTTTCCCTGTGTCCCTCGTGCATAACACATAACTCCCCATTCTGCATATATGTTACATTATAATATAAAACAGCTTTTATGCAATATCCTATTATATTTGATTCTCATGTTATGCTCCGTAATTTGACACAACAGGTACCATAATATAAAACCGAAGAAATGGCGAAATACGGTTTAAAAGGACCGCACGCGACATATCTTACAACGATTTATAAGCATAAAGACGGGATAACCATTCCGCAGTTGTGCGAATTATGCGGTAAGGATAAATCGGACGCTTCAAGAATGTTATCCATACTTGAAGAAAAGGGAATGATAACAAAGCAGGTTGTTGACGGAAGTCTTTACAGAGGGCTTTTGATGCCTTCTCGCATACAAAGAGCATAGTTGATAAAAAAAATGGCTGGATCTCCCCATGCGTTACCAGCCCTACAAAAGCAAGCTGTATGAGAAGCTTTTAAGGCTGTTCCTGAGATGATTTAAAAAACTGCTTCGTGCAATCGCCGCACGAAGCAGTTTTATTATCTGCCTTTATCCGCCATACCTCAAGGCTTCTATGGGGTGCTTCTTTGCGGCTTTATTTGCAGGGTACAAGCCGAACAAAAGACCTATTGCGGAGGAGAAGATGACAGCAAGTGCTACTGTGCCGAAAGACATTGTAAATGTTATCGAGCCTGCAATTACTGATACGATTTCCAATATAAGCCACGAGAAAACAAGTCCGATCGTGCAACCTAAAAGGCTCAGCATGAGTGCCTCTATCAAAAATTGCATGAGAATACTTTTTCTGCCTGCGCCTATCGCTTTTCTTATGCCGATTTCCTTTGTACGCTCCGTTACCGATACGAGCATTATGTTCATTATGCCTATACCTCCAACGAGCAGGGATATTGCGGCAACACCGCCCAGGAGCAATGAAAGCGTATCCGTTACGGTTGACATTGCATCGGACACACTTGAAATATTTATTATAGCAAATGCATTATCGTCCTTTGCAAAGCGTGCAAGCAAGTAATCCTTGACGGCTTTTTCAGCTTCATCGGTTGCATTACGTGCAGAAACGCAGAACGACGACACATATGGCTGGCCTGCCATACGTGACTCAACTGTATAGGGAACGTATACGGCAAGACCGCTTACCATCATTGAAATCATTGAATCATTTTCTTTGAGCACGCCCACTATTTTGAACGCACGTCCCGAAATATTGAGCGTTTCACCCAAAGCACTGTCATCGCCGAACAGTTCTTCCTCCGCTTCTTTGGAGATTACCGCCACATACGATGCATTTTCGACATCGACGGTTTTTATGAAACGACCGCACTCAAGCTCAAGGCCATTTATATCGTAATACGCACTCGTTGTGCCGTATACCGAAACAAAAGCATCCTTATATCCGTGTTTTGCAGTCATCTGCGCAGAAACCGACGGTGCCACCTGCAATACGGCATCATCTGCCTGTATCGTTTGAAGGTCCTCAAGCCTCAGCGGAACGCCCTTGTCGTCAAGTACGGCAACGGACAACATATCATTCCCCAAAGAATTTATCTGGTCAGTAACCGCACCCGTTGCACCGTTTACGAGCGAAACCATGACAACGAGCGATAAAACACCGATTATTATACCGAGCATTGTGAGGAATGAACGCAGTTTGTTTGAGGTTATGGACTCCCACGCCATTTTTACGGATTGAATTATCATACTCCATCCACCTCCGTAACACGGCCGTCCATTATGCGGATGCATCTTTGTGCCTGTCTTGCAATATCGTCATTATGTGTTATAAAAACAATTGTATGCCCTTTCTTGTGCAGCTCCTTGAACAGGCGGATTATTTCTTCACCCGTCTTTGAGTCAAGATTACCCGTCGGCTCATCTGCAAGCAATATTGACGGCTTTGTTGCAAGCGCTCTTGCTATTGCAACTCTTTGCTGCTGTCCCCCACTCAATTCCGAGGGTTTATGCTCACTTCTCTCCAACAGGCCCACTTGCGCAAGTGCTTCCTTTACAAGCTCCTTTCGCTTTGAAGCAGGAACTTTTTGATATATAAGCGGAAGCTCAACATTTGCAAACGCCGTCATTCTTGAAAGCAGGTTGAAATTCTGGAATATAAAGCCTATCTTCTTGTTTCGTATCTTTGCAAGCTCTTCTTCCGAATAGCTCTCAATAGCCTGATTATCAAGAAGATACTTTCCGCTGTCCTGAACATCAAGGCAGCCCATTATATTCATGAGAGTTGACTTTCCGCTTCCCGACGGACCTATTATGCTTACAAACTCACCCTCGCGGATTTCAAGCGAAGCACCATCAAGCGCCCTGACCTCTTCACCGCCGACATTATATATTTTTGTTATCTCTTTCATCGAAATAACCGTTTTTTTATTCTGCATATCAGTCCTCACCTCTTTGAGGGAAACCGCCCCCTGCCTGTGAAAACTGAAGCATCATATCCATCATGCTCGTGTCGGTATAAATCAGGATATCGCCCTCGCTTATGCCATCGGTAGCCTCTGCATATATTCCGTCGGACAGTCCTGTCGTAATTTTTACACGCTCTTTATTTTCATTGTCCTTACCACGGTAAACATAAACGCCCTCGGTATCCTCATGTATTGCATCAACCGGTATCATAAGCACGTTTTCCACGCTTTCAACGGTTATTACCGCGCTTCCGTTCATGCCCTCAAGTATTCTTTCATCATAGTCAAGAGTGAGCTCAACTGAGTAAGTGGTTATACTTCCTCCCGTTGTTCCCATTTTCGAGATATGCGTAACGCACGCATTGAAGCTTTCGGACGGATACGCATCAAGCGTTACTATGGCTTCCTGTGAAAGCTCTATATCATCTATATCTATTTCATCAACGTCAATTGTCATCTTAACCGCACCGCCCGTATTTATCACGATAAAGGCATCCGAAGACTCGATTGCACCTGCTGACGGATACACATCCATGCCCTGGGCCTGACTTTTTTCGCTGCCGTCATCTGCCTGTGCAACTATTCCGTCAACCTCCGATATAATAACGGGATTTTCAAGGTATGCTATAACTTTCTTTAATTCTTCCGCCTTTTCATTGTAGCTGTAGAGTGCCTCTGTATAGCTGTTGGAAAGCGGTCCGTTTTCTATCGAGAAGAGCTTGCTTCTTACACTTACCTTGTCATTTTCCTCAACATGAATTTTTTCTATGACTCCGCCCGTGCCGTATACGTTTACGGGCGAATTCACAGCAATTTTTCCGTTTCCTATAACCTTGCCGTTTAAAACCACCTCGGCATCCATGCCATACGGTGCTTCTTCATCGTCAAATATTACGGTGCAGCCTTTCTCCGTCTTTTTTATAATCTGCCCCGACTCTTCGCCGTCTGCCCACTTTACGGTAACTTCACTTGTGAGACTTAATTCTTCCTCAGTTTCTATATCAATTCTCATAAATCCGTCAGCCGATATTACAGCCAGAGTGCCTTTTTCGTTAACCGTTCCCACAACGCTGTCGCCGACCTTGGCAACAATATGCTTCACTCTGCCTCCAACGGATGCAGTTATAGCTTCCTGCGTGCTTTTCATTGCAAGCTGGGCGGATAATGCAGAAAGCTCCTTCTCAAGGCTTGCCGCACAGCTTTTTACCGACTCTGCGTCAAGTGTCGCAAGTACATCGCCCACGTGCACATAATCGCCGACCTTGACATTGATTTCTTCTGTTTTTATGCCGTTTGCAAGCTGTATTTCAACGCTGTCCGGAGATTCTGTTTTTCCGCTTCCAGTGATTGTTGAGCTTATGTTTCCACGCTTTACTTCATGCAGGACAAATGTACCTTCGGTAAGCTTCTTTGCCGCATTGTTACACGAGACTACTATTACCGTTATTACGACCAAAATTACGACGAGTATTATCCACGGCCTTAATTTCTTTGAGTTTTTTTCTGATTTCATAAAAGCGTCTGCCTCCTGCATTTATTTTCTTACAATTCTTCCTTTTTATGTATTTACCACTATAACCTCAAAAAAAGAACTGCATAAGAACACTATGTGAACTTATGCAGACTTTTTTATATTGATTCTTAACCGTCTGCAATGCAATATATCACCGTAACAGCGGATTATATGGCTGAATTGAAACTCTTTATAATTACATTTTCCAGGTTTTTCTGTTAAACAGGATTAAAACGGGGATAATCTCAAGTCTGCCGAGCAGCATTGTAAGGCTCAGAATAATCTTGGAAAATGCACTGTAGGGAGCATAGCTTGCGTACGGTCCTATTGCCTCAAATGCAGGTCCTATATTTGAAATACAGGCAAGGCTTGCCGAGAAATTACTGTAAAAGCCGTGCTTGACGGTATATGCTCCTGCGTCTGAAACGATATCCACCGTCTGTCCGTTTACAGGGTCGAACGAGAGCAGAAATACCGCTACCAAGAAAATAAAGAAGTAGAGCGTAATAAATGCGAATACATCGTTGATTGTTTTTTGCTCAAGCGTTTTGCCCTCAAACTTTGCCTTGGGGACATACCTTGGGCTTATCATTTTGCAAACATTTATGTAAGCGCCCTTTACTGCTATAATGATACGCGAAAGCTTTATACCGCCTGCTGTTGAGCCTGCCATTGCGCCTGTAAACATCAGCAAAACCAAAGTCGTTGTAGCAAGCATCGGCCAAACATTGTAGTCGGTTGTGGTATAGCCTGTAGTGGTCATCAGGGAAGCCACCTGGAAGAATGAATGGCGGAAGGCTTCCTCAGTTGTATAATCCTGGGGGAACGCTTCAAAGCGCCAGATGAGGCTTATGAACACCAATGCAACAGCACATACGGCAATTGCGAAATAGCCCTTGAATTCTTCACTGCGAAGCACATCCTTGAGTTTGCCTATGAGCAGGAGATAATATAGGCTGAAATTACAGCCGAACAGTATCAAAAAGGATGCCATCACATATTGGGAGAAGGGATTGAACAGCTGCATACTGTTCGGAATAAACCCAAAGCCACCCGTTCCTGCGCATCCAAAGGTTGCAAGCAGTGAAAAGAAGAACTTTTCGTTTTCATAGCCGGGGATGGGCTTGTCGAACAAGAGAATGATTATTTCAAGTACGGTCAAGCCAAGATAAATGAGGTAAAGAATTCTTGTTGTTACCTTCATCTTGGATACAAGCTTGCCAACCTGAGGACCGGGGCTCTCTGCTCGGAGAAGATGCATTGACGAGCCGTCGTCACTTTCGGGGATGAATATAAGCACGAATACCAAAACACCCATACCGCCTATCCAATGCGAGAAACTGCGCCAGAAAAGCGAAGAGTGTGACAAGGTTGTTATGTCCTCAATTATGCTCGCACCGGTTGTGGTAAAGCCCGACATAATTTCAAAGCAAGCATCAATATAATTTGCAATCTCACCGTTTATAACAAAGGGGATTGCACCAAAAAGCGTCATCAAAATCCATACCGAAGCGGTCAGAGCAAAACCCTCTTTCTGATAAAGATGGTTCCTTTCAGGCTTTAGCATCTGAAGCAAAAGACCTATAGTCATTAAAATTATGATGGGTATTAAAAAAGCAATGATATTTTTGAAGGATTCGCGGTAGGCGAAGCTGACAGCGAGTGGAGCAGTCATCAATACTCCCTCTAAAATCATTATTTTGCCTAAGATAACACCGAGTTTTTTGTAATTCATAGCGCCACCTTATTCAAAAACCTCATGAAGATCATCAAAATTCTTCTGTGTAGTTACCACAACAACATTATCGCCAAGTTCGATTGAGAAATTACCGTTCGGGATAATAACCTCGCCGTTCCTGATAATGCAAGCTATAAGACAATTCTTTTTAATGTTCAAGTCCTTCAAGGGGACTCCATAAAAGAGTTCTTTCTTTCTTGCCGCAAACTCAAGCGCTTCTACCCTGCTGTTAACCAATTGGTACAGAGTCTGCACATTACTGCCGATAGAGTTTGACAATGCTCTTGCATAGCTGATAATTCGGCTCGCCGCGATAAGATTGGGTGAAACTTTATTATCAATACCGAGTTCATCAAGTATTTTAATAAGATCATCGCCATGAATCTGAGCGATGGCTTTCTTGACTCCCTTTTGATTTGCAAACATGGATGCAATTATGTTTTCCTCATCCACATCCGTCAGGGAAACAAAAGCGTCCATCGCCTCAATTCCCTCTTCTTCAAGCAAATCGTGCCGTGTTCCGTTTCCGCAGGCTATTGCAACCTTTGGAAGTGCTTCTGCAAGTTCTTCCGCTTTTACGGGGTTCTTTTCAATAAGCTTGACCTTGTATTTCTTTTGTGAAAGTGCATCTGCAAGATAATATCCTATTCTTCCGCCGCCTACGATCATAACTTTTTTCAGCGGTGACTTTTCAAGATTGACTTCTTCCAAAAAAGCACCCAGATTTCTTGCATCCGCAGCAAAGTGAATTTTATCTCCGTTCTCTATGACAAAATTACCGCTTGGTATAACTACCTCGCCGCCACGCTGAACTGCACAGATAAGCACCTTATACTTGAGCTTTTTACCGAGTGAAATCAAGCTCTCGCCTATAAAAGCAGAACCTTCTCTTGCAACAACCTCCGCCAAAAGCACCTTGCCTTTTGCAAAATGCTCCATGCTCGAAAAAGACGGCAGGCTTATAAGGTTGAATATTTCATTAGCCGTTTCCCTCTCGGGATTTACAATCATGGAAATCCCAAGGTCCTCTTTCATATATATGATCTGTTTTCTGTAATCGGGATTACGCACGCGTGCTACGGTATTTTTAACGCCCAAACGCTTTGCAACCATGCACGCAAAAATATTGAGCTCGTCATTTTTTGTCAACGCAATTACAAGGTCAGCGTTCTGGGCATCGGCTTCCTTTTGGATATCCATACAGGCGCCGTTGCCAACCACACCGAACACATCATATTTTTCAATCAAATTCTCAATTACGGATTTATTTTCGTCGATAATCGTAACCGTATGACCTTCATTTGACAAGCTTCTCAATATGGTCTTGCCAATGCTTCCAAGGCCAATAATTACTATTTGCATACCTTTTCCTCAACTTCCCTCAATCATTAGTCACATCACCATCACCAAAGACGGAAATAGTTTCTCCCAAATATGTGGGCTTAGGCTTGAACAAGCAGTAAAGAAAATCCTTATCGCGTGCAAAAACTTCCCTAAAATCATAATAGGTTTGTCCGCCATAACCTCTCAAATTTGCAGATACTCCGTATGCATCAAGCCCCAATGCGCGTGCATCGTAAATCGCTCTGTAAAGATGGTATTCCTGAGTTACTATGAGCACCTTTTCAGCCAGAAAAATCTCTTTTGCTCTGTATACGCTCTCATATGTTGAAAAGCCTGCATGATCCATAAAAATATCAGAAGACTCAACACCGTTTTCAATTGCGTATTCTTTCATTACATTTACTTCGTCATAGTCTTTTCTGCCGTGGTCGCCACTCATTATTATTTTATTGGAAGCACCCATCTTGTAAAGCTCTATGCCGACCTTGAGCCTGTCCTCAAGCATATGACTCGGCCTTGCAGACTCAATATTGCCCCAGACGCCTGCACCGAGCACAATTATACAGTCAAAGTCCATACTGCTTGCTTCCTCGGCGGTGATTATTCTGCTCTTTGTGCTCAGTGTAACAATGCTGCTCAATAAAAACGGCAGCAAAGCTACAACAAGCAAAACAGCAAGAACAGTGATTATCGCTTTTTTATTCTTCTTCATAAGTCAATATTCACCAATTCATACTCTTTCTGCCCCAAGCCATGCTTTTGTGCGGCTTCGAGAGTTAAAAATGCATTTCTTGATTCCATGCGTTCAATAAGAGCTGCCTTGCCCTCATCCTTTGAGGCGTAAACCGCATCCACGCAAGCCCAATCAAGTGCAACGGGGTCAAGGGATGCAAATATGCCAATGTCAGCCATTTGAGGGGGTGCAGGGTGTGAATCGCAATCGCAGTCAACGGACAGATTATTTGCAACGCTCACATATGCGAAGTTTTCCTTGCCCATATATTCAACAACTGACTTGAATGCATCAGCCATCGACTCCAAAAACGCATTTTGGTCACCGCTCCATGCAAGCTTCAAGTCATCGGTCGTGCCTGCTGTATGCACAAGTGTTTTACCTCTTGAAGACGCAACACCTATTGCTATATTCTTTATTGCTCCACCGAATCCGCCTGCTACGTGTCCTTTAAAGTGCGACAAAACAAGCATTGAGTCATACTTGTCAATATGATCACCGACAAAGTTCTCACGAAGCTGAATACCGCCTTTTACAGGCAATGCCTTCTCGCCGTCCTCATCCAATATATCGCAGGGTGCAATATCCAAAAAACCGTGTTCGCGGATTGCTTCCCAATGGTCCTTGGAATTGTGACGCCTGCCCTTATATGCAGTATTACATTCTACTATTGTACCGTTCAACTTATTAACCAATGGCTTTATGAGCTGAGGATTTAAAAAGTGCTTACCGCCCGGTTCACCCGATGAAATTTTAACGGCAACCTTTCCTTTGAGTTTAGCACCGAGTACCTCATATATTTTAAGCAAGCCTTCTTGCGAAATATCTTTCGTAAAGTAAACTTTTGAAGCCATATTTTAAAATTATCTCCTTTTCAAAATTTTCGACAGCCGCAAAACGAGCAAAAATGCAAGTGTTATCTTTATGATGTCGCCAATGATAAACGGAAGAACACAGGCTGACAAAGCAGTAATAAAGCCTTGAATGAAATCTCCGTTTGAACCTATGAACACATAATAGAGGCTGCCTGAAAGATAACAGAAAATCATTCCGACAGTGATTGCGATTATCTTAGTGATAAGCTTATCCTTAAAAACGGAAGTCATAAGCCAATACACAAGCGCCATTACAACAAAGCCCAATATGTATCCGCCCGTAGGTCCCATCAAAACAGCAACACCGCCTGTAAAGCTTGAAAACACAGGAAGCCCCACCGCTCCAAGCAATACATATAACAGAACGGATAAAAGCGCGTCAAGCCCACCCAAAAAGAGTAAGGCTGATGCAATCGCAAACGTCTGCAAAGTGAAAGGAACGGAGGAAGGAATACTTATCCATGAGCATACTGCAATTATAACCGCAAAGAGTGCAATATATATCATGCGTCTTATACTTATTGACAAAGGCAGCCTGCCCTCCCCTTCTCCTTTTTGCTTATGAAAGCTCGCACAAGGACAAAAGATATATCCTTGTGCGAGAAAGTCTTTTTATTCTACTGATTTGAGTGATTCAATCATCGGTATCTTCTTTATCTTGCCGTTCATCATGAGGTTAACAAGCAATGTAAAGAGGAATGTCATTCCGAACGAGATTACAAAGCTCAACGGAGCAATGTAGTCACCGTACATTATGCCGGACTGCTCGATGTTTGTAAGTATTATCCTATGCAGGCCGATACCTGCAACAAGTCCGATAAGACCGCCTATAAACGTCAGTATAAGGTTCTCTCTGTAAACCGTCTTTGCGATTTCACCGTCATAGAAGCCCAATACCTTAAACGTTGCGATTTCACGCAGGCGCTCACTTATATTGATGTTCGTAAGGTTGTAAAGAACTACGAACGCAAGGAGTGCTGCGCAAGCGATTATCAGAATAACAACCGCATTAAGACTGCTTATCGTATCCTCAAACTTCGTTGCCATATCGGTGAAGAATGATACGGATGCTACAACACCGTCCTTCTTCATGAGCTCATTACCTATACGGTTTTCAAGCTCTGACGAAGTATTTGCAAACTTAACCATGATACTGTTTTCTGACGTTCTCAGGTTAAATACTTCTTTATAATATTCGGGAGTGATATATGCAAAGTGATATACATACTGCTCTGTAATACCTGAGACAGTAACCTTTCTTGTCATACCCTCGCCGTTATTGAGCGATATTGTATCGCCAACTCTTACGCCGCCAAGTTCCTTTGCAAGCTTTTCACTTATTACAATACCGCTCTGCGAAAGTTCAAATTCAACCTTTGTCCTGCGGTCACGCAATGTGAAGTAGTCAGTAAATTTCTCAGCATCGTCCGCTGCGATAAGTGTTACAGCAAGTGATTCACCGTCAACTTCTGCTGTTGCATTGAACTGTGTTGCGACCATTATATCCTCGATTTCGGGATTGTTTGCAAGCTCCTCGCGAATCTCAATCATAGCTTCCTGCGTTACATTGGGATCAAGCTTGATTGCAAGGTGATACTTGAAGATTTCAGCAAACTGGCGCTTTACAATCTGGCTTATAGAGTCATTCAGGCCAAAGCCTGCAACGAGAAGTGCGCTGCAGCCTATAACACCGATTATTGCCATGAAGAAACGCTTCTTGTACATGAAGATGTTTCTGCAGGTAACCTTCTGGCTGTAATTGAGCTTTGACCAAACACCTGTAACCTTTTCGAGGAATATCGGCTTACCCTGTTTTGCGACCTTGGGACGCATAAGTGCCGAAGCATTCTCAGAAAGTGCCTTACGGCAAGCAATATAAGCTGCTGCAACCGTTATAAGTGCTGCTGCCACTGTGCCGAATATCATTACGCCGACCTGCGATACTCTTACCATGTCGGGCAAAGTATACATGAGTCGCCATGTATTGAATATGGATACCGGGAAGAGTGCAACACCTATTACAGCACCTACTGCACCGCCCAATACGCTTGCAACTGCGGCATAGCCCATGTACTTGCCTGCGATGCTTGCATTGCTGTAGCCGAGTGCCTTGTATGTACCCATTATTCCACGCTGTTCGTCAACCATTCTCGTCATTGTTGTATAGCAAACGAGTGCTGCAACGAGGAAGAATATTACGGGGAATATAGTTGCAAGAGCGTCCATTCTGTCAGCCGTCATTTCATAGTCAACATAGCTATAGAGCATATCTCTGCCGAGTATGTACCATGTGGGCTCTGAAATTCTGTCTATCTCCTGCTGCGCGCGGACGACCTGTTCTCTGCCGTCTTCAAGCTGCTGTTCGCCCTCAAGCTTCTTTGTTTCAAACTCTGCCTTTGCAGCTTCGTATTCTACCCAGCCTGCATCTATCTGTGCCTGTGCCTGAGCAAATTCACGCTCTGCCTTGTTCTGCTGAACATTCAAACCGTTCTTCGCATCTTCAAGCTGCTGCTTTGCATTGGCAAGCTCTACTTCCGCACTTTCCAGGCTCTTTTTGGCATTAGTCATCTGAGTCTGAACAAACTTGTTCATTGTGTCAACAGTATCCGCTGTTTCGTTACTCAAAGAAACCAATTCCTCAAGCCACTGTATAGCTGTTTCAAGCTCCGTCTTTACGATGTAATTCATCTCGGGATCGTTTGCAAGCTGTTTACGGATTTCTGCTATCTGCGAATTTGTTCTTGACTTTAACTTATTAAGCTTTGACGATGTTTCATCAAGCTCAGCTATCGCATCGCCGTACTCTATCATTGCGTTATTGTATTCTATAACGCCTTCGTCATACTGCTTCTGTGCAGCCGCAAGCTCAGCCTCACCCTGCATTATCTGTCTTTCAGCATCAAGGATCTGTGCCTCAGCATTCTTCTTTTCAGTATCCAAAGTTGCCTGTGCCTGTGAAAGCTCGGCAAGTGCTGCATCAAGCTGTGCCTGACCGTCCTTTATCTGTGTATCAAACTCTTTCTGTCCTTCATCGAGTTCCTTCTGTGCCTTGTCAAGCTCTACCTGTGCCAAAGCCTTGATTTCTTCAAGACGTATGCCTGCTCTGTCACCGCCAAGGTTTTCAAGCTTAGCCGAAACACGCTCGATTATCTTCGAGTATTCATCCGAATAACAGCTTTCCGCCTTTGCACCCTTAATTGTTATCAAGGCTTCCGTATATATTTCTTCATACGTACCGCCTTCAAACTTAAAGTCGCTTTCGTCAACCATCATGTAAAAGTCAATCTTACCGCTTCCGATTTCAGACGAGCCCTTATCTGCCGTGATATACATGGGAGAATGCACAAGACCTACAACCGTGTATGTATCTGTCTTCAATGTGTTTGTAATCGGGTCCGTTTTACCTGATGAAACGGTAAATGTGCTTCCTATTTCAAGTCCGCTTGTGATAATACCGCTTGTTTCCTGAATTACGCACTCGCCGCTTTTTTCGGGGAAACGGCCTTCAACAAGAAGCGGTCTGTTTATATATTCGTTGTTCGTTTCTTCCGTATTTTTCGGCAATGAGTGAACAACGAATACCTTTTCCATAGTGCCGATAGTAGTTACTACATCGACAAAATATGCACCCGATACGTATTCAACGCCTTCAACTTCCCTTATAGCAGCAAGGTCGTCCTCAGTAAGACCGAATGTGGATAAAACACGCAGATCCATGAGGTTCTGGTCATCATAATAAACGTCCGCCGTGTTTTTCATATTCGGAGCAACCGCCTTAATGCCGGCAAAAACGCCGACACCGACTGCAACTATCAAAAATATTGAAAGGAATCTTGCAAATGTTTTTGTTACTTCACGCAACGAGTCCTTCAACAAAGCTTTTTTCATGCTCTTGAGCCCTTCCTTATGCCGACTTTCTCATCGGCATACATTCTCAGTATTCAATGAGATCTACATCCATCGGATTTTCATTTATCTCGATTGATTCAATCTTACCACTCTTAACCTTTATAACCTTATCGCCCATTGCACAAAGTGCAAGGTTATGTGTTATAACAACAACCGTCATGCCCGTGTTGCGTGAGGTTTCCTGCAAAAGCTTCAATATCTGCTTACCCGTCTTGTAGTCAAGTGCACCCGTAGGTTCGTCACAAAGGAGAAGCTTGGGATTTTTAGCAAGTGCTCTTGCAATAGCAACTCTCTGCTGTTCACCGCCTGAAAGCTGTGCAGGGAAGTTGTTCTTTCTCTCTTCAAGACCGACATCCTTTATTGTCTGCAAAGCATCAAGGGGATTTTTGCATATCTGTGTAGCAAGCTGAACATTTTCAAGTGCATTAAGGTTCTGAACAAGATTGTAGAACTGGAAAACGAAACCGACATCGTATCTGCGATATGAAATGAGCTGTTTTTCATCGTACTTACTTACTTCATTGCCGTCAACAAATATACGGCCGCTTGAAAGACTGTCCATACCGCCGAGTATGTTAAGTATCGTACTCTTACCTGCACCGCTGGCACCTGCTATGATTACGAACTCACCCTTTGAAATCGAAAAATCAACACCGCCTAAAGCCTCAATTTCAACTTCACCCATGCGGTATATTTTCTTTACGTTCTCAAACTTGATGTAATCGTCCTGCTCAAACTTTTTATTCTTCTTTTTATTGTTTTTATCGGAAATGGCATTCTCCGTCTTTTCTTGCTTTTCAGGCTTTGTTTTCTCAGCTTTCTTTACGGAATCCTGCTCCTTGTTTTCATTCTCGTTTTTCCTGTCGCGTTTAAAATTGCGCTTATCGTTTTTATTGTTGCGATACTCATTTCTGTCGCGACGGTCGTTTCTGTCACGACGATCGTTTCTGTCGCCATGCTCTTTTTTGCCGCGTGCTGCTGCCTCAAAGTCTATATCATCCTCTGAAGCTGCTTCTGCATTCTTATTGCGTTTTGCACGAATGGACTTTTCCTCATTTGCAAGAATTTTGTCCATATCGTCAATATCGAAGCTCTTATTTTCCGCTGCTTCAACAGTTTCTTCTACGACTTCTTCAACGCCTGAATCCATTTTTTTCTTGTTCTCGTTATCCATGCTTTTCTCCTTGGACATACTCAAAGTTTTAAAATGTGCCATAAAGCACTTTAGGAAAAGCCGAAAACACGGCTTTTCCCATCATTCTTTTTCCTTAAAATCTGTTTTTGAATTACAACTTAAGCTTGCCGCGAATGTACTCGTCAATGCTGCCTACTGTGTCAAGCTGGCGAAGGTCGCGCTCGGGGATCTCGATACCGAGCTCTGATTCGAGCTTGCCGATCAGGCTGATGAAGTCGTAAGAGTTCATGTTAAGGTCCGATATTACGTTTGTTTCGGGTGTGATTTCGCTTTCGGGAACATCAACATACTCCAAGAGTGCTTTTCTGATTACATTAAACATTTCTTTTACTCTCCTTTTTCCAACATATGTCTTTTAATCTTCTTTGTAGTCGTTTTTTCAAACTCTGTCAATCTCAGGTGAACCTTATTTATATGCTTATAAGTTGCAAGCTGACGGTTGCACTTTCTGACATCTTCTTCAAGAAGCTTCTTTGCTTCATCCTCACCGTGTTCCGTGATAAAGTCAGGGTCCAGATACGCTGTTGCCGAGATATAGCCCATGCCCTCTGCCGCTGATTCGGGAGCATATACAACAACTTCTTTTATATACGGTATATGGTCCATAAGATAATCCTCAAGCTCTTCGGGGTGAACATTCTTGCCGTTTGCCAGGATTATGAGATTCTTCTGACGACCTCTTATTTCAAGCACGCCCTTTTTGCCGAACTTGCCAAGATCGCCCGTCTTGAACCAACCGTCCTCTGTAAATGTTGCCTTTGTAGCCTCCTCATCCTTATAGAAGCCAATCATTACATTGTCGCCCTTGACCTGAATTTCACCGACACCGTTTTCGTCGGGATCCGCAATCCTTACCTCAACGCAGGGAATGGGACGGCCAACCGAGCCGGGAATATTCAAAAGCTCGCAGTTGAACGAAACAAGAGGCGAACACTCGGTTATTCCGTAGCCGTTGTATACGCTTATGCCCAAATCATCAAGACCTCTTACGACCTCAGGTCTTAAGGGAGCTGCACCGCTGACTATCATGCTCAAATTACCGCCGAACTTGTCAAGCACGGGTTTAAAGTAATATCTGCGGTTATCAAGGCCAAACTTACGAAGTATATTGCTGAACCAGATACCCTGCTTCATATGCGGAGCAAGGCCGTTCTTTTCAGCCTCACGCCATATTCCCTTGTAGAGATTTTCAACAATAAGCGGAACCATCAATGTGAAGTTGGGTTTATATATCTGCAAGTTGGGAACAACACGCTTTAGGCTATCATTTATGCAAAGTGTAACACCTGCATAGATGCAGCCCAATACATTGAGGTTGAACTCATATGTGTGGTGTATCGGCAACACAGAAATTGAAGTGCCTTCAAACCTATGCATCGAAAATACCGAATGGAGCATTGAGGTTATGTTCTTATGGCTGAGCATAACGCCCTTGTTTGCACCCATTGTACCCGATGTGAATATGATAATCGACATTTTTTCAACATCGATCTCAGCCTCTGTGTACTCGGAAAAACCATTCTTCACAAGAGTTTTTCCCTCTGTAATAAGCTCCTGCAATGACAAGTACTTATTCTCGTTTTCTTCCTTTACTTCATCAAGTGCGATAACCGTTTTAACATTGGGGCACTTTGAAAGTATATCTTCTATATCGTATTCAAGCGTTCTTCCGAAAAATACGCCCTCAACGTCCGACTTATTCATAAGCTTTGCTATATCGTCATTGGGAAGCTCTTTATCTATCGGAACAATAACGCCTACGCCGTTTACAACGGACAGATAGCTCAATATCCACTGATATGATGTATCGCCTATTACAGCAAACTTTCTGCCCTTATAGCCTCGGTTCACAAGTATTGAACCGAGTGCATTCATATCTTCAAGCAATTGTCTGAAAGTATAAACCACGATATCGCCTTTTCTGTCATACTGCTTATAGGCAACAACGCCGTTGTACTTTTTTGCGGCTCTCTGCACAAGCTCACGTAAATCACGCACCTTGTCTGCAGAGAACAATTTTAATTTACGCATGTTTTCTCCTTCTTGATTTGATAAATTAAGTATAAATAAAAATAAATTGCGACAAAATCCCACAATCAGATTTCATCCACAATATTATAAGCGTAAAGGAGTTATCATGTCAAGAAATCAAGGCTTTTTGCAGATTTTACACTACCTTGCATAAAGTAGAAAAAACAAGTTTAAAAACTGCTTGAAAAACTGCTTTTTGAGTTATACAATAAAAAAGCAGGGCATTTCCTGCTCTATTCCATCACAAGAAAGGAGGAGCCGACGTGGACGCCGACCCTTATCCCGCTGAAAGCGTACATTTATCATACTGAAATCACGGACGGCAGACGGCTCTTTTTCTCATAAAAAGTGTGTGCCTTCCGTAGCATAGGAGGCAGCACATGATCGATCAAGTATTAGCTTTTCTTTCAGAAAAGAGATACCAGGAAGCAAAAAACATTATCAAAGACATGAATGCGGTCGATGTCGCTGAAGTTTTCGAGGAATTGAAGGAAAACGACGAGCGTGATATTTCGCTCAGGCTTTTCCGTATCATGCCCAAGGAACTTGCGGCAGAGTCTTTCGCGTACATGGATTCCGACACACAGCAGGGAATAATTGAAACCATATCCGATAACGAATTGAGATACATTCTTGATGATATGTATCTTGACGACTTTGTTGATATGGTCGAAGAGATGCCTGCAAATGTTGTAGCAAGAGTTTTAAAGAACACAAGCTATAAAAACAGAACACTTATAAATCAATACCTGCAATATCCCGACGACAGTGCAGGAAGCCTTATGACAAGCGAATATGTTTATTTCAGAAGCCGTCTTACCGTAGCACAGGCCTTTGAAGTCATACGCAAAACGGGGCTTGATAAAGAAACTATTTATACTTGTTATGTAATAGATGCAGAGCGTCACTTGAAGGGCGTGGTAACGGTTCGCGACCTCTTGCTTGCAGACCCTGAGACACAGGTTGGCGACATAATGAAGTCCAACATGATTTATGCGCACACGCTCGACGATAAAGAAGAAATCGCAAAGACGTTCTCTCGTTATGATATGCTTGCACTTCCCGTTGTTGACAAGGAAGACAGACTCGTCGGTATCATCACAATCGACGATGCTGTTGACGTCATTCAGGAAGAGAACACCGAGGACTTTGAAAAGATGGCAGGTATGGCACCGAGTGAAGATACATACCTCAAAACTCCCGTATTCAAGCTTGCTCAAAACCGTATCATCTGGCTCGTTGTGCTCATGCTCTCGTCAATGATAACGGGTTCATTGATGGAACAGTACGAAGCAGCTATTGCGACATTGCCGCTTCTTGTTTCGTTCATACCGATGCTCATGGGTACGGGCGGTAACTGCGGAAGCCAGGCTTCGACCGTCATAATCAGAGGTATGGCACTTGACGAGATAGAATTGTCCGACTT
Organism: Clostridia bacterium; assembly: GCA_017407205.1. Lineage (GTDB taxonomy): Bacteria > Bacillota > Clostridia > Christensenellales > CAG-138 > RGIG3096. The sequence continues at coordinate 19,392 of JAFQXA010000017.1, forward strand.
TGTCAAGGTATGGTTCAAGGAGGTTCGTGTTGCACTCCTTTGCAGCTTTGTGCTTTCAGTAATCAACTTCTTAAGAATTTGGCTCCAATACGGCGATGCCGAGGTTGCACTCACGGTAAGCTTAACGCTTATTGCAACCGTATGCATAGCAAAATCCTTGGGCTGTATACTTCCCATGCTTGCAAAAAAGCTCCGTCTTGACCCTGCAATCATGGCAGCACCCATGATCACAACACTTACGGATGCCGCTTCAATAGTCGTATTTTTCAACATTGCAGTACGCCTGTTGAGCGCAAGATTATAAGTAATATACGGAATATACAGTATTTTCATATATTGATAGGGATAAAAAGCTTTTTTTATCCCTGTTTTTGTGTTAGAATAACTCTGTTTATCACATTAAATTATTTTTTGGAGGTTTTAAACATGACAAGACGTTTTTTTGCAATGCTTATGGTAATTATCGTTTTGGTATCAGCATTCGGTTGTTCAAACAAAAATAATGAAGATGAACTTTTATACCCCGAATCCAAAGCAACACGAGGACCTGAAACGAGCGTATGGCAGAGTGATGCCGGAACATTCACTTTCTATGAAGGCAATTTTGTAAAGGTTGAGTTCACCGATAAGTATGAGTACCTTCTCAAAAACCACGGTGAAGACGGCCGCAATTTTGACAACAACGCAGAATATCATTGCAATTTCTTTAATAAGCTTACTGAGACGAGCATGGAAGAAGCAACCTCATTCTATCTCTGGCTCGTAAACGGAAGCAGCGAATACAACTGCCAGTTTACCTGTTCCGTATCGGGCGATACTATGACACTTTGCGCATATTGGCCCTATGATTCGGGCAATATCGTATTTACAAAAGTAAGCTGATACTTTTTTAACCAATTTAACCAAGGAGAAAAAATTATAAATGTTAACTCTCGCCAATATACGCCATGCACAGCAGATCTTAAACGGCACAAGCCGTGAAACGGATCTTCTGTACTCACCCTATCTTTCAAGAACGAACAACTGCGAAGTTTATCTCAAGGCAGAAAACCTGCAGGTAACCGGTTCGTTCAAGCTTCGCGGGGCTTATTACAAGATTTCACAGCTTAGCGAAGAAGAACGCGAGAAGGGCGTTATTGCCTGCTCAGCAGGCAACCACGCACAGGGTGTTGCCTTGGCTGCACAGAAAAACGGAATAAGCGCAACGATATATGTCCCCTCCGTTGCCCCCATTTCAAAGGTTGAAGCAACAAAGAGCTACGGTGCCAATGTTGTTTTGGTAGACGGTATATATGACGACGCACAAAAAGAAGCTCTTTCAGCCGTTGAACGCACAGGTGCAACTTTGATACACCCCTATGACGATCTGGACGTTATAGCAGGTCAGGGCACCATTGCTTTGGAGCTTTTGTCACAGCTTCCCGACCTTGATGCGGTTATAGTTCCGATAGGTGGCGGCGGTCTTATTTCAGGCATAGCTTTTACTATCAAGAGCATAAATCCGCGCTGCAAGGTTTACGGTGTTCAGGCAGCAGGCGCTGCAAGCATGGTAGCATCACAGGTCGATAACAAGCTCACTCCGCTTTCACGCGTTTCAACCTTTGCAGACGGTATTGCGGTAAAGAAGCCCGGTTCAATCACTTTTGAAATGTGCCAGCAGTATGTTGACGGCTTTGCAACAGTAACAGATGACGAAATTGCAACAGCAATCCTCACTCTCATTGAACAGCATAAGCTCATTTCAGAGGGTGCAGGTGCAGTAGCTGTCGCTTCCGTAATGTTTGATAAATTCCCGATTGAGGGACAAAGAGTTGCTTGCTTGGTTTCAGGCGGTAATATCGACGTTACCATTCTTTCAAAGGTTATACAGCGTGGCTTGCTCACGGCAGGCAGAGTATCCGACCTCGTTATAGAAATGCTCGATAAGCCGGGACAGCTTAAGGAAATAGCCACAATAGTCGCGGACCTTGGCGCAAACGTGGTTCATGTAAACCACAATCACGGAGGCGAAAACACCAACATCAACGATTGCTATCTGAGCTTGGCTCTTGAAACAAGAAACCACCAGCACATCGAGGAAATTCGTGAAGCGATCTCCAAGGCAGGCTATAAAATACTCGATACAACACTGTAAAAAACAAAGCACACACAAAGCGATGAGAACGCGGCGTTCACTTAGCAAGTCACCAAGTGAACGAGGGAAGCAAAGTACAATTGGGTTTACTCACTGTCGGAAACTCGTTGCCAAGAGCAACGCGTTCTATTTAATCTGGCAGGATATTTTTTAAAGACTACTCCATACATGAGGATTGCTGATATATAATAAAATGCAATATCTAAATATCAAAGCTTTTCACACAAGGGTTTTTCCGGTCAATCCGAATATATCTTGAAATAATATCTGCCCACGAGTATAATTGAGTAAGAAAATACGCAAGATAATACGGAAGTGAACGGAGGCTATTTATGGGCAATTACAGACCACCCTTTAACATAACAAATGAAATATTATCCTATGTGTCTTCAATTTCAGAAAAAGTAGGCCGCATCACCGCAATCAGCAACCTTGAATCAAAGCCATACTTGAGAAGAAATAACCGTATCAGGTCCATACATTCCTCGTTAAAGATTGAAGCAAACTCTCTTTCTCTTACTCAGGTGAGAGATGTTATCAACGGAAAAATTGTATTGGGAGAACAGAAGGAAATACAGGAAGTAAAGAACGCTTATTTGGCTTACGAGCGTTTTCTCGAAATTGATCCGTATAACCTTAAAGACCTCAAGAGGTTTCATGGCATTATGACAAAATATGTCGTTGAGGAGTCCGGAGAATTCCGACTTGGCGAGGAAGGTGTTTTCAGGGGAAATAAATGTATATTCATGGCTCCGCCTGCAAGGCACGTTCCCGAACTTATGCGAGCACTTTTTGAATGGCTGAAAGAGTCTCAAGGCAAAATACATCCGCTGATTTCAAGCTGTGTATTTCATTATGAATTTGTTTTTATCCATCCCTTTTCAGACGGAAATGGCAGAATGGCAAGATTATGGCATACTGCACTCCTTGCCGAGTGGAAATCGATATTTGAATATATTCCGATTGAAAGTCAAATTGAAAAATTTCAGGATGAATATTATGATGCTATCTCAAAATGCCATGAAGACGGCACGTCTACTCACTTTATTGAATTTATGCTTTCTCAAATCGATCGCATTTTAGATGATATAGCCCTGCAATCTCACGAAGAGAACGAACAACTTTCCGAATATATCAAGAAGCTTCTTGATGTTATGGAATACGACATCCCGTATACAAGTGCTATCCTTGCCCAAAAGCTCGGGCTGAAATCCAAAGAGGGTTTTCGCAGAAACTACCTCCGCCCGGCAATAGATATGGGCTTAATTCATATGACTCTTCCGAACAAACCAAACAGCAGAAATCAAAGATACATAAAAACATAAACACTCAACTTTAAAGGTTCAATGTCAATAATTGGGGTTGAGCCTTTATTTTCTGTTTATTATTCATTTTCCATGTCAAACTTTATATCTTTTTCTCTTACAAAGCCAAGCTTTTCTCTTGCATACTGAACAAGATATTCTTCGCTTTCAACATAGTCCACCATATTTTCAAGGCGCTGTTTTTCATCCAAAAGAAGGTTGTATTCCGTTTCAAGCTTTTCAATTTCAGCATCGATTTGTGCTTTTTTAGCTTGCTGCGTGATTATGACAGCTGCAACAAAGCAAACAGCCGCAACACCCAAAACCGCAATGAGTTTCGGAGTTGCTTTAATCAATCTGCGTTTCATTTTTTTATTGAAAAGTGCCACGAAAAACAAATACCTCATAATATTTTTTGGCATAATCCGATAATTTTCACAAAGCATTATCGGTAACTTATATTATGATACAATTATTGTTTTTTTACAAGCGGTTTTTTGCATATTTTCAAAAGAATTTTTACAAAGCTTCTGCTTGCCCATATAACGAGTCCTGCCGATAAAAAAACTGCAAACAAAATAAACAGTCTGAGCTCTCCGCCGTTTATTATAAGGAGCGTTAAAGCAAGAACCGAAGACGCGATGAGATAAAAGAGCACATCAAAAACAGCCGTAACCCATTTGTTTTTAAACAGCAGTCTCAAGAAGGTAAATATGCGGTAAATTATGCCTATTGCAATACCGCCGTACAGTCCTCCCAAAAACTGCCAGAATTCGTTTAAAGTGTTCACCTATCTGAATATCCTCGAAAACATACCGCCTCGCTCCTGGGGCGGTTCGTCATATTCCATGGCTATTATTTCGCCCTCAACTATAACCTGACCGTCATCAAGGTTGAGCTTTGTCATATGAAGCTCCATTCCCTCTATATGCAAAATACCTGCCTCTGTCACAAGGCGTATCTCCTGTTCGTTAAAGCTCTCAACATCTTTTACGCCTGTAACGCTCATAAGCTCCCTGTTATCTATGCGTATAGCGTGCGAGCGTATTCTCATGGCATTTTCGTTTACTTTAATTTCAGGCATTATACTTCTCCTCCCGTATGTCTTTCTCTATATTAACTGTATGCGTTTTGTTTATAGTTTTATAACATTTTAAGCCTTAATTTTCCTGTCGAATCGGTTGACAAAGATTTTTTTCTTGAGTATAGTATTCCTTGGATTTGAAAATCCCTCATCTCTAAGCATATTTCATCCATTTTTTGTTAATATTATAAGTATCAGGATTATAATTCTCATCTGAAACATTATTCTTATTTCGTATGTCTTAAAATTGAAAGGAGTCCTCATTTTGACAAGGGAAGAACTGTCAGCACAGAGCTTGGCATTTTTGCGTGAGCAAGCACAAAAATACGGTATCAAGTCAATCACAAAATACCGCAAGGCAGAGCTTGCGGATCTGATTACCGAACAAATTGAAAAAGAAAACGAGCAAAAGAAGGCAGAAGCGCAAAAAAAGGCACAGGCTCAAAAGAAAACCGAAAAGCCCGAAAAAACCGTTAAGACTGCTAAATCTAAAAAAAGCGTACAGAAAAAGGCGGAAGAAGCCGAAAAAGGGGAAAGCAAAAAGCCTTTTGAAGCAAGCGAGCCCCAAAAACGCGGTCGGAAGAAAGCATCTGAAAAACAGGCTGAAAAAGCAGTTGAAAAAACCGTTGAGAAAACCGAACCTCAAACCTCCGCAAAGCCCATAAAGTATGAAAAATCAAAAGACGAGCTTTCAAAGCCAATAAAGCAATATCAAAAACAGAATGTACCTCCTGTGCAAACTCCCGAAATGTTTGACATGAGCCTTTGCGGTGAATGCAGCGGTGTGCTTGAAGTATTGCCCGAGGGCTACGGCTTTTTACGGTGCCAGAATTATCTGCCCGGCAATAACGACGTTTATGTTTCGATAGCGCAAATTCGCAGATTTTCATTAAGAACAGGTGACCTTATCGAGGGCAAAACACGCCCCGGCAGAGAAAATGAAAGATTTCTTGCACTCTTATATATAACCTCAATAAACGGTGAGGACCCGTCAATCACTTCCACGAGGAAGAAGTTTGAGGACCTTGTTCCCATTTATCCCGACGAAAGACTTACGCTTGAATGTCCGGGTGTCGGCAGAGACCAGGGGCTTGCAATAAGGCTTATAGACCTGATTGCTCCCATAGGCAAGGGACAGCGAGGCATGATTGTAAGCCAGCCCAAAAGCGGTAAAACCACGCTTTTGAAGAACATTGCAAACGGCATTTCGGCAAACTACCCCGATGTTCACCTCATTGTGCTTTTAATAGATGAGCGTCCTGAGGAAGTTACGGATATGCAAAGGAGCATAAAGGGCGAGGTTTTATACAGCACATTTGACGAACTGCCCGAGCATCACACAAGAGTTGCGGAAATGACTCACGAGCGAGCCATGCGCCTTGTTGAGCAGGGAAAGGATGTTGTTGTGCTTTTGGACTCAATAACAAGGCTTGCACGCGCTTACAACCTTACAATACCTGCAACCGGCAAAACGCTTTCAGGCGGTATGGACCCGGGTGCTCTTCACAAGCCCAAGCGGTTTTTCGGTGCAGCACGAAACATTGAAAACGGCGGAAGCCTTACAATAATTGCTACTGCGCTTATTGAAACGGGAAGCCGTATGGACGATATTGTATACGAGGAATTCAAGGGCACGGGCAATATGGAAATACACCTTGACAGAAAGTTGAGCGAAAAGCGTATATTCCCTGCAATCGATATATACAAGTCGGGCACAAGGCGTGAAGAATTGCTCCTTTCAAAGGAAGAACTTGAGGGTGTATTCTCCATGCGCCGCGTATTGAGCGGCGGAGACCCCGGCGAAGTCACGGAGCAGTTTATAGGAATGCTTGACAAAGCTTCCACAAACGAGGAGTTTTTGTCACGTTTGCAGGGTTGGCTATCGATTTATGAGAAAGACGGCTACTCCACAGGCGGTAAAATTTACGGAAAATAAAAAAAGTGCTTGCTTTTTATGATATTTTTGATATAATGACTCTGTTCGAGCCGTTTTGGTGTTCGAATGCAGCAGGAGAGCAGCTAATTGCTCTGCGCCCAGCAAATAAAGGAGAGAAAGATTATGCAGAAAGAAATCCAGCCCTCATATGGCGAATGCGTTGTTCGCTGTGCATGCGGTGAAACCTTCCTTTCCGGCTCAGTAAAGCAGGAACTCAAGGTTGAAATTTGTTCCAAGTGCCACCCCTTCTACACAGGCCGTCAGAAGCTTGTTGACACAGGTGGACGTGTAGACCGCTTCAAGAAGCGCTACGGCATGAACTAATCATTAAATATGATTACAGCAAAGGAATTGCAAAACGAGCAATTCCTTTTTTGTTTTCAGAATATGCTATTGAGCACAAGGCACAAGGTAACGCCCAGTAAAGTCGGTAAAATCGCTGACAACGCGGTCCACCACACGCTCCCCGTTTCTTTCTTTATTGTGAGCAAGGTTGTAGAACACGGCCAATGAAAAAGTGAAAACAGAATTATTGAAATTGCGGTCAATATATTCCAGCCGTTTTGCAAAAGAAGCTCCTTCAGCATTAAAATATCGGGCACTTCGCTTATGCTTCCGACGGACAGATAGCCCATTATGATTATCGGCATTACAATTTCGTTTGCAGGCAGTGCAAGTATAAAAGCTAAAAGTATTACTCCGTCAAGCCCCAAAAGCTGAGCGAACGGATTCAAAAATCTTGTAGCGTGTGCAAACAATGTACTGCCGAAAGCCTCCACATTCCCCATTATCCACAAAAACATTCCGGCAGGGAACGAAACGCATACAGCACGCGAAAGCACCTTTAAAGTTCTGTCGATTACAGAACGAACTATTATTTTTTTGAACTGCGGTCTTCTGTACGGCGGAAGTTCAAGCGTAAAAGATGAAGCCGTCCCTTTTAAAACTGTTTTTGACAGAAGCTTTGATAAAAGAAATGTCATGAGCACCGCCAAAACTATGAACAGCATCAAAACACCAGCGGATAAAAGCGAGCTTACAAAACCGCCTGCACTTACTGTGAGAAACATCGTTATGACCGTAATCAATGTCGGAAAGCGGCCGTTACATGGAATTAAACTGTTTGTCAATATTGCAATAAGCCTTTCACGCTTTGAGTCGATTATTCTGCAGCCCGTAACGCCGACCGCATTACAGCCAAGCCCCATGCACATGGTAAGTGCCTGTTTTCCGCAGGATGAGCAACACCTGAAGCAACCGTCAAGATTGAAAGCTACTCGCGGTAAGTACCCCAAATCCTCCAGAATCGTAAACAGCGGAAAGAATATCGCCATGGGCGGAAGCATTACGGAGACCACATAGGCAAGCACACGGTAACCGCCTTGCGTGAGCATATCTGTAAGCCACCGCGGGAAATGCAGAAGTACAAGAAAGCTTGCAATATGCTTTTCAAGCCCCAAAAGAAGTGAGGATAAAATCTGCGAGGGATAATTTGCGCCGAAAATCGTCAAAAACAAAATTGCACCAAGCCCCAAAAGCATGACCAAAACGCCGGAATACTTGTTTGTCAGTAAAATGTCGGCTCGTTCACTATGCTCCTTTTTTCCGTTCTCCGCTTTTGTGATGCAGCTTTTACATATCTCCCTCGCCCTGTCGTAAACTCGGGAAATGCTCAAAGATTCATTTTTTGTGCGTACTTGCCGTCTGTCCGAAAGGCTTTCCTTTATCGCACACTTTAATTCGGAAATTCCCCTATTATCCCTTGCACTCATAAGGGTTACGGGAGCATCAAGCATCCTTTCCAGGCACTTAATATCAATATTTATATTTTTCTTTTCCGCTTCATCAATCATATTGAGCGCAACAATTACATTGCCGCATATTTCAAGCGTTCTCAACACTATGTGTAAATTACGCTCAAGTGCAGTAGCATCGCACACCACAACAACGCAATCCGCTTCTCCCGATGTGATAAAGTCCCGTGCAATTTCCTGCTCGTGCGAGCGTGCAGAGTATGAATATATCCCCGGCAAGTCCACAAGCTCGTACTCAACACCCTCATGGGTAAAGTTGCCGAAAGACAGTTCAACAGTTTTGCCTGCCCAGTTTCCCGTATGCTGTTTAAGCCCTGTAAGTGCATTGAACACGGTACTCTTTCCGACATTGGGATTTCCGCACAATGCGACAGTTTTGTTTTTTGCGCTCATATTTCCTCAACCACAATCCTCTCGGCATCCTCATATCTTATAGCAATAACCGATGAACGAACAAGGTATGCCCGCATTGCCCGTCTTTTATTTTTGAAATGCGGTGCATAAAAAAGGGGCACAACTATACCGTTTTCCGTAAAGCCAAGCTCCAAAAGGTGCTCGCCACCGTCCTCAATACTCACAATGCGTGCTTGCTTTTCATTTTTTGCGTCACATAATTTCATCATCATGACCAATATATTCAACAAATCGCAACAAGGTTCTTGAAGAAATTACCGTTTCGTTGTATATTAAATATATATTGCGAATTCACTTATATTCGAAAAAATTAAGGAGGAAATATCATGGGTAAATTCGTTATCAGAGAAACAAAAACCGGCATTAAGTTCGACCTTAAGGCAACAAACGGTGAAGTTATTGCAACAAGCGAAGTTTATGCATCGGAACAGGCTTGCAAAAACGGTATCGCAAGTGTTATGAAGAACGCTCCCGTTGCAGCTGTTGAAGATCAGACAGTTGAAGGCTACGCACAGGAAAAGCATCCCAAGTTTGAAATCTATGCTGACAAGGCAGGCGAATTCCGCTTCCGCCTTAAGGCAACAAACGGTCAGGTTATCGCAACAAGCGAAGGCTATAAGGCTCTTGCAAGCTGTAAAAACGGTGTTGAATCCGTAAAGAAGAACGCTGTTGACGCTCCTACAGTCAAAGAGTAAGAGGTCGTACAATGGATATAAAAGAAATGATCGAGAAGGTTGTCGACTCAGTAACAAAAGACAACTCTGCCTTGGAAAACTTCAAGAAGGACCCTATTGCAACAGTAAAGAGTCTCCTTGGTTCAATCGACCTTGACAATGATGTTATAAGCAAGATTGTTGAAGGCGTTAAAGCAAAGATTTCACTCGATAACCTTTCGGGCATCGCAGGAAAAATCGGCGGTTTGTTTAAGTAAAACACATAAAGCTCCCAAGAGAATATCCTGGGAGCTTTTTTTAACTTAAAAAGCATCGGGGTTAACCGATGCTTTCTTATCTTTTGTGTATTTATAACAACTCAGTCAGCCAAAACATAGGTCTTGGAAGCGAGTGTTATGCGTGTCATTGTCGAATTGATCGTGCCTTCATATGAAGCACCCGGCTTTACTGTTGAATTTTCAATATCAATTTCGGGCAATGTGAAGGTGATTGTTTTACCGTCAATAGTAACTGCTGCTGTGCCTGTGTAAACAACATCGTCCGTATCCTTGAGTGATTCACCTTTGTCCAAAGTTACTGACTTCAGGAATGCAACGCCTGCTTTGTCAGCAAGTGTAGTCAATGTGATTGTACCGTCACCGTTCCATGTCTGCTCAAACTTCAAGCCTGTCTTTACAGCGCTGCAGCCTACAAACATCATTGAGATAATAGCCATTACCAATACCAAACTAAGAGTTTTTTTCATAGCTTTATTCCTCCTTCTTCAAAATACACGGTTTTTTAAGTTCAATTATTTAACGTATACGTTACCGCCGAGTCTTATAGTACCGAAGTTGTTTGTGATGAGACCGAGAGCAGGTCTGTAATTGATGATGTTATCTTCATAGGGTACGAAGAATACTGCAACACATACCAAGGATGCTGTCTTCTCGTCCTGAATAAGAACGAACTGAACATCTTCACATGTGTACTTCTCTGAACCTTCAGAATCCAAAGCGAGCTCTACATTGTAAAGATCAACTTCACCGTAATTGCCTGAAAGCTTGTTCAATGTGATAGTGCCGTCACCGTCTTCCTGCTTATAAACAGTACCTGCTGCATTACAAGCTACGAGCATTGCTGCTACCATAATGACTACGAGTATCATTGAGATAGTCTTTTTCATAAAAATTCCTCCATATCATTTTTATAAGCCGGAACCTGCAACGCATATTCCCAAGCCTACATATTACATACAATATTTTACTTAATCCTTTCAAGATAGTCAAGTGCACAAGGGATTTTTTCCACGATTTTTATTATGTCAAATTTTGTTTTTCACAATATGTTCAACATTTCTTCTCTCCGTTGCCACCACTTTTTTCAAAAACCGTGTTACAATTAGCACTCAAGATAATAGAGTGCTAACAAGGAGGTGCTTAACACTATGAACATTAACAAATTGACAGAACGCTCGCTTGATGCGCTGTCTTGTGCCCAAAGCGCAGCCATCGAGCACAGAAATCCGCAGGTTGACGAGGAGCATCTTCTCCTTGCGTTGCTTGAGCAGGAAAACTCGCTTGCAAGAAGCCTTACAGAAAAGATGGGAAAAGATGCTGATGCTTTCACGGAGCAAGTGAAAAAAGCCGTATTTTCGCTTCCCACAATAAGCGCTTCAAGCGTTGACACAAATCCGTACATAAGCATGGAGCTTGACCGGGCTTTAAGCAATGCCGAAAAGCAGGCAAAGAGCATGAGGGATGAATACATATCCGTGGAGCATTTGTTCTTCGGTCTTTTGGAGAGCCCGAACCCTGCTTTAAAAAAGATTTTTAAGGAAAACGGTATCACTCAAAACGAGTTTTTGAAGGCTTTAAATGAAATTCGCGGTAACGCGAGGGTAACAACGCAGACGCCCGAGGATACCTACGATGCACTTGCAAAGTATGCTCAGGATCTTGTTGAGCTTGCACGTAAAAACAAGCTTGACCCCGTTATAGGTCGTGATGATGAAGTGCGAAATGTAATAAGGATACTCTCACGCAAAACCAAGAACAACCCCGTGCTCATAGGTGAGCCGGGCGTTGGTAAAACAGCGATAGCCGAGGGCTTGGCACAGAGAATAGTCCGCGGCGACGTACCTGCACTTTTAAAGGAACGCAAGCTTTATTCGCTTGATATGGGTGCATTGATAGCAGGTGCAAAGTACAGGGGCGAATTTGAGGAAAGACTCAAAGCGGTTTTAAACGAGGTAAAGCAGAGCGACGGCAGAATAATTCTTTTTATAGACGAGCTTCACACAATAGTCGGTGCAGGCAAGACCGAGGGAAGCATGGACGCAGGCAACCTTTTAAAGCCGATGCTTGCACGCGGTGAGCTTCATTGCATAGGTGCAACAACGCTTGACGAATACCGAAAATACATAGAAAAGGATGCAGCTCTCTCCCGCCGTTTCCAGCCCGTTACGGTTGATGAACCCACGGTTGAGGACACGATAAGCATATTGCGTGGCTTGAAAGAACGCTACGAGGTTTTCCACGGCGTAAAGATAAACGACAATGCACTTATTGCCGCCGCCACACTTTCGCACCGCTATATTTCGGACAGATTCCTGCCCGACAAGGCGATAGACCTGGTTGACGAGGCTTGTGCAATGATACGCACGCAGATGGACTCAATGCCCCAGGAGCTTGACGAGGTTTCACGCAAGATAATGCAGCTTGAAATAGAGGAAGCGGCACTTAAAAAAGAGACCGATAAGCTTACGCTTGAGCATCTCAATGAAATCCGCAGGGAGCTTGCAGAGGAACGAGACAAAGCAAACTCTTTAAAGGCAAGATGGGAAAACGAAAAGAACGCCATCAAAACCGTTCAGCGCCTGCGTGAGGAAATCGAAAAAGTCGGTGCAGATATAAGCAAAGCCGAGCGGGAATACGACCTCAACCATGCAGCAGAGCTCAAGTACGGCAGACTTCCAAAGCTGAAAGCTGAGCTTTATGAAGCAGAAAAGGCATACGAAAACGGAAAAAGTGATTGGCTTCTTAAAGACCGCATAACCGACGAGGAGATTGCAAAAATAGTCGGCAGATGGACGGGAATTCCCGTCAGCAAGCTCATGGAGGGAGAAAGAGAAAAGCTTTTGAGCCTTGAAAAAATACTCCATAAGCGTGTTATAGGGCAGGACGAGGCTGTACGCGCAGTAAGTGATGCGATAATAAGAACCCGTGCAGGGCTTAAGGACCCCAAAAAGCCGATAGGCTCATTCTTATTCTTAGGTCCCACCGGCGTTGGCAAAACGGAGCTTGCAAAGGCTCTTGCCGAGGCGTTGTTTGATGATGAAAACAATCTTGTGCGTATTGACATGAGCGAATACATGGAAAAGCACGCAGTTTCAAGGCTCATTGGTGCGCCTCCGGGCTATGTCGGCTACGACGACGGCGGACAGCTTACCGAGGCGGTACGCAGAAAGCCCTATTGTGTAGTTCTTTTTGACGAGATTGAAAAAGCACACAGCGATGTGTTCAATGTGCTTTTGCAGGTGCTTGACGACGGAAGAATAACGGACTCGCAGGGCAGAACCGTTGATTTTAAGAACACGGTAATAATAATGACGAGCAATTTAGGCTCATCATATATACTTGACGGCATAGTTGATTCAGGAATAAGCGACGGAGCAAGGGCACAGGTTGAAGCACTTTTGAAGCAGAGCTTCAAGCCCGAATTCTTAAACCGCATTGACGACACGGTATTTTATAAGCCCCTTACCGAAAACGAAATGTTTAAGATTTGCGACCTTTTGTTCAGCGAGATACGTGTCCGCCTTAAAGCACAGCGCCTCAATGCAGTTTTGACCGACAGCGCAAAGGAATATATTATTTCCATGGGCTATGATGCGCAGTACGGCGCAAGGCCGTTAAAGAGATTTCTTGCAAAAGAGGTAGAAACGCTTGTAGCAAGGGCAATAATTGAGAAAAACCCTGCGCCCGATACCGATTTTATAATAGGCTTTGACGGTGAAAAGCTCACCATTGAAAGCAGTTCAACGGACTGACAGGCAAAAAGACGCACCCTTTTCGTAATACGTGGGTGCGTCTTATCTTACTTGCAAAATTCAGGGCTTTTGTATATAATAGCACTTGCGTGAATAATTCTTTTAGGTTAAGGAGTTGATTTTTCCATGGATGATGGCAGTCCTGCGAGTATTTTTCGATACGTCCTGCTATTGTTCTTTCTCATTTTAATGTCGGCATTCCTGTCGGCATCCGAAATGGCACTTACCTCTGTAAACAAGCTCAGAATAATAAGTCTTACAGACAATTACAGCAAGCGTGCAAAGCGTGTTTTGGCATTGCTTGACAATTATGACAAGACCTTAACCACACTCTTAATAGGCAACAATTTGGTAAATATAGGCATTGCTTCGTTGGCGACATATATTGTCACCAAATTTTGGGGCAATGATTTTGTCGTGTACTCAACTATAATCACAACGGTTGTAGTATTCATATTTGCAGAAAGTCTGCCCAAGCGTTACGCTTCAGAATGTAACGAGACCTTTGCATTGTCAATATCGGGCATAATGACTTTTCTTGTAAAGATACTTACTCCGTTTTCTTTCATATTCACACAGCTCAGCAAGCTCATAAGCGCACCCTTCAGGAAAAAGGAAAAAGAACCCACAGTCAGCGAAGATGACCTTTACGATATAATCGGAGCCATTGTTGAAGACGGCTCAATGGACGAGGAAAAAAGCGAGCTTGTGCAGAACGCACTCACTTTCTCGGAGAACTGTGCCTCCCGTGTTATGACGCCGTGGGAAAATGCGGAAACGCTCAATACGGGCATGGCAACCGAAGAAATAATTGCTTTTATAAAATCAAGCCGTCACAGCCGTTTGCCGATAGTCGATTTTACAGGCGAAATAATCGGAATACTCAAAACAAGGGATTATCTTAAATTATATCGAAAAGGCAATACCGACATTCTTGATTCAATGGTTGAAGTGCATTTTGTAAACGCAGATGCACTTATTGACGACCTCCTGCTTGAGATGAGCAGCAATAAAACGCACATGGCAGTTGTCACAAACTCCACGGGCGAAAACATTGGCATCATAACGATGGAAGATATACTTGAGGAGCTTGTCGGCGAGATATACGATGAGGACGATGTAGGAGGTGAAGTATAATGCTTGCACGCTACATTGCACTTTTTGTTTTAATACTTTTATCGGCATTCTTCTCAGGCTCTGAAACAGCCTATGCTTCATCAAACGAAATGAAGCTCCGCCGATATGCAGAAAACGGCACCCGCCTTTCAAAGCTTGCACTTTCCATAAAAGAACGCTTCGAGGATGCGCTCATTACGCTTTTGCTCGGCAATAACCTTGTAAACATAGCAACCTCATCAATCGCAACGGTTATAGCATTGGAAATTTTCGGTGCAAACGGAACATGGATATCCACCCTCGTGACAACGGTGGTAATCCTTATATTCGGCGAAATAGCACCCAAGGTTATCGCAAACTCTGCTCCCGAAACATTTTCAAAGCTTGTTGCGCTTCCGATAAGGGCGCTTATGATAATATTCAAGCCCATAGTTTTCCTGACGCAGAAATTCATAAATATATTCTCGTATTTTTGGCGTGACAAGGTAAAAGAGGGCCCCGAAATTACGGAGGAAGACCTTGAGAGCATACTTGACACCGTTGAGGACGAGGGCGTAATGGATGAAGAAAGATGCGACCTTTTGCAGAGTGCTTTAGACTTTGACGATGTGTCGGCTTACGAGATAATCACGCCCCGTGTTGACATGACGGCGCTTGACATTGATGACGATATAAACGAAAACATAGAAAAAGCAATTGAATCTTCATTCACACGCATACCCGTATACGAAGACACGGTTGACAACATAATAGGCATACTGCATTTAGGTCATCTCTTAAAGCATCTTGTTGACAGCAAGAACATAACCTCGCTCCGCGAGCTTTTGATGCCTGTCTCGTTCGTGCATAAGACAATGGCACTTCCCGATGTACTTGCCGTTATGCGTAAAAAGAAATGCCACATGGTAATAGTAACAGACGAATACGGCGGAACGATGGGCGTTCTGACGATGGAAGACGTGCTTGAACAGCTCGTTGGCGAAATTTGGGATGAAAGTGACGAGATAGTAACCGAATTCCAGGAAATTTCCCCCAATGTATACGAGGCTGACGGCTCAATGCGAATATACGATTTCTTTGAGGAGCTCGACCTTGACGACCGTGACTTTGACGATGACAACGCAACTTTGGGCGGTTGGGCAATCGAAATGCTGGGCGGTTATCCCCGTGTAGGTCAGTCGTTTGATTATAAGAACCTCACAATCATGGTTATCAAAAGGCAGAAACTGCGCGTAAGACGGCTTCGCGTAATAGTTCACGAAACAGGCAACGAAACAGAAAGTGAAGAATAAGAACCTTGCATATGTAAATGACCGAAATTTGCAAACGAATGCAACAAAGAAAACAGCCACTACCGTTTTCGCGGTAAGTGGCTGTGTTTGCAAGGGTTTATAAATGCTTTAAAGGCAAGCATCTTTAAAACCGACCGAGCATGCGAGAAACCCCTTAAAAGTCGAGGCGCAGAGCCTGTGAATGAGGGATTTTACTGCATATGTAAATGACCGAAATTCACAGGCGAATGTAACAAAGGAAACAGGACTCCGTGAAATACGGAGTCCTGTGTTTGCAAGGGTTTATAAATGCTTTAAAGGCAAGCATCTTTAAAACCGACCGAGCATGCGAGAAACCCTTGCAAGTCGAGGCGCAGAGCCTGTGAATGAGGGATTTTACTATAAGCGTAAATGACCGAAATTCACAGGCGAATGTAACAAAGAAAACAGGACTCCGTGAAATACGGAGTCCTGTGTTTGCAAGGGTTTATAAATGCTCAGGGACTATCTTATTACATCGGTGCCCATATAGGGAACCAAAACTTCAGGAACCTTTACGGAGCCGTCTGCCTGCTGATAGTTTTCAAGGATTGCTGCAACCGTACGGCCTACTGCAACGCCCGAGCCGTTCAAAGTATGAACAAGCTCTGCCTTTGAGTTCTTGTCACGCTTGAATCTTATCTGTGCTCTGCGTGCCTGGAAGTCCTCAAAGTTTGAGCATGAGCTTATCTCTACATATCTGCCGTAGCTGGGCATCCATACTTCGATATCGTATGTCTTTGCAGATGAGAAGCCCAGGTCGCCCGTTGAAAGTGTAACTACACGGTAGGGCAAGCCAAGACCTGCAAGAACTCTTTCAGCATCACGCGTGAGTGATTCAAGCTCTTCATATGATTCTTCGGGCTTTGCAAACTTTACAAGCTCAACCTTATTGAACTGGTGCTGGCGGATAAGTCCTCTCGTGTCACGGCCTGCACTGCCTGCTTCTGCACGGAAGCAAGCTGTATATGAGCAATACTTTATGGGAAGTGCATCAGCATCGAGTATCTCGTTGCGGTGCATATTCGTTACGGGAACTTCAGCCGTGGGAATGAGGAAGTAATCGGTATTGCTTACTTTAAATGCATCTTCTTCAAACTTGGGAAGCTGACCCGTACCCGTCATTGATGCACGGTTTACCATGTAGGGCGGGAATATTTCCGTATAGCCATGTTCCGTATGTGTATTGAGGTAGTAGTTTATAACTGCACGCTCAAGTCTTGCGCCCAAATCCCTGTATACGGTAAAGCGTGTGCCCGTTATCTTGCCTGCTGTTGCAAAGTCAAGAATACCGAGGTCCTCACCGATATCCCAATGTGCCTTGGGCTCAAAGTCAAACTCCGTGGGAGTGCCGACTCTTCTTACTTCTACATTCTCGCTGTCGTCCGCGCCTTCGGGAACGCTCTCGTGGGGAATATTGGGAATGTTCATAAGCAATGTGTTGAGCTGTTCATCCATTGCATTTACACGCTCATCAAGTGCCTTGATTGCGTTTGCGGTTTCCTTCATTTCTTCCATTACGGAAGTTGTGTCTTCACCGTTCTTCTTCATCTGCGGTATCTTGGCAGATACTGCATTTCTGTATGCCTTTTTCTCTTCAACTTCTGCAAGAAGCGTTCTACGCTGAGCATCCAGCTCAAGCAATGCGCTTACATCGGCACCCTTGCCGCGACGCTTTTTCATCGCTTCTTCAAGCTCTGCAGGATTTTGACGAATTCTCTTAATATCAAGCATTTTTTCTTTCCTCCCATTTACATTTTCTCAGGTGCTTTCAGGCCAATAAGATAAAGGCCCGTTTTTATTGCTATCCTTGACGCTTCTGTAAGTGCAAGTCTTGCATTTCTTGTTTGTGCATCATCATCCATTATGCGGTTGTCAAAATAGAATTTGTTGAAGCACGAGCAAATGTCGATTACGCCTCGTGAAATAAGATATGGCTCATTCTTGTTTGCCGCTTCTTTTATTATGTCGGGCAATGCTCCTATCGCCTTTATGAGGGCTGCTGAAGCATCGTCGTTTATAAGTGAATAGTCAATATTCTCTTTATCAAAACCGTCTGCCTTTCTCAAAACCGAACAGCAGCGTGCGTGCGTATACTGTGCATAAGGACCTGTTTCACCGTCAAAGTTAAGTGCTTTCTTCCATGAGAAAACTATGTCCTTAATTCTGCCATTGTAAAGTGCGCCCCATACAACCGCGCCAACGCCTACATCGCGTGCCGCGTTTTCCTTATCCTCAAGGTCGGGACTCTTTTCTTTTATTATCTCAAGCGTTTTTTCAATGGATGCATCAAGTACATCTTCAAGATACAAAACCTTGCCCTTTCTTGTGGAAAGCGTACCGTCCTCCATCGAAACCATGCCGAAGTTTACATGAACGCAATCCTTTACCCAATCGCGGCCCATGAGTTCCAGCACCTTAAAGACCTGCTTAAAATGCAGATTCTGCTGATACGCAACAACATAGAGCGATTTATAAAAATCATATGTTGCCTTGCGGTAATTTGCAGCAGCAAGGTCACGCGTTGCATAAAGCGTTGCACCGTCACTTCTCAGAATAATACAGGGTGCCATATCATACTCTGACAGGTCAACTATCGATGCACCGTCATCAAGCTTTAAAAGGTTCTTCTCTCGAAGCTCGTCCACTATCGGCTGCATCTTATCCTGATAAAAGCTTTCGCCTGCATAGCTGTCAAACTCTACGCCGAGCATATCATATACTTTCTTGACATCGCGGAGCGTGATTTCCTTGAACCAAAGGAACAGGTCCATGGCTTCGGGGTCATTATCCTCAATCTTTTTAAACCATGCTCTTGCTTCATCGTTCAGGCTCTCGTCTTTTTCCGCCTCGTCATGGAAACGGACATAGAGCTTTACAAGCTCGCGAACAGAGCCGCACTTTTCCTTGTCGCCATTGCCCCAACGCAAAAAGGCAACTATCATTTTACCAAACTGTGTACCCCAGTCACCGAGGTGATTTATGCCCACGGTTTCATAGCCCAGGTGCTTGTATATACGGTAAAGTGCCGCACCTAAAACGGTACTGCTCAAGTGCCCTATGTGGAAAGGCTTTGCAATATTGATTGACGAATACTCAACGCAAACCGTTTTACCGTTACCCTCTGTTGATGAGCCGTATGCTTCACCCTCATTCAACACCTTCGATACTACCTGCTTTGCCAATGTATCCTTGTTTGCAAAGAAGTTCAAATAGGGGCCCGCAACCTCTGCACGGCCTATGAAATCAGGCAGAGAAATGCTCGCGCAAATCTCCTGTGCAATCTGAGGAGGCGCTTTTCTCATTGTTTTTGCCAGGCGGAAACACGGGAAGGCATAGTCGCCCATTTTCGGATCGGGCGGTGTCTCAATCCAAGTGACAAGTTCTTCCGCTTCTATTCCTACTGTTTTTGATAAAGCATTCGCAAGTTGTTGTTTGTTATCCATAAAAATCCTCAAAAACCTAATATCTGCATATTATAACATATTGATAACTAATTGTTAATACTCCTTGTTGAAAATCAACAATAATGATATAATCGCTTTTGATGCACGTTCTACAGAAAAAACCGAAAAGAAGCATTTTCAGGAAAGCAAAACGCTCTCTTTATTTGGCGCGCAAAAAGTTGAGTGCATCAGGAGCTGCAATAAAAGAACTGTCAGTGCAGGAAGATGACGAAATAAACCGCGAGGCAGCAGGTAACATTGAAAACGAAAGTCATGAAATCAAAACTCTTAACCGCGGTGTAAAGATTGCAATACTCTCTGTAAGTATCGGCTTGATTGTAGCGGGAATATTCATAGGCATATTCCAGAATATTTATATCCCGTCGCAGAATTATGTTCCCCCTCCTGTCATAGTTACGCCATCAGCACATGATATAATAATTCCCGTATACACGGGCGAGCTTTTGCCAACGCCGTTCAGCAAGGTCCCCCCAAAAAAGCTTTACTTTGAAAACAGAAATATATCATGCTATATTCAGGCAGTTGGCAGAACGGCGGACGGCGCCATGGGAACTGTTGACAGTGCACACCTTGCAGCATGGTATGAGGACGGTCCGTCCCCCGGAGACTCCGGCAACGCACTTATAAACGGTCATGTTCGCTGGGGCGGTCTTGCAGGCACGTTCTCCATACTTCCCGAGCTCACAATAGGCGAGAAAATTACTTTTGAATACGAAAACGGTACGCAAAAGTCGTTCTACGTAAAGGAAATACTCGTTTTCCCCTACGATGAAGTACCCACATACCTCATGAGTCAGGAGGGCGAAGACCGAGTAACCCTCATAACCTGCCACGGCGATTGGGACAGCAGTGCAGGAACAAGCTCACAGCGCGTGTTCGTAATCTGCACAAAAGACGAGGGCACGGTTTAAAGTTGTGATAATCTTCATAAGGTGATATAATAGGCGCATGGATAAAAAGAAACGGACAAAAAAAGAAAGAAAGATAATCAGGACGCTTTTGCTCATCCTGAGCTTTTTAATGTTTTCATTGGGCGCACTTTTAATAATCCGTCAGTATGTGTATATGCCGGGGCTTCTGACGTTTTTCGGCATCAGGGAACCATATCTTGCTCCGCCTATAGTGGTGGTTCCCACACCGTCACCGCTTCCGCCCGATGTTACACCTACTCCCTATGTTAAGAAAGCTCCCGTAAAGCTTTATTTCCTTGACAGGAACATTTCCTCGGATATAGAGCCTGTCGGTCTTTTGGAAAACAACGCCATAGGCACGGTTGACGATCCGTACATCTCCGCATGGTATAAAGACGGTGCTTCTCCTGCTGACGAGGAAGGCAATGCAATAATAAACGGTCATGTCCGTTGGGGCGGTATAGCAGGCACGTTCGCCATTCTTCCCGAGCTTAAAGAAAACGAGGAAATTCTCGTTGAGTTTGAAGACCATACGCAAAAACGCTTCTATGTCGCTGAAACACATTTCTTCCCGTTCGATGGTGTACCTACTGAAATGCTGAGTCAGGACGGTGACTTCCGCTTGACGCTCATAAGCTGTCACGGCGAATGGAACAGCGATGCAGGAACAAGCTCACAGCGTGTATTCGTAGTATGTAAGCCAAAGTAAAGCCCTGCTCTCTGTTTATTGTAATGATATTTTTAAAAGGGGGATGTTTTTATGAAGAAAGTACTATGTTTGATTTTGGCGGTTACTATGCTTATCAGCCTTTCCGGTTGCTTCGGTGATAATGAACCCGAAGATGTACGTGGCGATATAGTAACCCAAACTCCGGATCAAAGCGCTGATATAACACAGGGCGAAGCCGAGTTTTCATTGGGTAAAACTGCCAACAACACATATAATAACGATTTTTTGGGAATAAGCTGTACTTTACCTTCTGAATGGGAGTTTTATACAGACAAGCAGATTTTGGAAATCAACAATATGGTCGATGATGTTCTTGATGAAAAAACGACTGAAGCTCTTAAAGAAGCAGACGTTGTTTATGATATGTACGCCAATTGTGCATCGGACGGCAGCAGCATCAACATAAACCTTGAGAAGTTCAATGTTATTCAAATTTTAGCCCTTGATTTAAAACAAACGCTTGAATCACAAATCGATGTAATCAAACAAAGCTATCAGAACATGGGGTACACCGATATCAACGTTAATTATCAAAAAACAACGGTTGACAGTAAAGAGTTTGACTCATTAAAGCTTACTGCAAAAATTGAAGGCATTGATTTCTATGGAACGATTTTCTCCTTCAAGAAGAGCAACTATATGGCAAATGTTACGGTTTGCTCACTTTTGACAGATACGACCGATACGATTTTGAGTTATTTCTCGATTAAATAGTTTTATTGCTTACTTAAAAAGTCCCATCGTTAAATTCGATGGGACTTTTCATTCGCTATCATTCTTATTTTCTTTTACTATATCCGTCCTTATTGTGTTGGCAAAACTTATCGTGTTTTTTCCAAACCTCGACCGTATCTCGTCAACCGTCTTGTCAAGCCGTGTGTTCTTCTCGCTTGCCTCTTCCTCGCCCTCATCAAGCAGGCTCATCTGCACGGTGGCATGAGTTGTCAAGCCGCTTGCGGTAACTCCGAGCAGACGAATAGGCGAATTGAACGAATAGCACTTTTTAAAAATATCGAGTGCGTTTTCAAACAAAGCACGCGTTGAGTTTGTAGCAGTGTTTAATGTCTTTTGTCTTTGTATCGTCTGAAAATTGGGGTCCCTTATCTGTATCTGCACCGTTGTGCAGAAAAGTCCCTGTTTTCGAAGTCTTGCACCCACTGAGTCACAAAGCATGGTAAGCCCTGCATGAACATCGTCTTTGCCCACAAGATTACGTGCAAATGTTATGCTGTTTCCGACACTCTTTACGCCATCCTCCTCGTCATACTTTTTAACGGGAGTCATATCAAGTCCGCTTGCATTTTCCCAAATGGACTCGCCTGCCCTGCCAAGAAGTCTCGACATGGTTTCCCTGCCGCTTTTTACAATATCGCCAATCGTCAATATTCCAAAGCTGTTGAGCGTTTTCGCGGCAGACTTGCCCACAAAAAGCATATCTTGAACAGGCAGACAAAAAAGTATATCCTTGTAATTTTCCTTTGAAATAACCGTCGTTGCATCTGGCTTTTTGTAGTCACTTCCAAGCTTTGCAAACACCTTGTTGAACGAAACGCCCACGGAAACAGTTATGCCGATTTCCTCACGCACACGCCTTCTTATCTCGTCAGCTATTTCCTTGCCGGTGCCGTAAAGGTGCAGGCTGCCCGTAACATCGAGCCACGATTCATCCACCGAAAATCTCTCAACCTGGTCCGTATAATCAAGATAAATCGTATTTATTTTTTCGCAGTAGTAAGCGTATTTTTCATGGTGCGACGGCACAAGCACAAGATGAGGGCATTTCCTTTTTGCCGAGAAAATGGTTTCAGCCGTTTTTATGCCGTACTTCTTTGCTTCTTCATTCTTTGCAAGTATTATTCCATGCCTCGAATCAGGGTCTCCGCATACCGCCATCGGCACGTCTTTAAGCTCCGGCCTGTCTATCGACTCAACCGAAGCATAATATGAATTACAATCACAATGCAGTATTGTTCTTTCCCCGAAAGTATTACTCATAATCATTGCGCAAAGCACTCAAGAGCTCTCTGCAGCCTAAGGCAACCTCGTTCCATGTAAGATTAAAATCACGCGTATACCAAGGGTCCGCCACATCACCTGGAAAATCCGTGTAGTCCTTCAAAAGGCTGAGCTTCCCCTGTCTATCTTCACCGAAAATGCGAAGCATATTCCTTATATTTGCACTGTCCATACCGATTATATAATCAAAATTATCATAATCAGCCCTCGTTATCTGCCGAGCTCTCTTTCCCTCACAGCTTATGCCATGCTTTTCAAGCAAACTGCGAACAGGCGGATATACACTCTCTCCAATCTCCTCCGTACTCGTTGCGGCAGACTCGATATAAAACTCATCCTCAAGCCCTGCCTTTTCAACAATATCCTTCATAACAAACTCCGCCATGGGGCTTCTGCAAATATTGCCATGGCAGACAAATAAGATTTTTGTCATTTCACTATCTCCTTGGTATATTATCGCCTGTTCTCACTTTAGCCGAAACAATTGCAAAAAACAAGTTCTTTTCGGCTTATTTTTACTATTATTCAATTTTAACAGAAGCCTTGATTTCTTTGTGCTGTGAAAATATAATTTAATAAACTATTTTCTCGAGGGCTTTTATGGAGTTTAATATATTCGGGCTTATATTTGTCGTTGCTATCATGATTCCAAACATCATCTTTGCAATCAAGTGCAAGGACGGCTTTGAAAACAAATGGAGCAACAAGCTTATTGAAACAATTGAGCAGGTCGGCAGATTCGGCTCAATAACATTCATGATAATCAACTTCCCTTTTACTTGGTTTGGCTTTCCCTCTGACGAAGCATTTGCACTTTACCTTATAATCAACAGCCTGCTAATATTGCTTTATTTGGCATTGTGGATTATTCTTTGGAAAAAAGATAATATCTCCAGAGCATTGTCACTTTCGATTATTCCGTCAGTCTTGTTTTTGTCAAGCGGAATACTCTCAAGGTCAATATTACTGATTCTATCTTCGCTTTTATTTGCCCCGTCCCATATTCTGCTATCATATAAGAACTCAACAGGCGGTTGAAACATCAAAGCAGAAAAAGGTAATCGCCCGTGCAAAAGCCACCTGAAAAACAGGTGGCTTTCCTTATGACAAGGCACATTTTTTGTGTTGCTTTTTGTAATATTTCAAAACTTTACTTCTTCCGTCTCCTTGCCGAATGAGCTGAATGTTGCGGTAGCGTTCTTCATATAAAACACCTGAGTGTTGCCATCGTTTTCATCGTACATTGCACGAAGGTTGGGATATGCATCAAGCATCGACTTTCTTGCTTGTACGCGGTCGTCCTCCACAAGCTCACAAGCTATGCGAATCCACGCGCCGTCCATAAATGCACAGATTTCGGCTTGGGGATTTTCGGCAAGCTGACGGCTTACGCTCTTTGCCTTTCCTGTCTGTATGTAGAGCCTGCCCTCAAACTCGTTCACCGTACCGAACGGACGAACTCTGGGGCTGTCACCATCCACCGTAGCCAGATAATACACTTCTGCCTTTTTCAAAAAATCATAGACTCGTTTCATTTTTGTTCTCCTTATGTAGTCTTTTTTATTTCCTGCTCCTCACACGCCAAGTCGACTATCGCATCGGCTATCATGCGTGTGTTGAAGAGAATATCGTCTTCATACATGAACTCGTTTGCCATGTGTATGCGGTTATCCACTCCTTCTTTTTCGCAACCGAAGGCGACCGCGTTTTTAAAGGCGCGTGCGTATGTGCCTCCGCCTATGCTCTTGGGCTTTGCACATTCCTCGCCCGTGTTCTTTTTGTAGACGGTGAGGAGTTTGTTTACAAGCTCGCTGTTTTCGTCAACATAGAGTGCATCTTGCGTGCTTGTAGAAGCAAGCTCAAAACCGTCAAGTGCTTCTAAAAGTGCTTTCAGGTTTTCTTCGCAGGATTTTGTGTGGGGACAACGGAGATCAAATGTCAAATTCTTAATTCCGTCCTTGTCCCATTCAAGCTTGCCGACGTTCACCGTGAGACGGCCTGATTTATCGAAATAGTCAAGCTGTAAGCTTTCGCCATGCATATCCATCTTGAGTTTTTCCGAAAGTTTAGCTATGACTTCTCCGTCAGCACCGCCCATGTCAAGCGAATTCAAAAGCATGAGCATTGCACATATTGCGTTCTTGCCGTTTTCAGGCTGGGATGCGTGTGCTTCCTCACCAAATACGGTGATTGTTGTGTTCCCGTCTTCTTCCTCGATTTCATAGGGCAAGGGGCAGGATATGTTTTTTAAAGCCTGTTCATCAAGCTTTGCACGCAAGGTTGCCTTGCCTGCAACGACATTTGCACGAGTTCCTGCCGTTATTTGAAGCTTTGAGTCAAACTTTTTTGAAAAGGTTGCGTGGAGTATGCCTTTTTCAGAGTTTACGAGCGGGTAATCCGCATCGGGTGAAAATGCTATTGTCGGAATTTCGGCATTTTCCTTGTAGTGCTTCATGCATCCCCAACCGCTTTCCTCGTTACAGCCGAAGATTATGCGGACTCGGCGTTTAAAATGTTTTCCCGATGCAAGAACACCGGCAAGCGCATACATTGCACAAACGGCAGGGCCTTTGTCATCAGTCGCTCCCCTGCCTATTATTTTTCCGTCACGGACTACTGCCTCAAAGGGGTCACTTTCCCAGCCCTCGCCTGCAGGTACAACATCAAGGTGGCAAAGTATTGCAAGCATTTCTTCGCCCTCGCCTGCCTCGGCATAGCCTGCAAAGCCGTCCAAATCCACACAGTTTGCTATGCCGAGCTCTTTTGACTTTGAAAGTGCAAACTCAAGTGCTTTTTTGTTTTCAATGCCAAAAGGAGCACCCTGTTCGGGTGTATCCTCAACGCTTTTGAAGCTGATGAGCGTTTTTAATGTTTTAATGATATTATCTTTGTTTGACTCTATAAATGAATACATACTCTACCTCAAATAATTTTGATACTGTGATTATATTAAAAAAGCAAGCATATTGTCAAAGGAGCTTACAAATGGTAGTATTATCTAAAGTAAATCTCTATATAAAGGTCATGGAGGATAATAATGGAGACTTTCATTGAAATTTTAAAATCATTGCTTTTCGGCATAGTTGAGGGCATAACCGAGTGGCTGCCCATAAGCAGTACGGGGCACATGATATTGCTCGAAGAATTTGTATCATTAAAGGTAAGCCCGGAATTCTGGGATGTTTTCCTCGTCGTAATACAGCTTGGTGCAATACTTGCGGTTGTGTTGATGTTCTGGAATAAGCTGTGGCCGTTCTCTGTAAAAGAGGGCAAGCTCACATCAAGCCGAGAAACATGGTCAATGTGGCTTAAAATACTCATTGCCTGCGTACCTGCCGCAATAGTCGGTCTTTTGTTTGACGATTTTCTTGAAGAGCACCTCATGAACTATCTCGTTGTTGCAATAATGCTCATACTCTTTGGTATCGGCTTTATTTTCATCGAGAACATAAACAAGAAAAAGTCCGTCAAAATAAACTCACTTTCTGAAATAACATACACAACTGCTCTCCTGATAGGCATTTTCCAGCTTATTGCAGCTATTTTCCCCGGCACATCAAGAAGCGGTGCAACGATACTCGGCGCATTGCTCCTTGGAGTTTCACGCACAGTTGCCGCTGAATTTACGTTCTTTCTGGCAGTTCCCGTCATGTTCGGTGCAAGCCTCTTAAAAATCGTCAAGTTCGGCTTTGCTTTCACATCGTTCGAGATTTTAATTCTTTTGGTCGGCATGATTTCAGCATTTGTTGTTTCGCTTCTTTCAATCAGGTTCCTCATGAATTTTGTAAAGAAGCACGACTTTAAGGGCTTTGGTTATTACAGAATAATACTCGGCGTGCTTGTAATACTTTATTTCTTACTGTTTGCATAAAGACAAACTAAAAGCCTTGCAGAAAAATCTGCAAGGCTTTTTTATTTTGATTATTTGCCGTGGTAAAGCTTCTTTGTTTCATACTGCGGTTCGCAGGTCATGTTGACACCGAGCTTTTTAAACACAGAATCGTCAACATGGGACAATATGACGCTTGAATGAGCTTGACAATCCTTAAGCTTTGGAAGCTGTGCAAGTGCAAGTGCCGCTGTCGGATTCGTTGCCGCTGCGATGGAGAGCGCAATCAAAATTTCATCGGTATGCAATCTCGGATTTCTGTTTCCCAAATGCTTTATCTTAAGCTCCTGTATCGGCTCGATAATTATGGGCGATATAAGGTGTATCTTGTCGTGAATATTACCAAGATGCTTTAATGAATTGAGCAATACGGCAGCACACGCACCCAAAAGCGGAGAGGTTTTGCCCGTTACTATCGTTCCGTCAGGAAGCTCAAGTGCCGTTGCAGGCTCGCCCGTTTCTTCCGCGCGTTTTAGTGCCGCTGCGATAACCTTTCTGTCATCTGAAGTGATGTTTGCCTTGCTCATCAAGAGCTTCATCTTCGAAACTGTCTCGCTGTTTGACATGCCCTTTCTTGAAGCGCACATTTCGTTATAATAACGACGGATAATTTCCTGCTTTGATGCCTCGCAGCAAGCCTCATCGTCAATTATGCAGTTACCAACCATGTTAACACCCATGTCCGTGGGTGATTTATAGGGCGACTCGCCGTATATACGGCGGAAAATCTCATTAAGTACGGGAAAAATTTCAACATCGCGGTTATAGTTTACAGTAGTTTCGCCATACGCTTCAAGGTGGAACGGGTCAATCATATTAACATCGTTCAAATCAACCGTTGCTGCCTCGTAGGCCAAGTTTATCGGATGCTTGAGCGGTAAATTCCAGATAGGGAATGTTTCAAACTTTGCATAGCCTGCTCTTACACCGCGGATATGCTCATGATAAAGCTGGGACAGGCAGGTAGCCATCTTTCCGCTTCCGGGGCCGGGTGCCGTTACAACAACGAGTGAACGCTCTGTTTCGATATACTCGTTCTTGCCGTAGCCCTCATCGCTTACTATCTTTTCAACATCACTCGGATAACCGGGAATTATATGATGACGGTAAACACGCAGGCCAAGCTTTTCAAGCCTTGCCTTGAAAGCATCGGCAGCAGCCTGTCCGCTGTACTGGGTTAAAACAACACTGCCCACAAGCATACCGATATTGCGGAATGCATCAATAAGACGCAGAACATCAAGGTCATATGTTATGCCAAGGTCACCGCGTACCTTGTTTTTCTCTATATCGCCCGAATTTATAACTATTACTATCTCTGCCTGATCGCGAAGCTCCATGAGCATACGCATCTTACTGTCAGGCTCAAAGCCGGGCAGAACACGGGATGCATGATAGTCGTCAAAAAGCTTGCCGCCAAACTCCAGATAGAGCTTTCCGCCAAACTTTTCAATACGCTCCAAAATATGCTCAGCCTGCATGGAGAGATACTTTTTATTGTCAAAACCTATCTTCATAATTCTTTGTTTTCTCCAAAAAACTTCTACTTTATATCCTATCCCTTTAACGGAATAATTGCAAGCTTTTCATTATTTCATTTATAAGAAAATTATATTATAATATTGTTATCATACTATGTAAGAGGCAATTATGCATCGGATTATTATTCTTTTACTTGCAATAACTTTTCTGTTCACCGCCTGCTCATCAAAAAATGGCGGTGATACGGCTGTATTGCCCACAAAAACAGTGCAGCCTACGCAGGAAGCTGTTATAAATACACCTGCTGAGTATGAATACATATTCATCGGCATAAAAGAAAGTATCTCTTCACTTGAAGAAATACTCCCCGAAACTTATAAAGGCACTACCTCCATGTGCGACGGATTCTCTACCTATGCTTTCAAGCTTGAAAGCGGTATGCTCTTCACAGTAAATCTTTCCGATACTGACATAACGGGCGGAACGGAAAAAGGCTATGCACGTGTTATGAAGACGGGCGAAAACGCATACCTCTTGCTTTGGAAGATAAGCGAGAACACAACCGTGTCAATATCGGGAAGCAAAGTCACACGCGATGACATAACCGAGTTTATAAATTCATTTAATATACAGTAAGCAAAGGAGTTTTTTATGGGCAGAATGAAACTTTTGGATAATGTTATAAATTCAGCTACTAACCAGGTTGAAGGCTTTTGCATAGTTAAAAGTGCACAGATAAAAACGAATGTTAAAGGCAGCGAATATCTTGATCTGATAATTGCCGACGCAGGCGGTGAAATAGCGGCGAAACTATGGGATTATGATTTGTCCGTTCACGGCACTTTCTATCCCGACACAGTAATTAAAGTACGCGGCAGTGTTTCGCAATGGAAGGATGCAGAGCAGCTCAAGGTTGACAGAATAAGAAAGGTCAATGACAGTGACGATATTGATATGTCCACCCTCATTCCCTGTGCACCCTTTTCTCCCCAGTCCATGTATGACACGATTTTTGACTGTACGGAGGGCTTCAAAAACAGTGATATCAAGCTTTTGACTCAATATATATTGAAAAGCAATAAGGAAAAGCTCCTTGTTTTTCCTGCCGCATTGAAAATTCATCACGCAATGCGCGGCGGACTGTTGTTCCACACGGTATCCATGCTCAAATCAGCAAAAGCACTCCTCTCCGTTTATAAGGAAATTTACCCCTCAATAAGCTCCGACCTCGTTTTTTCGGGAATAATACTTCACGACATAGCCAAATTGACAGAGCTATCAGTTGGTGAGCTTGGACTTGCAACCGCATACAGTACGCAAGGACAGCTCCTCGGTCACATAAACCTGGGTGTTGCAATTTTGGAACAGGCAGCAGCGGAGCTAATGATAGACGATGAGGTAAAAACGCTTCTTCAGCATATGCTTTTATCACATCACGGCACCGCGGAACACGGAAGTCCGCGTCCGCCCATGTTCCCCGAAGCTGAAATAGTCAGCACGGTTGACTTGCTTGATGCAAGGCTGTTTTCCATGTTTGATATACTTGATAAAACATCGGCAGGCGAATTTTCAGAGCGTGTATGGGCGCTTGACAACCGCCAGCTTTACCGTCACGGTCTTGAGTAAATCAAAGCATCATGGAACCGTAAAGCCTTATTGCCATACGCTTTAAAAGTCTCGCTCTGTTGCGGCCGACAGTACTCGGATCGCAGCAGAGTTTTTTTGATATCTCCATGTCGGTTTCTCCCTTTATATATTTAAGCTCGATTGTTGCATAATAAGGGTCCTCCGTCAAATCATTCAGAACGGCCTGCATCTTCCTGACTTCCCTCTCGTCAGCCGCAAGCCTTGCGCGCAATTCACCAAGCTGTGCCTCATGCACTTCGTCAGGGTCCAGCCTCATTCCCGGACGGATAAGTCTTACAAGTGACATTGAGTGCCCTCTTAATGCATCCTTACCGCAGCTTTCAAGTTCATTTAGCTCCTCCCTGTTATCCTCAATCCTCTGCATCAATATAGGAAGTGCATACAAACGCCTCTCTGTTGCCTGAATTGCTCTCTTTTCCATCTCGCGGCGTGAGACCTTGTCTGCCTCACTTCCGCCGTAGTACCTTTCAAGCGCCAGCGAATTCATCATATAGTTTTCATATTCATCATTTCTGTTATAACTCATATTTTATACCTCCAATTTATCGAACATTTGTTCTATGTTTTTTATGAGCATACACCGATAAATCGTCATATGCAATAGTACTTTTTTATCGAGTACCAAAAATGGGACTCATTTTTTCACCCTTGCAAGCCTCATGCAGTAATCAGACATTTTACCTGCACTATGCACGCAATTTTCATGCAATTTTTTTGCACTTTACATTCACTTTTGCCTCTGTTATACTCACTACAACCAAATATATCTTCTTGCAGGGAAGCCCTTTTTCGGGGCTTTTTTTGTTTTACAGGAAAGGAGGTGAAAAGAATTTGAACCTTATTTTAAAGGGGCAGCCGAACCCGAAGCAGGAAGAATTTTTCCTGTCACGTGCAAGGCACACGGCATACGGTGGTGCAAGGGGCGGAGGCAAAAGCTGGGCAATGCGACGAAAGCTCGTATTGCTTTCTTTATATTATCCGAACCTCAACTGTTTGCTTTTGAGACGAACATTAACAGAGCTTCGCGAAAACCATGTTATACCGCTTCTTCGCGAGCTTTCTCACATTGCAAACTACAATTCAACGGAGCGTGTATTGAAATTTCCCAACGGCTCACGAATCAAGCTTGGATACTGCGACAGCGTGAACGATGTTTATCAGTATCAGGGGCAGGAGTACGACGTTATCGGTCTTGAGGAGGCGACGCATTTTACGGAAGAACAGATGCACTTTTTGACTACCTGCAACCGTACTGTGCGAACGGATTTCTCTCCGCGTATGTATTACACGTGCAATCCCGGCAACGTGGGGCACGCATGGGTAAAACGGCTCTTTATCGACAGGCTTTACGAGGGCGAGGAAAAGGGCGAGGATTACGCTTTCATACCTGCAAGCATTTGGGATAACAAGGTGCTTTTAAATGCTGACGAGAATTATATCCGCCAGCTTGAAAGCTTGCCCGAGGACTTGAAGCGTGCCCACCTTTACGGTGACTGGGATGTTCACGCAGGACAGTTCTTCCGTGAATTTTCACGCCGGAAGCACGTTATTGAGCCTTTTGAAATACCGTCGTGGTGGAAGCGTTTTCGCTCCATAGACTGGGGCTATAACGACCCCTGTGCCGTACTGTGGCACGCTGTATCAGGTGACGGACACGTTTATACCTACCGCGAGCTTTATGTACGCACTATGCGCGCGGACAGCGTAGCAGCACGCATACTTGAGCTTTCAGCAGGTGAAAACATATCCTATACGGTAGCTTCCCCCGATATGTGGCAAAAACGCGGTGCTGTTTTGAAAAACGAAGGAGGCTTTGAGGGCGAAAGCATAGCGGAGCTGTTCGCACTTTCGTCGGTACCCCTTACCCCTGCCGACAACTCAAGAGTAGCAGGCTGGCAAAGAGTGCGTGCTTTTCTTGCCGATGCTCCCGACTCCACTCCGTATTGGCAAGCGTTTTCATGCTGTGAAAATCTTATAAGAACGCTTCCTCTGCTCACATTTGACACCCATAACAGGGAAGATGCAGGAGACGGTGAGGACCACGCCCCCGAATCCTTGCGCTATGCTTTGATGTCAAGGCCGGGCGTGAGCACGGCAAAGCCCGTCATAAAGGCAAAGCCCTATAATCCGCTTGACTCACCCAAGCCGTCGGGCGGATTTCTTTCTTTGAACTGACAGAACAAATATTTTAGGAGGAATAAAAAATGAAACTTTCAAAAGAACAGGAAGCCGAACAGATTTATTCGCTGTTCGACGAATTCAAGAATGCGTATACCGCAGAGTGGGAACGCCTTGACAGGTGTGAAAGACTTTATCGCGGCGAGCATTGGTACGATATCCCGACAGAAGACGCAAACGAGCCAAGACCCGTAACGCCCATACTTCACAGTACAGTTGAGAATATGCGAAGCGACCTCATGGACAACTTCCCCGAAGCGGTCATAACGTCCGACCGCGTAGAATACGATGAGCTTGCCAAAACGCTCTCTACGCTCATCAAGGAAAACCATACAGAGTGCCGTTATATGAAGGAATTTGGTGAGCTTACGCACGACCTGACTGTCGGCGGCTACATGATACAGGAAACAGGCTATGACGAAACATTGAATCATTCCCTCGGCGGTACGTTTATTCGTCATGTTGACCCAAGAAACATAATGTTTGACCCCTGCTGCACGGATATTCAGGATTCAAGAGCAGTTTTCAAGTTCACGCCCTACACAAAGGAATGGTTTTACAATCATTATCCCAACGAGGCAGGTGAGATGAAGAGCGACCGTTTCAGGGTAGGCAGGCTTCGCGACGATGTTTTGAATGCAGACACGAACGACAACATACTTTTGATCGAGTGTTGGAAAAGGGAATACAATCCTCAAACGGGTATGTATTCAATCCATATGCTCAAGCTTGCGGGCGGAATTCTGCTCGAAGACAGTCGGGAATTAAAGCCCCAAGGCTATTTTTCACACGGTGAATATCCGTTTACGGTAACTCCGCTTTTTGCACGAAAGGGCTCATGCCTGGGCTATGGCATAATCGATATGTTCAAGAGTGCACAGCTTTACTCTGATAAGCTTGACCAGATAGTTATGAAAAACGCTCTCATGGCTTCACACAATAAGTTGCTTGTAACAGGTGCATCAGGCTTTGATATTGACGATTTGAGGGATTGGAGCAAGGAGGTTCACCGCGGTGAAAACTTAAACGGCGTAACATGGTTCCCCACATCACCGCTGCCTTCTTACATAATCGATTTTGCAAACTCCATAAGGACTTCCATAAAAGAAGAAAGCGGCTGCAATGATTTCTCACGCGGTATGACAATGGGCGGTGTAACGGCAGCTTCGGCAATTGCCGCATTGCAGGAAATGAGCAGCAAGCGTTCACGCCTTGCAATAAAAGCCGTTCATGAAGCTTTCCGCGAAGCAGTTAATCAGGAAATCGAAGTCGAGCGGGAATTTTCCGTATTTTCGCGTCAGATTACCATTGAAGACGAGAACGGCAGAAGACAGGTATCACTTTCGCCGGATATGTTTTTTGTGAATACTGAGCTCGGCAACAAAATACCGCTTGAATTTAAAGTCAGCGTAAAGGTTCAGCGTGCAAATTCATTCTCCGTCGCAGCGCACAATGATCTCATATTGCAGCTTGCAAGCATGGGAATAATCACCGGCGATGTTGCACTTGAGCTTTTGATGTTTGACTCAAAAGCTCAGGCACTTGCACTCATGCGAAAAAAAACAAATCAAACACATGAATTAAATAAGGCAAACACGCAAACACTAAATGCATGAAACAGAAAATAAATATTTCAAGCATTATTGAAACCTTCCGCCGCACAAGCAGACGGAAAAACAGCACGGATGTTTTAGGCAGTTATACAGGCACG
This sequence comes from Clostridia bacterium, assembly GCA_017407205.1. Classification (GTDB taxonomy): domain Bacteria; phylum Bacillota; class Clostridia; order Christensenellales; family CAG-138; genus RGIG3096. The sequence goes on from JAFQXA010000017.1 coordinate 53,239, forward strand.
GGTAAGGACGACAAAATACCAGTGCAGGATGCTGACGACTTATAGTGCCGTGTTTTGAAGCTGACAAACTCTGTCCTGCTTTAATTGTCAGCCTCAATCGCCTTTTAATTTGTGTGTCCAATACAACAAGGAGGTATTTTAATGAATACAGACACGGACACGGATATAAACTACGAGCAAATTTTGAAGGTTCTGGAGCTTATTTGCACGGACGAAAAGCAAAAAACATCGGACAGAATAACTGCGGCGAAGCTTTTACTTGAGCATACCGCCGACAAAAACGAAAAAAGCGACGGCACTTTAACCGTCGCTTTTGAAAATATTCCTATTGAATTTTGCGAATGAAAAGCGTAAAGCTTTCAAAGTTATTCTTCGCCGTTCAACCTTGCACGCTTTCTTGCCGCAGCACGTGCCTTGAGCTTCTTTTCCATTGAAGTTAACATAACAAGTGCTGTTATTGCAAGTGCACACAGAACGCCCAAAACTATGAGCATTGTGACAAGTGCATTGCTTGCGGCATTATCAATTGCTATTCCCACGCGGTCTATGGCATTGCCCTCGGCTGTGGGATTAGCGTTTATAACATCTGAAATACCGATATAATCGGCAGAAAGATTTGCTGTATATGTATAAGGGTTGCCGACGGGGTCCTTTACCTCAAGTGTAAACACAAGGTCCCTCGGCAAACCGACATATACGGTTTCTTCCATCTGTCTTGTGCCGGGCTCAACATTTGTAAGACTGCAGATTGTGCCGGCTTCCTTTTCACTTATCACAACGGACGAATAGTATATACTGCCCGTATTGTTGACCGTGAATCTTACCGTTATTGAACCGTTCTCATCAAGCGTTTTCAAAACCGCAACGCCAAACTCCATACCGAGCGAGGTGGGGTCGATATACGGACGGACGACCTTGCTCTCCGTCTTATCGCTGTACGCCTCACCGCTTGCATCAACACCCGTTATCGTAAACACAACGTAGCGTTCCTTTTCGTTTGAAACCTTGTATGTGAGTGACTTCGTTTCGCCTACTGCCAAAGTGAATGACTCGCTCGTTACACGCTTGCCAAGCTCATCAACAATGTTTATATCCTTTATTTTCTGGTTGCCGTTGTTTGTAAGATAAAGCGTGAAAACAACTCCGTCCTGGGTACCAAGGCCCTGCTCTACCTCAACCGTAAGCTTTGTATTTACCATACCGAGAGTCATCGGCTCTGCGCCGTCATACGTTCTCGTGTATGAACCGCTTGAATACTTTACAACAGGCTGTGAAACAACCGTTGAATAGCCCATTTTGTATTGATAGCTGTACTCATAGCTTTCACCGGGAGCAATGGTTATGCCCGAAACTATCGGCGAAGAACCTCCGATTTCCTTATCGGTTATCGAAACATTGGTTATCTGTACGGAATTCTGATTTTTAACCGTATATTTTATTGTTATGGTCTCACCGGGTGAAGCCTGACGGGACGAAACAGTACGTCTTACACTTATCGAGTTTGCGGTGGCACGCTTTACCTTGACGGAGGTTTCCGCCGTCTTTTCCTCTCCGCCCTGCATCCACGAAACGGTAAATGTTATCGAAGTATCAAGCATTTCCTCGCTCACGCGGGCACTCGCGACGAAAGTATGCTCACCGCCCTCGGCTATCGTGATGCCCGATGTCTGAAAGCTTACAGCATCATAGGAGCTTTTTATCTTGATATTCTCCATAGAATCAGCATCGTCATTCTTGATTTTAAGCGAGAACGTCGCCTCTCCTTCAGATGCAAGTGCGGACGGTGATACGCTTACCGACACTGACGCTGACGCCACCACCGATATGCACATTACCGCAAACGCAACGAGCAGTGCAATTATCCATTTCCTTGTTTTTGCTGTCATAATACTATAACCCCAAATCAATATAATCCGATATATCGGTCTTTTCCACCGTTATTCTGCCGTTTGTAAGCTCTACAAGCTCAGACCTGAATGTTTCCGCCGTGTTTTCGGGAATAAACACAGAAAGCTCAACGTGTTCGCAAAAGTTTGAGTCTGTAAGCTTTCCCTTGCTTCGCACATACGCCTCAACCACGGAATAATTCTGATAATCAACCTTTACACTCATGCAGACGGCATATGTTTTTTTCATTATGCCTGCCGCTTCAACCGCGTCCTTTGCAGTTTTCGAGTATGCACGCACAAGACCGCCCGAGCCTAAGAGTATACCGCCGAAATATCTCGTTGCAATGCACAGAACATCGGTAATATCCTTTGCAAGAAGCACGTCCATCATCGGCTTTCCCGCTGTTGATGACGGCTCTCCGTCATCACTAAAGCGTGCAATTGCCCCGTTTTTGCCGATTCTGTATGCGAAGCAGTTGTGTGTTGCGTCCCAATGCTTTTTTCGTATCTCATTGAGCTTTGAAAGTGCTTCCTCCTCGCTCTTTACCAAAAAGCATCTGCCTATAAAACGCGACTTATTTACTGTAAATTCGATCTCGGAATCCTTCTTTACCGTCAAAAACGACGGCTGTGACATCGAGGTCATTTACCGATTACCCTTACAAAGCCCTTTTTGCCTTTTTTAAGAATTACACCGTCAGCAAGCTTTGCTTCGTCGATTGAAGCGGATACGTCTGTAACCTTTTCATCGTCTGCAAATACGGCGCCCTGCTCAACCATTCTGCGTGCATCGGACTTGCTCTTGCAAAGATTGCCCATTACAAGAAGGTCAACAACGCGCAAGGAAGTACTTTCGATTGCTTCCTTATCAAGCTCAACCGTCGGTATGTTTTCAATGTTTCCGCCACCGCTGAAAAGAGCTTCCGCTGCACTCTGTGCCTTCTGAGCTTCTTCTTCGCCGTGTACCTGTGCAGTAAGCGTGTATGCAAGTGTACGCTTTGCAGCGTTAAGTGCAGCACCGCCCTCTTTGCACATTTCTTCAATTTCTTCAACGGGTATGAACGTAAGCAGGCACAAGCACTTCTTTACGTCTGCATCATCTATGTTTCTCCAGTACTGATAGAAATCATATACGGGAGTCTTCTCCTTATCAAGCCACAAAGCGCCCTTTTCGGTCTTACCCATCTTCTTGCCTTCGCTCGTTGTCAAAAGTGCAGTTGTAAGTGCAAATGCGCTCTTCTGTTCCTTACGGCGAATAAGATCTGCACCACCGAGCATATTGCTCCACTGGTCGTCACCGCCCATCTGCAATACACAGCCCTCTTCGCGGTTAAGTACCAAAAAGTCATAGCTCTGCATGAGCATATAACCCATCTCAAAGAATGTCAGACCGCGTTCCATACGCTGTTTGTAGCACTCTGCTGACAACATTCTGTTTACCGAGAACATGACGCCTATATCACGCATGAACTCAAGGAAGTTAAGCCCTCTTATCCAGTCCGCATTATTGCGGATAATAGCCTTACCGTCTGAAAAATCAATAAGTCTTGCCATCTGTGCCTGGAAGCAGGATGCGTTATGGTCAAGCTCCTCAAGTGTCATCATACGGCGCATATCCGTCTTGCCCGACGGGTCACCTATTGCAGCAGTACCGCCGCCCAAAAGCACGATGGGGCGATGTCCTGCTCTCTGCATATGGGCCATCGTCATGAGTGCAACATAGTGTCCGATATGCAGGCTGTCCGCTGTCGGGTCAAAGCCGATATAAAAAGTTACCTTTTCCTTGCCCAAAAGCTCATAAAGCTCCTCGGTATGTGAGCACTGCTTAATGTAACCTCTTTCTGCCAATATGTCATAAACGTTTTTCATTGGAATATTAACTCCTTTTTATATTTTCGTATTCTTTAATCCAGATATTGCTCTTGATATCCGACGGCACCGTTACATAAAAGGGTGCTATCGTGAAAAGTATGTTGGGACACTCAGGTGCGCAGTTTCTTTTAAACTGCTGGGTAAAAAACCGTTTCAGGAAAACCCCAAGCGTTTTATATACTTCCTCCTCGGAAAACTCCGTCTCCCGTAATGCGTATTCGTAAAGCTTTTCGGGTGTCTCCGAATAAGTCAAAAACCTATACAGGAACAGGTCATGAAGCTCATACGGCCCGATAACGCTTTCCGTCTTCTGGGCAATTTCGCCTTTCTCGTCAAGCGGTAAAAGCTCAGGACTTACGGGCGTTGAAAGTATGCTGTCAAGCACGCTTTCGGCTTCTTTATAAAGCCCCTTTGCAACTGTAACGACCTTTCTCATGACGGTCTTGGGAATAGAAGCATTTATACCGTACTGCCCCATGTGGTCACCGTTAAACGTCGTCCACCCAAGCGCGGACTCGGACAAATCGCCCGTTGCAATATCTATAAGGTTTTCCTTGTTTGCAATATCAAGCAAAACCTGAGTTCTTTCCCTCGCCTGTGTATTTTCATACACAACGCTGTAATCATCAAGACTATGTCCTATATCTTCAAAGTGCTGAATGCACGCTTTTTCAATATTTATCTCGCGGTATGTCGCACCAAGTGCCTCAATAAGAAGATCGGCATTGCCCTTTGTACGCTTGCTCGTACCAAAGCCGGGCATCGAAACGCCGACAACGCATTTTCTTTGAATCCCTGCCAAGTCCGCAGCCCTTACTGCCGCAAGCAGTGCAAGCGTGCTGTCAAGACCGCCCGAAACGCCTATTATAAAGCCCTTTGAGCCTATATGTAAAAGCCTTCTCTTTAAGGCATTCGCCTGCAAATCGAGTATTCTTATGCACTCTTTTTCACATTCTTCTTCATCTCGGCTCAAGTAAGTTGCCTTATCGTCCTCTTTCTCAAGATACGGCTCAAAGGCATTAAGCTTTGAAAGGTCAGCCTCATATGTTATAAACGCATCATCCGAAAACGGCTCGCTTTCTTTTACCACTTCGCCGTTTAAAGCTATCGCACAGTACGAGTCAAACACCGCATTCGTCACGGATTCGCCGCTATTTGGCGAAGCATACAATATCGCGGCGCCCGTTCTTGCACTGTACTTTGAAAGCATCTTCTGCGTGCACGACAAGCTCTTTGCAGTTGCATTGACAGCCGACGGCATGAACACAACAAAACGATTTTGTACCTTGGGCGTTATACATTCGTCAAATATCTCATTGCCAAACCTTACCGCCACTTTAGACATCGGTATCACAGTATTGTCCCCGTCACCGCAATAGTCAAGCTCGGGCAGGAAGCCAAAAGGCATATACGAACAGTCACACGGCACTATAGCATGAACTCTGCCCCTTGAAACAACCGCCACAGAGCTTCTCACGCATCCGTTTATCTCATAAGGCAACCCTACCGAGAACACAGTCGAAACCTGCTTCGTCTCCCGACAAATTCTCTCAAGTGCCCTCTTTGCACCGTCCAGGACAATGGGCTGCCGCATAAGCGTACCAAGCGTGGCACCGACCAGGCAAAGCTCCGGCAAAGCAAGGTAATGGGTACCCTCTTTGTCTGCACGCTTCACAACAGAAATTATCGACTCTGCATTTGCCTCAACATCACCAAGCACAAGAGCAGGCGAAGCAGCCGCAAGCTTAATTTTAACATTATACGCGCTTGCACTCTGAGCCGTTTTCATGTATACGCCTCCCATTTTCCATGATTTATCATTATAACATAAGTATGCCCAATTATGCAAAAGAAAGCTGCTTTTCTGTCAATTTTTCATGGGGCTCCGCCCCACACCCCGGTCGCTTTTAAAAAAGCGACGGAAAACAGATGCGGGAAAATATAACAATCCCTCCGTCACGACAAGGTGACGGAGGGATTGTACTGTCATTTAATTAAATCAGTTAAACATATTCTCGCGGATCTAATATCTTTATTCGAAGACCCTTTTTCTTTGCATAATCTATCGTATACTTCGTTCCGCCCTCCTCCCCATTGAATACCGCAATAACAAAAGAACTATTGTCCACCATGTAACGGTTTCGAGCATAAAAGCACCCTCGCGTATATTGTTCTTGTAACAGGATTATCTTGTCTGCAAACTCTAAAACATTGGTATATCTTTCTTTCCATTCATCCGTCCAATTTTTTGCCTGTTCCTCATAAGGAATAGTTGCAATAAGCTGTATGTTTTTATCACGATATTTATTTTTCATGTCCAAAACGATTTCGGCAGCCCAAATATCTACACCCATTGCCATGCCTGTATAAAATCGGCATACGCCCAATTCAATCAGTTTTGTTATATATAAAAGCAATTCTTTTTTCAACCGCAAACAAGCCTCATCATATTCATCTTTTTTCCATGCCAGTTTCTCAGGTCTATGCCCCGTAAAACAACAAGACATCTTCAGCTTCATATGCTTCCCCTTTCAATTTAACCTTGCACGGTTATAATAGCTTGATTTATTTCGTTTGTCAACCGCACACGGTTAATGTAGTCTGCATATTTTTGCTACCTTTGAAGTAAATTAACGTTGTATGGTTAACGGAGTTGAATTATGACATACGCACAGGCTATTGCTTTTCGCATGAATCAGATATGCGAAGAAAAGAATATTACATTGAACAGGTTGGCAACCATATCGGGATTAACACAGTCCACATTGGATAATATCTCAAAGGGACATACGAAAAATCCGTCTTTGAGAACACTGCACAGGCTCGCAGTTGGTCTTAATATGACGGTTTCCGAGTTTTTGGATTTTGATTTGATGAATGAAACAATATTCGAAAACGAATAAAGCTCCAACAAAACATATGATGCACTAAACTAAAAAAAGCCCCTCCGTCACCGTTTGGCAGAGGGGTTAAATAGTTATATTGCAAACTTTTAGTTTGCAGTTATATTTTACCTTTAGGCAAAGTTATATAAAAGCCTTTGGCTTTTGTTATATTATATTCGCCACTATAGCTGTCCGTAAGACAATATCACACGGCGACAGCTGTATATCCTGCTTCGCAATATCACTCGCCTGTCAAGGCGAATATAACTGTGGCACCTTCCATGAGAAGGTGCCACAAGACGAGGCTTTGTGTTTGTTCGTTTTAATTAGAACTTCATGGGGTTGAACTTAACGCCGGGGCCCATTGTTGTTGAGAGAACGAGGCTCTTGATGTATGTGCCCTTTGCTGCTGCCGGCTTTGCCTTGATGATAGCTTCCATCAATGTCTGGAGGTTCTCGGAAATCTTTTCTGTGCCGAATGAAACCTTGCCGACGGGAACGTGTACGATACTTGTCTTATCTACACGGTATTCAACCTTACCTGCTTTGATATCAGCAATAGCTTTTGCGATGTCCATTGTAACTGTACCGCTCTTGGGGTTAGGCATCAAGCCCTTAGGACCAAGAACACGAGCTATACGACCAACAACGCCCATCATGTCGGGTGTTGCTACGCAAACGTCGAAATCGAACCAGTTTTCAGACTGAATCTTCTGAACGAGGTCATCATCACCAACGTATTCTGCGCCGGCTTCCTGAGCTTCCTTAGCCTTTTCGCCCTTTGCAAATACCAAAACCTTAATTTTCTTACCTGTACCGTGGGGAAGAACTACCGCACCGCGAACCTGCTGGTCTGCGTGACGGGGGTCAACACCCAAACGTACTGAAACCTCAACGGTTTCATCAAACTTTGCCTTGCCTGTTGCCAAGACTGCTTCTATACCTTCCTGGGGATCATAGAGCTTCTGCTTGTCAATAGCCTTGACACTGTCTACATATTTCTTACCATGTTTCATAATTTTTTATCCTCCCTGTGGTAATAACGGCTTTTGCCTCCCACAATCACTTACATTCAGTCAGCTACTGTAATACCCATGCTGCGTGCAGTACCTGCTATCATGCTCATAGCAGTTTCTACTGATGCTGCATTAAGGTCGGGCATCTTCATCTCTGCGATCTCTTTGATCTGAGCCTTTGTTATAGAAGCAACCTTCTGTGTGTTAGGTCTGCCTGATGCTGTTTCTATACCGCAAGCCTTCTTGATGAGAACGGGTGCCGGGGGTGTCTTTGTAATGAACGAGAATGAGTGATCCTGATAAACTGTGATAACTACAGGAATTATCAAGCCAGCCTGCTTATTTGTCTTCTCGTTGAACTCTTTACAAAAGCCCATGATGTTTACGCCGTGCTGACCCAATGCGGGACCTACCGGCGGTGCCGGTGTTGCTTTGCCGGCCGGGATCTGCAATTTAATGTATCCCGTAATCTTTTTTGCCATTATGGTTTTCCTCCTAAAAATAATGTGGTGCGAGCGGCATTAAATGCCTCCCACTATGCAAACTCCCAAAAACAGGGAGCACATAAACACTTAAACTAAAAACTCTTGCCTTGATATTTTATATCTTCTGAACCTGTATAAAGTCAAGCTCTACGCGTGTATCACGCCCGAACATTGAAACAACGACCTTAATCTTCTGACGTTCAGTATCAAGACCTTCAACGGTACCGATGAAGTTTTCAAGCGGACCTGATATAATGCGGACATTCTCACCGACTGTAATGTCAAGCCTGATCGGAATACGCTCAACGCCCATTGCCGTAACTTCCTCATCGGAAAGCGGTATAGGCTTTGATCCCGGGCCAACGAAACCGGTAACGCCGCGTGTATTACGAACGACATACCATGTATGGTCGTTCATTATCATCTTTACCATGACATATCCGGGGAATACCTTGCGCTGTGTAACCTTGCGCTTGCCATCCTTGACTTCGATGACTTCTTCTGTAGGATATTTGATTTCAAGTATCAGGTCCTCAAGATGGCGGTTTTCTACCGACTTCTCAAGGTCTTCCTTTACCTTGTTTTCATAACCCGAATAGGTATGTACTACATACCACTTTGCTTCTTCGGACATATTTTCTCCTTACAGTGCTGCCAAAAGTCCCAAGCCCTGACCGAAAGCGAGATCCAACAAACCGATTACAACTGCAAAGATCGCAATGAAAACGATAACCGTGATTGTATAAGAAACAAGCTCCTTGGGAGTGGGCCATGTAACCTTCTTTACTTCGCCAAAAACCTCTTTGAAGAACTTAGCAATCTTGTTCTGCTTCTTAGCCTTCTTCTCTGTCTTTGCCGGAACGTTCTTTTCCTTGTTAGCCATTATATCGTCCTTTCCAAGCTTACTTGCTTTCCTTATGAACGGTGTGCTTGTGGCAGAAACGGCAGTACTTGCTGAACTCGATACGATCGGGATCGTTCTTCTTGTTCTTGAAAGTATTGTAGTTTCTCTGCTTACATTCTGTGCAAGCAAGTGTGATTTTAACGCGCATAATATACCTCCTATGCCCCATAGATGAACATACTTAAATAAAGCCCCTTTTACGGGGTACCGATTTAATTTACCATATCAAGGCGTTTATGTCAACTAAAATTATCTGTTTTTGGGCTTTTTTCAAGACTTTTTTTATACTCTTGTGCCACGGTTTCACTCTTGTCCATACATCTTGTGGTAAACCCATTTTATATATTTTATATTATCCGTTTTTCTGCATTATTTTCAGCCAATAAGTGCTTCCGTCGCTTGCTCTTATGAACCTTTGATAGCCGTTTTTCCTCATTCTCGGCGTCAATGACCTGTATCCGCCCCTGACTGCCCATATTGCAAACTGTCCGTTATCGGTTTCGTATTTCCCCTCAAGAAAAGCCCTTCCCGTTCTCGGACATATCCTTCTTTGAAAGCTCGCATTCGGAAATTCTTCAGGGAACGGATTGAAGCTTTCTTCTGCTGCTTCCTCTGTCGCCTGCTTCGTTTCTTCCTTATTACTGTCTGCACCGAAGTTCGCCTGTTCAAGAAACGAAAAGAGCTCCCTCGCCCTGTTTATTATTTCCTGTATTGCCTGTGACTGATATTCAGCTTCCGCCTGATTTTCCGTTTCAGTTTCGCTTTCCGGTTCTGTTTCGGTTTCGCTCTCGGTTTTATTGTCGGTCTCCGCTTCGCTTTCAGTTTCCTTTTGCTCCGCACACTCTTTTAACTTTTCCTCACTTTCGCGGTTCAAAATCATGCTTTTTATGCGTTCGCGCGTGCGTTTGTCCCCCTTGAGCCCACTTTCTGCCGCTATAGCCCCATCTATGACAAGGAAGACCGAGTCAAACCGAATCTCGCCCGAAACGGTCACTCTGTTTTTGTCCCAAAGAGGCAAGCGAAAAAGGGAGTCACCCACAACATACAGTACAGCGTGCCTTGCATTAAAGGAATCCGGCAGCTCAAAAACCGTACTTTTGCCCATGCTGTTCATATAAAGTGTATAATTTTTCTTTTTCCCATAAAGCGGTATTATTCTCTTCATAAAAATTCCTCCGTAATATGTATATTACATAATAAGGAGGAAATGTTACCGTTATTACATATAAAACCTGCGTTCCTTGCTTTCGCCATGCTTTATCGGTACCCATTCTGTTTTCTTTCCAAAAACTGCCGAAACTGCAATCGGCATATATGTTGCCATATAAAAAGGGAACAAAAGCAAATATGCAAGCTTTTTTGAAAAGCTCATCGGTATGCGCTTATGGCAGGCAAGAACAGGCACTACTGCCATCATTAAAAATGCAACGTACAAGCCGAGAACAAAAGCAAGTGCAATTATTAAAGCTTCCGAAACGCTTGCCGCCCTTATCATCGAATAAAAGCAGTTCGCAGCGCCGACAATAAACGCTATTGCTGTCATATGCGCTGCTGCGGCTAAACTTACGAGCAAGTCATAGCAGGCAAAGCGGTTGCCCTTGTTCTTGAATATACCGCGAAGAAGCGGTTTCCAATAGTGTGATATTACCTGTGCAGTGCCCTTGAGCCAACGCTTTCTCTGCTTCCAAGACTGCAAAAAAGTATTTGGCTGTTCATCATAGAATATTGCATCGTGGCAATAGACGGACTTTTCGCCCTTTGATACCTGATCAACCGTAAATTCGGAATCCTCGGCAAGCAGGGTATAATTCCAGCCGTTTTCCTTTTTGAGGATATCCGCAGCAAAAAGCCAGCCCGTACCCGTTACCATGGTGCTTGAGCCTATCAATGTGCGTGAATTATGCATTGTGTAGCAATCTCGGATAAAATAGTAGCCGCAGGCTGCCGCCAAAAAACCGTCATTGAAATTCGATGTTGACCTGTAGCCCGTCGCAATTCTTGCACCGGAATCAAAAGCATCATTCATGCGTGCCGTATAGTCTTTATCAAGCAGGTTGTCCGCATCAAAAACGAAAAAGCCCTCGCACTCCATGGCTTCATCATCTTTTAAAATCTCTTTGCAAAGAGCTTTGAGTGCATAGCCCTTGCCGACTTCCTGCTTGTTGAAGCGTTCAAAAACCTTGGTTGCACCTGCCATGCAAGCACACTCTGCCGTAGAATCGGTGCAGTTATCCGCCATCACATATATCTTAATAAGCTCTTGGGGGTAGTTTTGAGATTTTATGCTTTTTATAAGGTCTCCGATAACCGCCTCCTCATTTCTTGCACAAATGAGAAAACCATATCTGTGATCAGCTTTGGCTTGCTTTGTTTTTCTTTTCAAGATAAGAGGCAGCACAATATAAAAATTGGAGTGAAAATAGCATACGGTGATAATCATACCGACTATTCCTGCCAATATCCCAAGGATGGTTCCTATAATATCCACTTTACTCTCCCAAAATATATGATTTAAGCTTTTTTGTATCACCGTCAAAATGATAGGCTTCTATTCCGCACGCTTTTGCACCCTCCACATTGTGCAAAAGGTCATCAATAAACAAACATTCCTCACGCTTGAGCGAATATTTGTTGAGCAAATACTCAAATATATCCGCGTTGGGCTTTGACATTTTTATATCCGCAGAAAACACCTTGCCGTCAAATATTTCGAGAATTTCAAATATTTTGCTCTTTTGAGAAAAATACGTAGGTGCGTTTGACAAAAGATATATGCCCCTGCCCTCTTTTTTGAAAAAGCGAATCATCTCGTCCATTCCCTCAACGGGGGGAAGGATTTTATACCAATCACGCATAAGCGTTTCAACGGTTGCTTCAAGCCTTTGAGGGACAAGCGATTTTGCTTTTTCAACATAGTCTTTATACTCTATCCTGCCTGCATCAATGTCGCCCCAATTTTCAAAAACGGCTTTTATTATACAGGAAACGTCTTTTTCATCCTCGCAAAAATGAGCCGCAATACTCATGGGCTCAAATTTTGCTATTACATTTCCGAAATCAAATATTATATTCTTAATCATCTCTCTTGGATTCCGCTTTTCTTCTTCTCAATATTTTGGTGACAAAATCCCACATTTCATATATGCAGTCAAGCGGTGAATATACGCACATCAGGAATGCCGAAAGGAGCATTTTGCCATACATCTTATTACGCCTGTATGCAACAGTCATAACCGCCTGATGCCTGAAGCGGACATACATACGCTCACGAAGCGTTAACACATGATAATACTGCTTCTTTATTTCAAAGAGGCGTTTTTCTCCCCTTATCTTGTTCATGCCCTGCGATATCTGCTCCATCTCGCTGTCGCGTACACCGCAAACATCCGAACGGTTAAGATATCTTATTTTAAGCCCCTGTTCAATGCTCTTGAGCATGAGCATATATTCCTGGGACATCTTCATATCGTCAAAACCGCCTATTCTTTTAAGCGCTTCCGTCCTGTACATGAATGTTGCCGTACCTGCAAGGTTCTTCATGAGGTGGTACTTAAGCAGCGAAGTCTTATCATACTTTACAACAAAGCTGTAGTCACGGAAATCAACAACCTTACCGTTCCTGTTCATTGCCGTAACATTGGAAAATGACATATCACAATCATTTTCAATCATGAAATTAACCTGAGCTTCGGTCTTTTCTTCCCAATAATGATCATCATCGTCAAGAAAAGCTATGTACTCGCCCTTTGCAGCAGCTATACCGTTGTTACGTGCAAGCGAAGCACCCATGTTCTTAGGATTCTCAACATAAACGACTGACGGATCATCGGCAAATTTTTCCATATATTCTTTGACCGCTTTTCTGTATTCAGAATCCGGCGGATTATCGTCAACAATAATATGCTCTATATTCTTATATGTCTGTCCTTTTACGCAGGAAATAACTGACTCCAAAAACTTCGGATTCCTCTTATATGTAGGCGTGATAACGCTTACAAGCGGTTGTCTGTTTTCCATAAAATACTCCTTTATCCTTTATTCCCACACATTATACCACAATGCTGACACTTTTGTGATACTAAAGCGAAAATGTCTTCTGAAATAGTGAAAAACTCTGCCAAAAAGCCGAGTTTTTCCATACTTATTCACTATTCAATATAAGTTATAACTTCAAACAGGCCGCAACGCGGCTTGTTTCATCCTCTGAAATCGAAAAGCTCTTTGGGCGTAACCTCAAGCACTTCGCACATTTTGAATATCAAATCAAACGAAACGCCGACATTGCCCAATTCGATTGCACTTATATGACTTCTTGATATATCAACATATTCTGCTAATTGCAGTTGTGTTAATCTTTTCTTTTTTCTGTAGTATACGACATTCAATCCAAATTTCTCGTAATACTGTTTGTATTCGCTTTTCAAAGCAATATCACCTCACATAAATAGTTTATTGAAGGTGACGCATATCATAAACCATGTTAAAAAGTCGTAACGACATTGATACTTGTCATTTTATGCATTATAATAAATATTATGCAAAACGATATTGAAAACAACACAAAAAATACGCAAAAAAACACTGAGAATAACACTGAGAAAAGCATCCCTGATTTGTTGCTTAAAACAGGTCAGGAATTTTATTGGTGCGGTATTCTTTTTATTAAGATCTTCTTAACAGCATTGTTTGTGCTTATCACGCTTATGTTGATCATAGAGATAACCGCCGATTATCCCGGAAAACTCAGCGATTGTCTTACGCTTAATTCTTCAAGCCTTTTGGTTGACTTACTGTTTTTCTCTTCATATATAGGCTTTTTATTCGGTATTGTCGGAGCGGTGCTCTATTTGCTCAGTCTTCATTACGCCGGTTTGGGACAGATAGCCCAAAACACGATGCCGAAAACAGACACGGACACGAAATAATTTCGTATATACGCATTTATTTCGCATCAGAGTGTTTTTGCAAAAAAATAAAGCTCAAACTTAATTGAGCTTTTTTGTTTAATTCGTCCGTTATTTTTATATTTTCTCCTTGAGTTTCATGACCTCATCAAGCAAAGCTAAAACAGGCTTTATGCTCTTGAGCTCTTTGTAGAAAGACTTGAATTCTTCCTTATTTTTTACATATTTATCAAAGTCTTCGTTTGAATTCTCGACTTTAAGAAAAGCGTTGTTTTCGTTTATCTTTTCAACGATGCCCTTCTCTCTCAAAAATGACTCGTACCTGTCAAACTTTGATGCATACGTTTCGTTGAACTTGGTATAATCTGCTTCGAGGTACATCTGATAAACATCATCTGCACTAAGACAGTCGTTCTTCTTCGCCATGCGGCACGGTATATTGTAAAACTCCGCCATTTCGAGCGTTCTTGAGTCAATCGCAAAAACCGTTGCCGGAATTCCCGAAAGTATAGGCATTATCGAGCCGTGTATGCGTGTGCCGAAAGAATAATTGAAACCGCTGTTTTTGAGATATGCATACCATGCATCCATGTCTGCAATATGCTTTATTCTTCCCTCGCTCAGATACAAAGCGGACTCAATGCCAAAGTTTCGGTAAAAGCGCAATTTTGCTTTGAGTGAACGATCGGACAAGAAGTTTTCATCATAGAGCATGGGGAAATATACATCCTGGTCAAAAAACTCGCTGTCTTTAAAATATGAAGCAGCCTTTGAATACAGGGGCATTTTTCCGTTGAAAAGCGGTTTTAATTCGCTTTTGGAAACCTTATTTTTGACTTCCATTTTAAAATTTCTTCCAAGCTGATACAACGAAGGACAGCCCGTCACAACGGCCGACGGAAAGCCGAGACGCACAAAAAACTCTTTTGAGAATTCACCGCGCAGGGCAAATTCACCGCCCGTTTTGTATATTGCTTCGATAAATCTTTTTGCTCTGTCGCCTATGTCAGAAACAAGCGCTTCAAGCTCATTATAATCCCTCGCCTGAACACCGCAGGCGATTATATAAGTCGGTATCTTTATTTTCTCAAAAGTCTCAGCAAGCGTTTCCATGCCACCTGCCCATTCCCTGCCAAAAAAGTTTGCCATCGGGTAGATTATCATGTCATAGCTTGCATTTATTTCGTCCGTCGTTTCATTGCTTCGGAACGTTATTTGATTTGTACCGTCATTTATCTGGGAATACAATCCCATGAACCAAAGCTTGTTTCCCCAGTTCGGGCAAAACGAATTAAAGTTTGTCTTTACGTGTTCAAACAAGCCTTTATAATCGGTTCTGTTGAAAATATCGAGCTCATTCCCTTTTACAATAGGTCTCCAGATAAGTATACGGCTCATTGTCTGCTTCCCTCCATATGCTCAAGTGCAAATACAATGCATTGATTGATAAACTCATTCCTGCTTATATCTACTTTCGCAGCGTTTTCATCAACATACTTCAGCAATTCAGAAGGTATTCGAATGGAAATGACCTCTTTATCCTGTTTTTTCGGCAAAAAAACATTCATATTTCAACCCCCTTTTAAAAATTGTATTCGTTTTCTTATTTTTTGTATGTATTCTGTTTTTAATACTGCTTTTCGAATACAAAAAAGGGATTTTCAAGCACCAAAAAAACACCGTTTTGCTAAAAGCGAAACGGTGTTTCTTGAAAATACGTTTATTTATTATTTAGCCTGCTCGATAGCAACTGCCATTGCAACTGTTGCACCGACCATGGGGTTGTTGCCCATGCCGATGAGGCCCATCATTTCAACGTGAGCGGGAACTGATGAAGAACCTGCAAACTGAGCGTCACTGTGCATTCTGCCCATTGTGTCTGTCATGCCGTAGGAAGCGGGACCTGCTGCCATGTTGTCGGGGTGAAGCGTTCTGCCTGTGCCGCCGCCCGATGCAACTGAGAAGTACTTCTTGCCGTTTTCTGTGCACCACTTCTTGTATGTGCCTGCAACGGGATGCTGGAAGCGTGTGGGGTTGGTTGAGTTACCTGTGATTGAAACGTCAACACTCTCGTGACGCATAATTGCAACGCCTTCGTTTACATCGTCAGCACCGTAGCAGCGAACCTTTGAACGGTCGCCGTCTGAGAAAGCCTTTGTTGAAACAACCTTAAGCTCGCCTGTGTACTGATCATAATCCGTCTCAACGAATGTGAAGCCGTTGATTCTTGAGATGATGTAAGCTGCATCCTTGCCCAAGCCATTCAAAATAACCTGGAGGGGCTGCTTGCGAACTTTGTTAGCAGTTTTTGCAATACCGATTGCGCCTTCTGCTGCTGCAAAGCTCTCATGGCCTGCCAGGAAAGCGAAGCAATTTGTTTCTTCGCGAAGAAGCATTGCGCCAAGATTACCGTGGCCAAGACCTACGCTGCGCTGGTCTGCAACCGAACCGGGGATACAGAAAGCCTGGAGGCCTTCACCGATTGCTTCAGCTGCTTCTGCTGCATTCTTTACGCCCTTTTTCAATGCGATTGCTGCACCGAGGATGTAAGCCCAGACTGCATTTTCAAAAGCGATGGGCTGTATGCCGTGAACTATTGCGCGGCCGTCGATACCCTTTGCCTTGAGCATTTCGTCAGCTGCTTCGAGGCTCTCGATACCGTACTTTGCCATAACTGCATTTATTTTATCTATTCTTCTTTCGTAACCTTCAAATGATACCATTGTAGCTTCCTCCTATTACTCGTGTCTGGGGTCGATAACCTTAACCGCCTCATCGAAACGACCGTAGGTGCTGATATTCTTTTCGTAAGCGGACTTGGGATCTTCGCCCTTCTTGATAGCATCCATCATCTTGCCGAGGCTTACGAACTTGTAGCCGATGATCTCATCGTTTGCATCAAGACCGATTGCGAGTACATAACCCTCTGCCATTTCAAGGTAACGGGGGCCCTTTGCCTTTGTGCCGTACATTGTGCCGACCTGAGTTCTCAAGCCCTTGCCCAAATCTTCAAGGCCTGCGCCGATGGGAAGACCGTCTTCACTGAATGCGCTCTGTGTTCTGCCGTATACAATCTGCAGGAAGAGCTCACGCATTGCTGTGTTGATAGCATCACATACCAAGTCGGAGTTGAGAGCTTCGAGGATTGTTTTGCCGGGAAGAATTTCACTTGCCATTGCAGCAGAGTGTGTCATGCCTGAGCAGCCCAATGTCTCAACGAGTGCTTCTTCGATAACGCCGTTCTTTACATTGAGTGTGAGCTTGCAAGCGCCCTGCTGGGGTGCGCACCAGCCTACACCGTGTGTAAGGCCGTTGATGTCCTTAATTTCCTTTGACTTGACCCACTTGCCCTCTTCGGGGATGGGTGCCGGATCGTGCTTTGCGCCCTTTGCAACGCAATACATTTCTTGCACTTCACGGGAATATTGCATAATAACTTGTCCTCCTAAATAAGTTTAATAAGTTTGTTTGTCCTTATTTTCACAAATATAGTATACCGACAATTTGAGTTTGTATCAATAGCTTTCTTTTAAAAAAAGCGTTTTTACCTATCATATTTTCCTTGACATGAACACTTTATGATAAAATAATGTTTTAAAGGAGGCTTTTATGGTTAACTCAAAAACACGGCTTTTGCTGTTACTTAAAATTTTCAGCGAGAAAACGGACAAAGGGCACCGCATGAGCGTACCTGCACTTATTCACGAGCTTGAAAAGTCCGGCATTGAAGCAGACAGGAAAACCTTATACCGCGACATACAGGCACTTCGTGACTCTTGTTTTGACATAGTTTCATCCTCACGCGGTTATTATCTGGGCAGTCGCACGCTCTCGTTTTCCGACCTGAAGCTTCTTTTATCCTGCGTTGACAACGCCTCGTTTATAACCTCCGCCACGCAGGCAAAGCTTAAGGACTCGCTTTTATCCCTCGCAAGCGAAAATGACCGCACATTCCTCTCAAGATACAGCACGATACACTCCGTTCGCGAAGTGTCCGACGACATTTCAAGAGCACTCGATACCATATGCACAGCCCACGCAAACAATACAAAAATATCATTCCTTGACGAAAGCTTTGCAAGTCCCAAAAATGCAGAGCCCATTGCAATATTAAGCTCAGACAACGGTTTTATACTCGTATGCCGTTTTGAAGGTGAGGACGCTTTGTCGTTCCTTGATATAAAGAGCCTTCACAATGTGAAAGTGCTCGCGACCCCCGCCCAGAACACCGCACCCATTGAGCTTAGTGGCAACGACAGCATAAAAAAGATGCTTTTCACACAAGACAGCAGGCAGGAAATCATCACTTTAAAATGTGACAGCTCCATCCGTAATGCCATCTTTGAAAAATTCGGTGCAAACGCTTCCTATTCAAAAGACTATATGAACACATTCACAATCAATGTGAAAGCACCCGTTACGGACGAGCTCGTTTGCTTTCTTGCACGGTTCGGCAGCTCAGTCGAAGCACTGTCACCTGACTCACTCAGGCAAAAGCTTGGCGACTTTTTTGGCTCGGCTTATTCGCTTTACAAAAAATAAATGCTATAATTTAGAAAATCTTAAACGAATTTTAATGTTTGAAGCGTATCATAATAAAAAAATCAAAGTTCAAAGGAGATTTAATATGAAAAAGACAATTTTGACAGTATTGTCACTCGTTCTCGTTTTATCACTTTGCACAGTTGCATTTGCAGCTCCCTCAGGCAGAGGACAGAAGGCTCGTTTTGTTGATGCAGACGGCGACGGTATCTGCGACAACTGCGGCGTAGCAAAAGAAGAATGTGAAAACTTCGTTGACGAAGACGGTGACGGCGTTTGTGACAGACCTAACAAGGGTGCAAACAAGGAAGCTTGCAACAAGTGCGTTGATGAAGACGGCGACGGCGTTTGCGACAACTTCGTTGACGAAGACGGTGACGGCGTTTGCGATAATCAGAAAGCAGAAAAGCCTGCAAGACCCAACCGTCCCAACAAAGACGAAGCAGCGGACGATGAAGCTACAGAAGGCGAAACAACAGAAGGCACAGAAACAGAAGAAAACGTAAAGCCCGAAAAGCCCTCAAAGCCCGAAAAGGACGAAGCAGCAGACGATGAAGCTACAGAAGACACTGAAGCTGACACAGAGACAGATACAGAAACAGAAGAAACTGTAAAGCCTCAAAAGGGTAAGCGTCAGGGCAAGCGCGGCGGCAACTGCCCCAAGCAGACAAACAAGCCCAGATGCAACAGAAAGTAATAAAAACATAACGGACACAAAAGCCTCCGTCACGCAAATGTGACGGAGGCTTTAATATTTACCTGATTTGTTCTTCAAAAGGCAAGTTGAATTTTGTTAAGAAGCATAATCATCACTGACAAGCAGGAACCTTGACGGACCGAGTGCCCACAGCATACCGATGAACTGAGCTGAAGTCGGCGGATACTTACAGCCCATAAACAAGCCTTCGCTTTGACAAAGAGTTATGATAGTTCGGATTGAACGCTCAACAGCCTGCGTAGTCGTGTTAAAGTGCTTTGCGATTTCAGGATACAGACGGGTTGTTATTGCGTTTAAAAGCTCATGGTTCTTCCTCGTCAGTTCGTACGCAAGCAATAAATAATGATACCCTTTGTAATTTGATGTTATAAGCATAAACATCCTCCTTTTCTTTTTTGCCAAAGGATATTCTGCCAATTTCTTGCAAAAATACCCTTTAGCGTAACTTTTAATTCATTTTATTCCCTTTTTCGTGCTTTGTCAAGCATTTTTTACCATTATGGGTAATTTTATTTGCTTGCAGCTCACAATTTTCCATAACTGTGCCACCTCCCTTTGCACAAGTGAAGCTGCAACAAACGAAAAAACTCTGCCAATTGAGGCAGAGTTTTTACATCACTTATTCAATATTCATTATAACTTATAACTTCATTTATGCTTTCTGTGACAATTCTGCTTTAAGAACTCCTTGAGCTCACCATTGTCCCCATCCTCATAATATTTGATGAGCAAGTGCTTGAACATTGGCACGTGCTTTTCCGGAATAACCAAGAGTCCGCCTGCTCTTGAAATCAAATAATGGTTTGCAAAAATAATTGATGCACGCTTATTTCCATCATTAAAAATCTGAGTTTTCATGCAATAAAGGCAAAGCTCTGTTGCAACATCTATCGGTTCATTTTCAGATGCGACAATTCTTGCGATATTTTCAACAACTACGGTTTCAATCGGCAGGGGCGGAACATACGATGTGCCCCCAATGGTTACAGGGACACCGCGAATTCTGCCGCCGCTTGCAAAAAAGCCTTCATTCACAAGCTTTGCAATATGACAAAGAATGGAATAATCACTCTTTACCTGCAAAACATCCTTATCCAGAATAAACTCCCATGAGTGCTTGAGATTTAAGATTTTCTGCACGTCGCTCGCCGTAACTCCGTTGACTTTGCCGTTTTCTATAATATCCTCGGTCTGCGGAAACGAAGTTGCAACACCTTCCAAAACCGCCTGCTCATAAATGGAAAGCTTCATATTCATTCGGGCAAAATCAAGGTTTAAAAGAACATCTGCCGATAATTCGCCCTGCGTAAAACCCTTTTCGGCAAGTGATTTTTCCACCTTGCGGATTTGCTTGCGTAATTCTTTCGCCTCGGCATTATTGCGAAGCAAAAGCTGATAAAGCATATCCGAATACACATCGACATAAGTTGAAACCACACGGCTGCCTACACGCTTGCGGACATAGAGATACTTACCGCTGTTGTTCTCTTTGATTTCAGGCGTTCCGTCATACGCCAACAGCTTCAAGCGTGCATATAAATCTGCACGTTGTTCAAGCAATTCCTGTATTTCAGGGTAGTTATTCATAGCCGAAACTCCTTTTAGGGAACATTTTGTTACTTTTATTATAGCAATTGTTCCCTAAAATGTCCACAACTATACGAAAAAACTCTGCCAATTGAGGCAGAGTTTTATCATTACTTATTCAATATTCACTATAACTTATAACTTATCAATACATTCCCGGTGCGCCGCCCATGGCAGGAGCCGGTGCTTCGGGGGCAGGAATATCGCAAACGAGGCTTTCCGTTGTGAGAACCATTGCTGCGATTGAAGCTGCGTTCTGTAAAGCTGAACGTGTGACCTTTGTCGGGTCGATGATGCCCTTGTCTTCCATTACGCAATATTCGTTTGCGCGTGCATCAAAGCCGTAGCCTGCCTGCTCGCTGCGTCTTATGTTATCAACGATTACGCTGCCTTCAAGACCTGCGTTTGCTGCAATCTGGCGAACGGGTTCTTCCAATGCACGCAATACGATTGCTGCGCCTGTCTTAACGTCGCCCTCTGATGATTCGCAAAGGCTTTCAACCTCGCCCATAACATTGATAAGTGCAACACCGCCGCCGGGAACGATACCCTCTTCAACTGCTGCGCGTGTAGCGTTGAGTGCGTCCTCAATGCGGAGCTTTGCATCCTTCATTTCAACCTCTGTTGCTGCACCGACTGCGATAACTGCAACACCGCCTGCGAGCTTTGCAAGGCGTTCCTGGAGCTTTTCGCGGTCATAATCCGATGTTGATTCTTCGATCTGTGCGCGGATTGAATTTACGCGAACCTTGATTTCGGAAGGATCGCCTGCACCTTCAACAATAGTTGTGTTCTCTTTGTCAACCTTGACCTGGCGAGCTGTACCGAGCATATCGATTGTTGCTTCCTTAAGATCCATACCGAGCTCGTCGGAAATTACCTGACCGCCTGTCAAAACTGCGATATCCTGAAGCATTGCCTTGCGTCTGTCGCCAAAGCCGGGAGCCTTAACTGCAACGCAGGTGAATGTTCCGCGAAGCTTATTTACTACAAGTGTTGCCAAAGCTTCGCCCTCTACGTCCTCGGAGATTATAAGGAGCTTTCTGCCCTGCTGAACAACCTGCTCGAGCAAGGGGAGGATTTCCTGGATATTGCTTATCTTCTTTTCTGTGATAAGGATGTAGGGATTATCAAGAACTGCTTCCATCTTATCCGTATCCGTTACCATGTATGCTGAAGCATAACCGCGGTCGAACTGCATACCCTCAACAACGTTGAGCTCAGTCTTCATTGTCTTGCTTTCTTCAACCGTGATAACACCGTCGTTGCCGACCTTTTCCATTGCATCGCTTATGAGTGTGCCGATGTTTTCATCGCCTGCTGAAATTGATGCAACCTGTGCAATTGCCTGCTTGCTTGCAATGGGCTTGCTGATGTTCTTGAGACCTTGAACCGCAACTTCAACGGCCTTTTCGATACCGACCTTGATACCCATGGGGCTCGCGCCTGCTACAACATTCTTCATGCCTTCGCGAATGATTGCCTGACCTAAGAGTGTAGCCGTTGTTGTACCGTCACCTGCTACGTCGTTTGTCTTTGTTGCAACTTCTTTTACAAGCTGTGCACCCATGTTTTCAAACGGGTCTTCAAGCTCGATTTCCTTTGCAATGGTAACACCGTCATTCGTGATCAAGGGAGCGCCGTACTTTCTGTCCAAAACTACATTTCTGCCCTTAGGTCCGAGCGTGATTTTAACTGTATCTGCAAGCGCATTGATACCTGCTTCAAGCGCTTTTCTTGCTTCTTCGCCGTATTTGATCTGCTTTGCCATTTTTTACTTCCTCCTTATTCGACTATTGCCAATATGTCTGCCTGGCGGACGATAACATATTCCTCACCGTCAACCTTTACATCCGTACCTGCATACTTTGAGTATATTACCTTGTCGCCTACCTTAACATTCATGGTGACTTCCTTACCGTCCACCAATCCGCCGGGGCCCACTGCCAAAACTTCGGACATCTGGGGCTTTTCCTTTGCACTGCCCGTCAAAATGATACCGCTTTTTGTTGTTTCTTCAGCTTCTACGCTCTTCACAACTACTCTGTCAGCCAAGGGTTTAATTTTCATTTTTTCATAACCTCCTATGTCAATTATATATAATTTGTTTTTTATTTTAGCACTCAGCCTTTTCGAGTGCTAATTCACTTGTTTAATAATAGCCCAAGTATAACCGATTTTCAAGCAGTCTATGTATATTTTCACAATTACTCCTTATTTTGTCGCAATATTCTTAATTATATGCTATAATTTACGGTAAGTATCATTTTGGAGGGCGTATATTATGGAAAATACAGTTTGGACTAAATGGGATCACCGCTTCATGGAGCTTGCAAAAACGATAGGCTCATGGTCAAGCTGTTATCAGTCAAACCGCCGTATAGGTGCTGTCATAGTCCGCGACAAAAGAATACTCACCACCGGCTACAACGGTGCGCCTGCCGGCATTGAAAGCTGTGCAGACAGGGAAGAGTGTATGCGCCGCACGCTCAATATCCCCTCAGGCACAAAGCACGAGCTTTGCTATGCCATCCATGCAGAGCAGAACGCGATAATCCAGGCAGCAAAAATGGGCGTCTCCATTGAAGGTGCAACGCTTTACTGTACGCATCAGCCCTGCGTAATATGTGCAAAAATGATAGTCAATGCAGGAATTAAAAGAGTAATTTACGGTGAGGGCTATCCTGACGAGTTTGCACTCAAGATATTTGAGTTGTCGGGCGTTGAGCTTTTGCAGTATACAAAATAAAGCTTGTCGAATAAAATAGAAATAAGGAATAAACTCAAAAAAGGTTGATATATTATGTTTAAACGCTACCGCAGCGACATACGCTGCATACTCGACCGTGACCCTGCTGCACGCAACGCACTTGAAGTATTGCTGTGCTACCCCGGTTTTCGTGCAATAAGAAGTCACAGATTTGCTCATTTTCTCCACACCCATGGTTTGAAGCTTTGGGCACGCGTGGTCTCTCAATGCTGCCGCTTTTTCACGGGTATTGAAATTCATCCCGGTGCCCAGATAGGCGACCGTGTGTTTATAGACCACGGCATGGGCGTTGTTATAGGCGAAACTACAATAGTCGGCAATGATGTCACTATTTACCAGGGTGCGACCTTGGGCGGTACGGGCAAGGATGTCGGCAAGCGTCACCCCACAATCGGAAACAATGTTATGATTTCAAGCGGTGCCCGCGTTTTGGGCCCGATAAATATCGGTGCATACGCAAAGGTAGGCGCAGGCGCTGTCGTGCTTCACGATGTGCCACCCCACTCAACGGTTGTCGGTGTCCCCGGCCGTGTTGTAAAGATTGCCGCTTGCCCACGCTCCGAAACGGGTATCCCTGCCTGCACAGCCAATGCGGACTCGGATTGCGATATGAAGTCCTCCTGCCCCGCAGTTTCAGGCACCGAGCCTGTAAGGACCATTGACAACTCCGGCATCGACCTCGACCAGATTCATCTTCCCGACCCCGTAGCTTTGGAGCTCGCTTCACTCAAAAAGCGTATCGAGGACTTGGAGTCTAACTTAAAGAAGTGATTTATATGTGGGGTTCCACCCCACACCCCGGTCGCTTTTGGAAAAGCGACGGAAAACAAATAGAAAAAACATATTCACCCTCCGTCAAACCATGACGGAGGGTGAATTTTCATGCAGTACTTATTCACTATTCACTATAACTTATAACTTACTTTATCTCCTGCTCCAAAGTCCTAAATTCTTCTGTATCAAAGAACTCTGTGAGGGTTATACCCAAACCATCACATATCATTTTTATCGTAAGGAGCTTGGGATTTTTGCTCTTTCCGTACAGGATATTTTTTATGCTTGATGGCGGAAGTGCAGATATTGTCGCAAGCTTATTTATGCTTATTTCATGCTCACCGCAAAGCGAAAGTATACGGTTTCTGACCGCTGTTACGGTATCCATACACAACCCCCTTTTAGCCGTTTTCTATATGGTATAAGATTTTGTTGCCATTTATAGGCTATACGTGCTACTATTAGGCTATGCATAGTCTAATTAAACAAACCATATACAAGATAGTAAATGCTCTCTGTCTCTTATACGTGGGGTTCCACCCCCTGCACCCTCGGTCGCTTTTGAAAAAGCGACGGAAAACAAGTAAAAAAATATATTCACCTGCTGTCTTTGTATGACAGCAGGTGAATTTTCCTTCATTTGCCCCCAAAAGGGGCATACATCATTAAAGACTGAGAACCGCGCCTTGGTATTTCTCTTGTATTGTTCCTGCTATTCCCTTTCCATTTTGTAATATCCCGGGTATGGCACGTCCTGCTCGCCATTGATTCTAAATCCATCATTACGCAGAACAATAATAAACATATCGCCTGATTCATCTTTGGGAATCTCAATAGACCATAAATTTGCATTATCTTCATAATTTAATAGTTTTTGGTTAACATCTTCTATTGAAATTTTACCTTCCCCCTCCAATTTTGTTGGCTCACGATGCCGAGTATCCCAATCAACACATATATAATATTTGTAATATATATAGTCTTCATCTACTTTGAAAACCGTGATTTCTGCATCATAATCGTCCCAACCTAAGTTAAACGAACCTGAGCACTTGTATGTACCCATAAATTTTTCAGCTTTAATTGTAGCCGACGCATTCTCTCTTTCTAGTATGAATAATTCCCAACCGGTATAAAGCCTGTAGTTTGCTTCTACGCTGGTAATATATGTCATTGAAAGATACTCGTTATAATTACTGTCTACCTCTACGAATTCGGCAATATATCTGTTATCTCCATAATAATCAAGGCCGTTAGCCATTTGAAATGCTCCTATAGATTGCTCCACCATTATCTGTTCAAATAACTCTTCGGGAGGCTGGTAAGCATCTACTTCGTTATTGAGCAATTGACACGTTTCAATGAGCCAGCCCTCATTATAAAGAACATACTCGACTTCATAATTAGCAACATAATTACATTCTTCATTTGTCGCTACAATTTCAATCCACACATAATCGGTCTTGTTTTCCGGATTGGTCTGTCGTTTTTGAATGGAATAACTATCTAAAGAAAAATCACACTCATGATACAATGCAACATAGTTCATTACGTCTTCAGCAACTTCGGAGTCTTCTTTCACTGCCTTTGTTCCACTGCAAGCTGAAAATAGAATTACAAATAATAATAGTAAACACATACTAACTTTTTTCATACAAAATATCATCCCTTCTGTCAATAAAAAATTGTTTAAATATAGAACCCAAACAAGGCAGAAAACTGCCACCTCTTTCAATTAACAACTTGCCTTTGAAGTTGTGCTATATCTCGCGAATTAGTGTTTCCATCATTGTTCAAATCCGAAGCAGTAAAAAACGCAGAGTCCAATTTGAAATTACCCAAAACATGTTTTTGCAATGCAGCAATATCTCTTGAATTAACTTTTGCATCACCTGTTGTATCTCCAAGCACAACCACCCGAACAACATAAATCAAATTTCCATTTTGATCAAACTTGGAAACCGTATAGCCCGTACCAATCAAATCACCAACTTCCATCTCATTACCATTCAAATTAGTTACAGTAATATCAGTGCTATCAGCAAGATTTTCCAATAATGTTTTGAGGCTTGTGTTTTCATCAACACCTCTAAGGAAACCGCCGTGCGTATCTACAACATATGCACTTTCTAAATTATCTGTAGATACAGTAAATGCATCAGAATCTTCGCTATCCCTCCAGGTGCCATCGCCCATTTCAGCCGTAACTCTTACTACATATGTACCACTTGATAATTCATGCGTAT
This sequence comes from Clostridia bacterium, assembly GCA_017407205.1. Lineage (GTDB taxonomy): Bacteria > Bacillota > Clostridia > Christensenellales > CAG-138 > RGIG3096. Next base: position 79,831 of record JAFQXA010000017.1, read on the forward strand.
ATTCTGTAGCATTAATTCCCCAAATTGTTGCTATCGGTTCTGCTTTATCTGTTGAGAAAATTCTCAGCGTATAATCCCGTGCTCCTTCGCAAGCTGTCCATTTTACGGTAACCTTTGCATTGTTTTCTACTTTGACATCTGTAACTACAGGCTTCTCCAGCACATTAGGAGATATGGTAAACGCAGCAGAATCTTCGCTATCCCTCCAGTAACCACTGTTTGTTTCAGCCGTAACTCTTACCACATATGTACCATTCGGTAATTCATGCGTATATTCCGTAGCATTAATTCCCCAAATTGTTGCTATCGGTTCTGCTTTATCTGTTGAGAAAATTCTCAGCGTATA
>JAFQXA010000018.1 GCA_017407205.1 Clostridia bacterium
ACAAAGCTCCAGTACATCGCACTTGCACAGAGAATTGCAAATGTTATTTACTCAACAGATGCAGTTCCGACATATGTAACAAGTGACCTTGGAACGATGAACTACTGCAACATGATTTATATGTTCTCAGGCATCCTGAAGTTCTACCTCGCATACGGCTTCCTGCCCGATACAATGGACGTACAGCCCTGGGGTGCATATGACTTCCAGAACAAATAACGAGCATAATAAATTATCAAATCCCACAAGGCTTTCCTTGTGGGATTTCATTTACTTTAACAAACGAAAAACTCTGCTAAAAAGCAGAGTTTTTTCCATACTTATTCAATATTCAATATTACTTTTAACTTCAACATCAGACCGTCAAGTAGTCGCCGCGCTTGTAGTCATAGAGGGCGCCTGTTGTGAACTTGTCGATATTCTCAAGCACCTTGCCCGTACCTATGGCAACGCAGGAAATCGGGTCTTCCGCGATATAACAGGGAACCTTTGTGTGCTCTGCAATGAACTTATCCATGCCAAAGAGCAATGCACCGCCGCCTGTTAAGCAAATTCCGTTTTCTGCAATATCGCTTGCAAGCTCGGGGGGCGTTTTCTCAAAAAGATTTCTTACGCTTTCGAGTATGCTCTGCAAGGGTTCTTCCAAAGCATCAATCATTTCATTCGAGCCGACAACGATTGCCTGGGGAAGACCTGAAATGAGGTTTCTGCCCTTAACGTCTATAAAAAGCTGTTCCTTTCTCGGATATGCAGAGCCTATGCGGATTTTCATTTCCTCAGCTGTGCGTTCACCTATGAGGAGATTGTGCTTTTTACGCATATATCGCACTATCGCATCGTCAAACTTATCGCCTGCAATCTTTATCGAGTCGGACAAAACTGCACCGCCGAGTGAAATAACCGCAACGTCAGTCGTGCCGCCGCCTATGTCGATTATCATATTGCCCCTGGGCTGTGATATATCGATACCTGCACCGATTGCAGCAGCAATGGGTTCTTCAATCAAATAGGTGTGCCTTGCGCCTGCTTCTTCAGTTGCATCGATAACGGAACGCTTTTCAACCTCCGTAACGCCTGAGGGGACACAAACAACAACACGGGGCTTGAAGAACATACGCGAACCGACAACCTTCTTTAAGAAGTGGTGAATAAGCCTTTCGGTTATATCGTAGTTTGAAATAACACCGTCTCTTAATGGACGCATTGCTATGATGTTGCCCGGTGTACGGCCAAGCATTCTGCGTGCTTCCTCGCCGATTGCAAGAATTCTGCCCGAAACCTTTTCGACCGCAACAACGGAGGGCTCACGCAGCACGATACCCTTGTTTCTTACATATACCAATACGCTTGCGGTACCCAAATCGATACCGACATCATTTAATTCAAAAAGTCCCATTATAAATGAACTTCCTCCCATTTAAATCCTGCCCGTTTATATATACGGCAGGCAATGTACTCTTTATTATACCACAATATCACACACAGTGTAAGTGCAATGTGCATGTTTTTTATAAAAGATATAAAAATACAAAATCTTCCGTTTTTCGCCGTTTACCAAGGCCGTCTGCCGCAGACAAAGTGCGAACGCCAATAGCTCGTTTTGTACGAGCGTTTTACGACCTTACCCTTGTTGGATGAGGCATCAATCATGTATGTACCGCTTATTACGATACCAACGTGTCCCACCTTTGTAAAGTTCTTGTCATAGAAGAATATAAGGTCGCCGCGCTTCAAGCTGTTGATTGAGCTTATCTTATCCCACTCGCTTATTCTTGAATAGCCTGCTGCGTTGAGTCTTCTTCTGTTGCTTCCTGCCTGATTCAGGCAGTAATAAACAAGACCTGAACAGTCAAACGAGTTGGGGCCGCGGTTTCCGAGTATGTATCTGCAGCCAAGCTTGCTCTCTGCAACCTTGATCATCTTTTCAATATTCGCTTTTGTGCGTTCTTCCTTTATCTTGCTTTCGCTTGCCTTTGCATCATCAGAATACAGCAAATCAACCGTTTCGCCGCCTGCAAGACCGTCAGACGAAAGATTGTTCCTCTTCTGGAATACCTTTATCGCCTCAACGGTTTCCGTTCCGTAATAGCTCGTTGTCTTATCAAGATAGCCAAGGTCAACAAGCTGTTCCTGCATGGCACGTATGTCCGTGCCCTCCATGCCCTCTTTAATTACATACTTCGGTGCAATATCGGAATATATAAGTGCAAGTGTTTTAGGACCTGCAATACCGTCCTCAACCACTTCTTCACCGTTATAGCCTTCGGTAAAATTGAGCTGGCGCTGCAAAAGCTTTAAAGCAGCTTCCGTCTGCGGACCGAAATACAAGGTCGGCTCGTCAATATCAAGGAATCCGAGCTCCATGAGCCTTTCCTGCAATTTCCTGACTTCTTCGTTTTCCATACCCTTTTTGAGCGTGGGGTCGGGAGTCGGAGTCGGCTCAGGAGTGGGTGAAGCGGTTATCACGATCTGAACAGTTCCGCCCTCATTACCCGTACCAAACGGCACGATAACTTCACTGCCACCACCTGTCGGCTTTGACGACGGAACAAATATAATAAGCGCAAAGATACCGAGCAAAACGCAGGCTGTGCCCGCTATTATTGCACGCTTTGTACCCACCTTTGCCTTACGCCATGCCTTTTTGACCCGCCTTGTCAAACGCCTGAAATCAAGTGCGAGATATCTGAAAAAAGTATTGAGTTTGCTTCGTCCCTGTTTATTCATACCGTCATTTTATCTTGTATTTCAAATTCTTTCAATACAAGAACATGCCTTGTTATAGCTTGTTTACAAATAGAATACAAGAAGCACACAAATAAGCCAAAAATTGACAATATTATATTTTAAACTCTGTCCAGCCTTTTTCTCTTAAAGCCGCTGTTGTTTTTTTGGCATCATCAGCTGTCATCAAGAACGCTACTCTGCCGTCATTTGTAAATATATAGAGTTCAACACCGTCAAACCGATATCCCTGAATGTCCGGCAATAAAATCTCAGTTGCCAAGCGGGGCTTTTCACTTAAAGATATGCAAACTATGCCTGCTTCACAAAAATACAGCTTACCGTCGCGTAATTTGTTGTTGTCCAGCCTGAAAACAGCATTTGCCCTGCAAAAAATCGGGGAAGTGATCTCTTTTTCGTACTTTGCATACTTTTTATCCTGTATTTTTCTCTCAATCAAAAGAAAAACAAGCAAGAGAAGATAAAACAGCAAACCGCTCAGAACAGAAAGCAAAAGAGCGTCTTCAATCTCCAAAAACAGCAATATGAAATATGCAATCAATGCAAAAAAGAATGCCGTAATTAGAGATACCAGTTCTTCATTTTTCATAAAATCACCTCGTTTTGCACTATTTTATCTGTTGTTCAATACAACAAACTGCCGTGCATTGCACGGCAGCTTTAATTCTATTTATTCTATTATCATGTTTTCAACCGTTCCGCCCGAGGGAATCATGGGTAAAACGCGTTCGTCACGGCTGATTCTGCAATCTATCCATACGGGGCCCGTTGCCTGCTTTGCCTCTTTGACTGCCTGTTTTAATTCCTCCATGTTGTGGCAAATGTAGCCTTTTCCGCCGAAAGCTTCGATAAGCTTTACATAGTTTGTCTGGCGTTCGGGTTCTACCGACATGAATCTGTCATGGTAGAAAGTACGCTGCCACTGGCGGACCATGCCCAGAACCTCGTTATTGAATATGACCGTTATAACGGGCAATTTCTGACTTACTGCTGTGCAGGCTTCATTAAGGTTCATATGAAGTGAACCGTCACTTGTTATGTGAAGAACGGGACGAGCAGGGGCTGCAACCTTTGAGCCTATCGCTGCACCGTAGCCAAAGCCCATCGTACCGAGACCGCCGCTTGTTACAAAGCTTCTCGGATTTATGTGGCGGCAGCGCTGGCCTACCCACATCTGGTGCTGGCCGACATCCGTTACCCAAATGGTGTCCTTGCCAAACTCCTCGTGGAGCAGGTCTATTATTCCATAGGGGTGTAAAAGTCCGTCATTTGTTGCAAGGCACGGCTTGCTCTCTTCTTTCCAGATCTTTACAGCTTCAAGCCATTCCTCATGCTTCTTTTCTTCGACCATGGGAAGCAGGCTCTCCAGTGTGGAACGAACATCCGCTATAACCTCTAAATCAACGCTTACATTCTTGTTAAGCTCCGTCGTATCAATATCAACATGAACTATCCTTGCATTGCGCGCAAAACGCTTTGCGTTTAGTGCAACTCTGTCAGAAAAACGAACACCGAGTGCAAGCAGGAGATCGCAATTTTCAACAGCCATGTTTGCAACAACGCTTCCGTGCATACCGACCATGCCGAGCTTCAATCTTTCATCGTCCTCGATCTGGCCCGTACTCATGAGTGTATTGCAGGCAGGGATATCGCACTTTTTCATGAGGCTGTAAAGAGCTTCCTGTGCGTTTGCAAAAACAACACCGCCGCCGAAATAGATAAGCGGACGCTGTGCTTCTTTTATCATCTGAGCAATCTTTTCAATCTCCCAATCCTCCGCCTTAGGAAGCGGCCTTAAAGGCAAAACTTCCCGGGGAGTGAACTCACCTATCGCCGCACTTACATCCTTGGGGATATCAATGAGAACGGGGCCTTTTCTGCCTGAATTTGCAATGCGGAAAGCCTTTCTTACAGCATCTGCAAGCTCGTTAACATCACGAACCATGATATTGTGCTTCGTTATCGGCAATGTTATGCCCGTGATATAAACCTCCTGGAAGCTGTCACGACCGATAAGCTCCTGCGAAACATTACCCGTTATGCAAACCATGGGAACGCTGTCCATATAAGCGTTTGCAATACCCGTTACAAGGTTTGTTGCACCGGGGCCGCTTGTTGCAATAACAACGCCTGCCTTGCCCGTAACGCGTGCATAACCGTCCGCCGCATGGGTTGCGCCCTGCTCATGAGCCGTGAGCACATGCTTGATTTTATCCTGATAATCATAAAGTGCATCGTATATATTAAGCACAGCGCCTCCGGGGTAACCGAATATAACATCAACGCCCTGCTCTACCAATGTTTCCATCAAAATTTGTGATCCGTTAAGCTTCATATAAAACCTCCGAAAAATAAAGCCTCCGTCCCGACAAGAGACAAAGGCTTAATACGCTTTGTTGACAACTCTTTCCCAGTATATATGGAACTTTCACTATTATCCTACATAAATGGGCTGATTGTCAAGATTTTACGACTTTATTTACCCGTGAGTGTTGCTACCATTACGGCTTTTATCGTGTGCATTCTGTTTTCCGCCTCATCAAAGACAACGCTGTAGCGTGAACGGAAAACCTCGTCCGTAACTTCCATCTCGTCAAGGCCGTACTCTTCCTTAACACGGCGTGCAACTTCAGTTCCAAGGTCATGGAACGACGGCAGGCAATGCAGGAACAAAACATCGGGGTTCTTTGTTGCTTTCATCATATCCATCGTTACTCTGTAAGGCTCAAGCATCTTAATACGCTGTGCGTATTGGTCTTCCTCACCCATGGATACCCATACATCGGTATAAATAACATCGGCACCCTCAACCCCCGATATATCATCGGTCAATGTAATGGTTGCGCCTGTTTCCTTTGAAAGCTCACGCATCTCGTCAACAAGCTCCTGAGAGGGGAACAATTCCCTGGGCGCTACCGCCACAAAATCCATACCCATCTTTGTTGCACCAATCATAAGCGAGTTGCCCATATTGTTTCTTGCATCGCCCACATATACAAACTTTATTTCGCTCAAGGGCTTGCTTGAGTGTTCCATAATCGTAAGGAAGTCTGCAAGAATCTGTGTGGGATGATATTCATCGGTCAAACCGTTCCATACAGGTACGCCCGAATATTCAGCCAACTGCTCAACAAGCTTCTGCGAAAAACCACGATACTCAATACCGTCAAAAAATCTGCCGAGAACCTTTGCAGTATCCTCAATCGATTCCTTGCTTGCCATCTGAGAATTTGTAAGGAAGGTAGCATTGCCGCCCTCATCATAGCAGGCGACCTCAAAAGAACAGCGGGTACGCGTTGAAGTTTTATCAAATATCAAAACAACGTTCTTGCCTTCAAGAAGCTTATCCCTTATTCCGCTCTTTTTCTTTGCTTTCAATTCCTTTGCAAGCTGCAAAAGATGCATGATCTCCTCAGGTGTGTAATCCTTCAATGTAAGAAATGATCTGCCTTTAAGACATACTGCCATAGTAGTTCTCCTAAACCAAATGATTTATTTATTATAACTTAAAAAATTTTTTATGGCAAGCATATTTATGCATTTATTCTGCATATTCTGATTTTTTATAATTTTTCAAACACCGCCACCGCATTGTATTATGATTAAAAATGCAGATTCAGCTCCATCAAATCATCCACCGGCATTGTAAAAGCTGAGCTTTCTCTCCTGCGTAAGAAGCAAGAGGTACAACCCAAACGCATAAGATACGCAAAACCCTTAAAAACTCTGTGAACATCGGGCATTTTTTGTTTATTTTGAAAATGATATGTGATAAACTGTATTGTGGTGTATTTTAGTGGCGTACTTTACAAAAAAAGGAGCATTTAAAATGCAGGGATTTTCAGACTATAACCTGAAACAGAGCACATCGAGGATTGCAAGCTTGCTTGCACGCCTTGTTGTGCTGAGGCCGAAAAGCAGGAAAGAACCCTTTTCACTTCTTCTGAAGCTTGCAAAAGCCTTGAGCTTTGGCGATATGTTTGAAGTAATCTCCACATATCATGAGCTTACGGGGGCACTCATAAAGAGCAGCGCCCGCCGCATAAGCGGTGATATCTGGTACGATTATCTTTTGTCGGTCATAATCGAAGCTCCGCATGAGTTTGCTCTTGCAGCAGCTTCGGGCAAGCATGATGAATCGCTTTACGGAGCCATGCGCACGGATTTATCCTTATTGAGTGCTCTTTCAAAGCTTTCAAGCGATGATTTGTGCAGATTCATGCTTGAAAAGCAAAGCTCGTTAAAATGCAAGTCACCCCATGAGGACAGCATTGCGCGTTCTTCCGCTTCGCTGTGGTCGGGAACTCCGATAAAAGAGCCGAATGTGCCTGCAAAGGTTGAGGTGCAGGAGCCTTTATTGACACATGCATTAAGTGAGATTGATATGCTTTCGTGGGCATATGATAATGCAGAAGTTGAGTACGGTTATGTATGCGACGAGGCACTTGAAGAGATTTACCACAGATTTCTTCAAAGTGATGATTGGCGTTCACTCACCGAGGATTTATGGAGCTTCTTTGCTTCATACGGCTGCGGCGAATTTATAAAATATAAGAACTTCTCGTATGATGTATCGGGGCTTTCACCGCTTTTATGCCTTACAGAGCATGAAACGCTGCTGCCTGTTTCGTTCTACGAGATGCAGCACGCCAGGGTGCTTGAGCATACCATTGCATTCATGCAGGGCAGGCGCAGTGAGAATATGCTTGTGACCGGCGGTGCTTCCGTGGGCAAAACGGAGCTCGTGCTTTCCGTGGCAAATGATTTGCCGGAGCTTCGTCTTGTTATATGTACGGACGAGAATGCATCACTTGATGAGCTTTTTGCAAAGCTTTCAAAACAGCCTTTAAGATTCATGGTGCTTCTTGACAACATGAGCGCTTTGGGCGGTTATTCATCATTTTCGGCACGAAGAAAGGTTCCTGCCAATGTGCTTTTGGTGGCAACATCACGCACAAAAAGCGAGGAAGCGCTTTTCCCTGTCACAGTCAAGCTTCCCTACCCCTCATTCAGCGATTTTGTTGATATAATAGCGGAACTGCTTGCTGTGGAGGACATTTCTGTTCCCAAGGAACGACTACGCGCGCGGTGTGAGGATTTCAGGTCAGAATCCAAGGAAAAGCTCACGCTTTCTGCCGCAAAATATATAGCTGACGATTACATTATTGAGTTTTAATATAGAAATTAAGGAGGCTTTTATGCAGATATACAATACAATGACTCGCAAAAAAGAAGAGCTTGTGCCCATCAACCCCGGCAAGATAGGTATGTACGTTTGCGGTCCTACGGTTTATAACTTTTTCCATATAGGCAATGCACGTCCCTTCGTTGTTTTTGATACGATGCGCCGTTATCTTGAATACTTGGGCTACGATGTTACATTCGTTCAGAACTTTACAGATATTGACGACAAGCTTATCCGCAAGGCTAACGAGGAAAACAGTACGGTTCCCGAAATCGCTGAAAGATTTATCAAGGAATACTATGTTGACGCTGATGCCTTGGGTGTTGAACGTGCTTCATGCAACCCCCGTGCAACCGAGCATATCGATGAGATAATTGCACTCGTTCAAAAGCTCATTGATGCAGGGCACGCATATGCTGCCGACAATGGCGATGTATACTTCTCTGTAAGAAGCTATCCTGCATACGGAAAATTGTCAGGTCAGTCAATCGAAAGCCTTGAAAGCGGTGCAAGAATAGACCCGACGGAGCAGAAGCGTGACCCCTTGGACTTCGCTCTCTGGAAGGGCGCAAAGCCCAACGAGCCGTCATGGGATACCCCTTGGGGCAAGGGCAGACCAGGCTGGCACATTGAATGCTCGGCTATGAGCATGAACATACTCGGCGAAACGTTCGACATTCACGCAGGCGGTCAGGACCTTATATTCCCCCACCACGAGAACGAAATCGCACAGAGTGAGGCTTCAACGGGCAAGCCGTTTGCAAAGTATTGGATGCACAACGGTTACATCAATGTCAATAATCAGAAGATGTCAAAGAGCCTCGGCAACTTCCTCTTAGTTCGTGACATTGCAAAGGAATTTGACCTTGAAGCTGTACGTATGTTCCTCTTGAGCGCACACTACCGCAACCCCGTCAACTTCTCTCGTGACCTCGTTGAGCAGGCTTCAACAGGCCTTGCAAGGCTTAAAACGGCAAGGGAACGCCTTGAAAACGCACCCGTAGCAGAAGTTGCAACGGCGGAAGATGCTGACTTTATCGCAGCTGTTGACAACTATAAAAAGTCATTCTGCGAAGCTATGGATGATGACCTTAATACCGCTGATGCCTTGGGCGTATTGTTCGAGTATGCACGTGCTGTAAACACATTTGTTTCAACGCCGTCATCAAAAGAAGCTCTTGAAAAAGCGAAGGAGCTTTTTGACAGCATAACATCAATTTTCAGCATACTTCGCAACAAGGAAAGCGACACATTCCCCGAAGAAGCACTTGCACTCCTGAATGAGAGAAGTCAGGCACGTGCTGACAAGAATTGGGCAAGGGCTGACGAGATAAGAGAGCAGCTCAAGGAAATGGGCTTTGCCGTTGAAGACTCAAAAGAGGGCGCAAAGCTTAAGAAGATATAATCGACATTTTTTTGACAGGGTGTTTTAAATGACAAAAAGAAAGCTTCTTTCTTTAATACTTGCATTGGTATTTTTGTTGACCTCAATACCGATGAACATATCACAAGCTACCACATACCCCGTTGAGGGTGTGACGCTTGAGCTTGTGCACTTCAGAAAAAGCCCCGTAAGCTCAACTGCTAACTTAGTAAACGGCTGTGAGACAATACAAAAGGGTGAAAAGGTTCTTGTTGAGTGCGAGTCCGACGGATTTTTACTTTTAAAGTACAACGGCTATTATGGCTTTGCTCCTATGTCATCAATACATATCGGTGCTTTGCCGACAAGCACGCCTGCTGTGCAAAAAACTCCGCAGCCTGCCCCCTCCTCCCTGCGTTTTTATGCCGATGTATACAGTGGCGTAACGCTTGAAAAGATATATTTCAGGCAAAATGCAGAGGCAGCATCAACTCCGAGAGTTGTTGGCTGTGAAACCATCGCTTCGGGCAAGGAAATATATGTGCTTGGCAGAAACGGTGATTTTTACTACATTTCCTACAAGGGCTATTACGGCTATGCAAGAATGCAGGATATACGTGTTTACGGTGTTGCAAAAACAACGCCCCAACCCACAACAGCAGCAAAGCCGACAGCAACAGCAAAACCCACAACTGCCCCAACAAAAACTCCGACGCCTACAAAAGCACCGTCGGGCTTGACATATTATGCTGATCAGTACATCGGCAAGACAAAGGAAAAGGTCTATTTCCGCCAGAACCCGGCATCGGCTACAACTCCGAGAGTTGTTGGCTGTGAGGCCATTGCTTCAGGCAAGGAAGTAACGGTTCTTGGCATAAACGGCAATTTCTACTATATTTCCTACAAGGGCTATTACGGCTATGCACGCAAGCAGGACATAAGAGTTTTGGGCAAAGTAACCGCTTCAACCCCCACGCCCACGCCTACGCCCTTGACTGTTGCAATGTATCCTGACAAATACGTTGGCGGAGCAAAGGAAAAGATATATTTCAGGCAAAATCCGACCTCGGCTACAACGCCGAGGGTAAAGGGCTGTGAAACAATTGCTTCGGGCAAGGAAGTAATCGTACTTGGCGAAATCGGTGATTTTTACTATATTTCATATAATAATTACAAAGGCTATGCACGCAAGCAGGACATAAGAATTTTCGGAAAGTGGACACCGCCCACACCCACTCCTGCACCTACGTCAAAGCCGACTCCTGCACCCATACCGGGCAATGTCACTCTCACCTCAAATCAGCGTACAAAGTGGACCGCAGTTGCAGACAGTCTTATCTCGGCTTGTGCAAAGAACAAGGACACAAGGGGCTGGATTTATATTCCGACAACGAATAATATAAACTACCCCATAATGTACAGCCCCGACTTTTATTACAACGACCATACACCCGAGAAAAAGTCCTCATCACGCGGTTCGATCTATATGTATACGGACAGACTTTCAAGTATCACCACGGTTGCAGGTCACAACAGCCGTGAATCGGGCTCCATGTTCCATGAGCTTCACCACATACAGGCAAGGCTTTTGGGCAGAAGCACCTGCGAAAGCTGTAAAAAGAGCGTTTCCTACATCGACAGGGATAACCTCACATTCCAAATCATGATGGGCGGTTATTCAACCTGGGAGCTTTTTGCAATGTATGAAACGGGCAAGAACGAAAATAAAGAAGTACTCAAGTACAACACAGGGCACCCGACACTTACGGGCAACAACAGGCGAACATGGATAAACTACCAGCTTTCACGCTCGCAAATGAACTTTGGCGTAAATGTCGGCGACAACGAACCCCTCATGGTGCTCATAACCTGCGGTGACATTTATGAAAGCACCACCCAGGCAAGATTGTATATGTTTTTAAGAGCGGTAAGATAAGTTATAACTTATAGTGAATATTGAATAAGTACTCAATGAAAATTCACCCGATGCTCTGTATGGCATCGGGTGAATGTATTTTTATTATGTTTTTTGGGACAAAGCCCTTAAAGATCATCCGTCCTTTTTGGGCAGTTTGGCGAAGGCGGTCATGAGGTCACCTGCCATTTTCATGAATCCGTCCATGGGCTTTTTGCGTTTGGGGAACTCGCCCCTCTTGTACCGTTCGCTTATAATATTGTACCTGTCCATTGCCATCTTTACTGCGGTTTCCCATGAAAGATACAAGTCCTCGTTTGCCGTTTTGCCGACAGCACGCATCTTTTCCTTTGTAAGTGAGGACAGGAGCATATAGAGAGAGTCTGCATCATCGTCGATCAAAAAGCTGTTTTCAAAGTCCTTTACGCCCTCTGCCGCACAGCTTCCGCGCAAGAGAACAGACGGCGTAGAGCAAGCTGCCGCTTCACGCACAACAAGCCCATTTGTGTCATACGACGACGGGAACAGGAACAAATCGCTTGCGCAGTACCATACGGACAATTTCCCGCGGTCATGCAAAGCACCCACGAATATACAGTTCTTGTCTATATTTGCAGTTTTTGCGTATTCTGCAATCTCCTCACCGTCAGTACCCTCGCCGACAAATACCATACGAAAATCCGAAGTCTGATTTTTTAATTTTGCAAGTGCATCAAGTATCAGCTTTATGCCCTTGTACCACATCAGCCTACCGACAAAGAGATAGGTGGTTGCGTTTTCGGGAATATTGTACTGTTTTTTGAGATCGAGTATTTTCTCATCCTCCACCCTGCCGCTTTTAATATCAACACCGTTGGGCATAACGATATAATCACCCTCGTAGCCAAGTGCTTGCAGGTTTTCACCTGCACCGTGGCTTACTGTCCACACCTCGTCACAGGCAGAAATGTTCTCTACAAGCAGTTTTTTGGCAGCAGTCTGCAACGCCTGACCTTTTACGAACTTCGAAATGTCGATATCGAATTTTGTATGATATGTCATAACAATGGGTGCGTTGACTATAAGCCGCAATTCCCTTGCCATGAATGTTGAAATAATCGGGCAATGCGAGTGCAGAATCTTCACATCGTCAACTTCTTTTATGTTGCGGACAACATCGGGCGAAAACGGCACACCTGCAGGATAGTCTGCAAATTTTTCTGCCAATATGCTCGGATATCTTAAAACGCGGTACGGGAAAACGCTGTCGTCCGCATCGGGGTGTGAGGGAGTTATTACTACGGAATCAAAAGCATCATTTTGAATATGCTTTGCGTAATTTACGACAGTATTAGCAACACCGTCTATCACAGGCGGAAACGAATCGTTCAAAAGACATATCGTTTGCTTGTTTGCCATAAATATCCTTCCCTTGCAAGTTTATACTTATATTATACACCCTCAAAGATATTCTTCAAACAAAAAATTACTCGTTTTTCAAGTGATTATGTTATTAAAGATAAAAAAGGCACTTCAAAGTGAAGTGCCTTCCTATTACTTAACCTGACTTTAAGAAGCCGATTATTCCATGTCGTTGAGCTTCTTGTAGTATTCGTACTTATCCTTTGCTTCCTTCTCTGCACGCTCGAAGAGCTCTGCTGCTGCATCGGGGAAGAGCTTAGCAAGTGATGCGTAGCGGTTTTCACCCATGATGAATTCCTTATAATCGCTCTTTGCCGGCTTGCTGTCGAGAATGAAGGGATTCTTGCCCTGATCTGCAAGGTCGGGGTTGTAGCGGTAAAGCGGCCAGTAACCTGCTTCAACAGCCTTCTTAGCTTCCTGCTGTGACTTGCCCATGTTGATACCGTGGTTGATACAGGGAGCGTAAGCGATAATGAGTGAAGGTCCGTTATAAGCTTCAGCTTCTGTAAGAGCCTTCAAGAGCTGATTCTGGTCTGCGCCCATGCAAACCTTTGCTACGTATACATAGCCATAGCTCATAGCCATCATGCCGAGGTCCTTCTTCTTTGTGCGCTTACCTGCTGCTGCAAACTTTGCAACTGAGCCTGTCGGTGTAGCCTTGGAGGACTGTCCGCCTGTGTTAGAGTAAACTTCTGTGTCGAGTACGAGGATGTTTACATCTTCGTTCATTGCAAGAACGTGATCCAATCCGCCGTAACCGATATCGTATGCCCAACCGTCACCACCGAAGATCCACTGTGACTTCTTTGTAAGGAGGTCTGACATTTCAACTATCTTCTTAGCTTCGCAGCAGCCGCATCCGCAATCCTTAACGAGTGCAAGGAGTGCTTCGCCGGCGGTTCTTGAGCCTTCTGCATCGTTCATGTTTTCAAGCCATGCGTTGCAAGCTTCTTTTACTTCTGCCTTTTCAGCCTTTTCAGCGAGTGAGCGGACTGCATCTGCCAAAGCTTCACGGCGCTGTGATGTTGCAAGATTCATACCGAAGCCGAATTCTGCGTTATCTTCAAAGAGTGAGTTAGCCCATGCAGGACCGTGACCCTTGCTGTTTGTTGTGTAGGGGCAAGTAGGAGCACTGCCGCCGTAGATTGATGAACAGCCTGTTGCGTTTGCAATGATCATTCTGTCACCGAAGAGCTGTGTTACGAGCTTTACATAAGGTGTTTCGCCGCAGCCTGCGCAAGCGCCTGAGAACTCGAACAAGGGCTGGAGGAACTGGCTTCCCTTAACCGTATTCTTCTTAAGTTCAACATTCTTGGGCTCAACCTTCATTGCTGCTTCCCAGTTTTCAGCTTCCTTGTCGCAAATCTCGCTCAAGGGAACCATCTTCAATGCCTTTTCCTTAGCAGGGCAAACCTCTGCGCAGTTACCGCAGCCTGTGCAATCCAAGGGAGACAACTGGATGCGGAAGTTCAATCCTGCAAATTCCTTGCCGTTAGCAGGCTTTGTTTCGTATGTTTCGGGCATATTGTCGTTTGCATCTGTCAGGATAGGACGGATACATGCGTGCGGACATACGAGCGAGCACTGGTTACACTGTATGCAGTTTTCCTTGATCCAATCGGGAACCAAAACTGCAACACCGCGCTTTTCGTACTTTGTTGTGCCTGTGGGAACAACGCCGTCTGCTGCCAATGCGCTTACGGGGAGCTTATCACCGTTCTGTGCGAGAACGGGCTTAATGAATTCGTTGAAGTACTTGTCATCTGTTACGGAAGCAAGAACTGCACCTTCTGTTGTTGTAGCCCATGATTCGGGATAGTTGATTTCTACAACGCCCTGTGCGCCTGCATCGATAGCTGCATAGTTCTTCTGAACAACTTCGTCGCCCTTCTTAGCGTAGGACTTCTTAGCTGCTGCCTTCATGTATTCGATAGCCTTGTCAGCTTCCAATACGCCTGAAAGCTTGAAGAATGCGGACTGCATGATAGTGTTGATGCGGTTGCCCATGCCAACTTCGCGTGCAATCTTGATAGCGTCGATATTATAGAAACGAACCTTGTTCTTTGCAATAGCGTTCTTCATTGAAGCAGGCAATTCCTTCTCCATGTCCTCAAGAGTCCAGGGGGAGTTCAAAAGGAAGATACCGCCTTCCTTGATGCCTTCTGCTACATCGTAACGTGTTACGTATGAGGGATTGTGGCAAGCTGCAAAGTCAGCCATGTCAATAAGGTAGGGGCTCTGGATGGGCTTCTTACCGAAACGGAGGTGGGAAACCGTGAAGCCACCTGACTTCTTGGAGTCATAAGCGAAGTAGCCCTGTGCATACATGTCTGTATGGTCACCGATAATCTTGATTGAGTTCTTGTTAGCGCCGACTGTACCGTCACTGCCGAGGCCGTAGAACTTGCAGGCGATTGTTCCCTCGGGAGCTGCGTTAACCTGCTCGTTTACGGGGAGTGACAAGTTTGTTACGTCGTCATTGATACCAACTGTGAAGTGGTTCTTGGGGCAGCAAGCTGAAAGGTTGTCATAAACTGCCTTAACGTGTGAGGGTGTGAATTCCTTTGAACCCAAACCGAAACGACCGCCGTAAACTTCGATATCGCCTCTGCCGCATTCCTTCAATGCTGCAACAACGTCCTGATAGAGAGGTTCGCCCATTGAGCCGGGTTCCTTTGTTCTGTCAAGAACTGCTATGCGCTTTGCTGATGCGGGGATTGCTTCTGAAAGCTTCTGAGCTGCGAAGGGACGGTACAAACGAACCTTAACGAGACCGAGCTTTTCGCCCTTGCTGTTCAAGTAGTTGATTGTCTCTTCAACTGCGTCAGCACCACTGCCCATTACTACGATGATGTTTTCAGCATCCTGTGCGCCAACATAATCAAAGAGCTTGTACTGTCTGCCTGTTATCTTTGCAACTTCGTCCATATAATACTGAACGATGCCGGGGATTGCTTCATAATACTTGTTAGCTGCTTCTCTGCCCTGGAAGTAAATGTCAGGGTTCTGAGCTGTACCTGCCTGCTGGGGATGCTCAGGATTCAAAGCGCGTGCGCGGAACTTCTTAACAGCTTCAAAATCGCAAAGCTTTGCCATGTCTTCATAGTCAATAGCTTCGATCTTCTGGATTTCGTGTGATGTACGGAAGCCGTCAAAGAAATGCAGGAAGGGAATGCTGCCCTTGATAGCTGAAAGATGGCTTACGAGAGCCAAGTCCATAACTTCCTGAACGGAAGCTGATGCGAGCATTGCAAAACCTGTCTGGCGTGTGCTCATAACGTCACTGTGGTCACCGAAGATTGAGAGAGCATGCATTGCAAGTGCTCTTGCAGTAACGTGGAATACACCGGGAAGAAGTTCGCCTGCTATCTTGTACATGTTCGGAATCATGAGGAGCAAGCCCTGTGATGCTGTGAATGTTGTTGTCAAAGCACCTGCCATAAGTGAACCGTGAACAGCACCTGCGGCGCCGCCTTCGGACTGCATTTCTGCGATGCGGACTTTCTGACCGAAAATATTAGTTCTTCCGTTAGCAGCCCAATCGTCTGATGATTCAGCCATGGGTGAGGACGGGGTGATAGGATATATAGCTGCTACATCCGAAAATGCATAAGCTACATGCGCGGCGGCGGTATTACCGTCAATTGTCATTTTTGTTGCCATGTAATTGCTCCTCCATTTATTTGTTTCTTTAATAAATATACGAATTTGGTCTGAAGACCAATGTTTATTATATATTTTCTTTATTAAAGTGTCAAGGTAGCGAAATTCGGCGATAGCCGAATTTAGCTGCCGCAGGCAATTTAGCTGGCGTTAGCCAATTTAGCTGCCGCAGGCAATTTCGCTCTTGTAAATCTCTCATCAAAAGCGTACAATTTATTATGTATAGGTATATAAACAAAGTAAGGAGATTACATGCCATGTTGAGCTCATATATTGACCATACGGTATTAAAGGCAAATGCAGCACGTGCCGATATCGAAAAGCTTTGCAGAGAGGCTGAGTTGTATTCGTTTGCATCAGTCTGCATAAATCCCTGCCATGTGAAGTATGCCAAAAGCCTTTTGAAAGACAGTCAGGTAAAAGTTTGTACGGTCGTGGGCTTCCCACTCGGTGCAATGACAAGTGCAGCAAAGGCGTTTGAAGCTGAGGAAGCTGTAAAGAACGGTGCGGACGAGATTGACATGGTAATAAACATAGGCGCACTCAAAGACGGTGATGCTTCCTTTGTTGAGGAAGATATACGCACCGTGAAAAAAGCTTGTAAGGACAAGCTTCTGAAGGTAATAATCGAGGCGTGCCTCTTAACTGACGAGGAAAAGATAACCGCATCAATCTGTGCAAAACGCGCAGGGGCGGACTTTGTCAAAACGAGCACCGGTTTTTCAACGGGCGGAGCCTGTATTGAAGATGTCAGGCTTATGCGCAAAACCGTCGGAAATAAAATGGGTGTAAAAGCTGCAGGCGGTGTTCGCACAAGGGAGGATGCGCTTTTGATGATTGAAGCAGGCGCAACGAGGATAGGCACAAGTGCGGGCGTGTCCATAGTTTCGGGAGAATAAAAGATGACTCAAAAGGAACAACCTCTCATAGAGTTTGTAAACGTCAAAAAAATATATAAGGTCGGCGAGTCGCGCGTTCATGCTTTGGACGGTGTGAGTCTCACCTTAAACCGAGGCGAGATTTGCTGTATAATCGGCACAAGCGGTTCGGGAAAATCCACACTCCTGAATGTTGCGGCAGGGCTTGAGCGTGTAACGAGCGGCGAAATAATAATTTCGGGAAAGCACATAGAAAAGTATACGGAAAGCAAGCTCATTGCGTTCAGGCGAAAATATGTCGGCTTTATTTTCCAGTCGTTCAATCTCATGCCCCAATATACGGCAGTTGAAAATGTTGCACTCCCCCTTGCTTTTCGCGGTGTTGAAAAACAGGTGCGTGAAAAAAAGGCAAGGGAAATACTCAAGGAAGTAGGGCTTGAAACCCACATGAAGCACAAGCCCACGCAGCTAAGCGGAGGTCAGCAGCAGAGAGTCGGCATTGCACGCGCACTTGTGACAAATCCCGACATAATATTTGCCGACGAGATGACGGGCAACCTTGATTCTGTGACCTCGAAAGAGGTTATGGAGCTTGTTTGCGACATTGTACGCAGGCACAATAAAACACTTATAATGGTAACACATGATATCGCTATGGCAGACTACGCGGATAAGGTAATCACAATAATGGACGGCAAAATAACCGATACCGTGATAAAAGAGGAGAAATAGTCCCATGAAGAAAATAACGGCAGTTTTACTCACTTTAATACTTGCTTTTTCACTTGCACAGGCAGCTTTTGCAAGCGTTGACAACGGCACACTTTCAATAAGTGCCACAGATTCAAGCGGTGCACAGGTGAATGTTCCCAAGGCAAATGCAGGCGAGCGTGTTACCGTTCGTATTCCCTTACTCTGCTCGGGTAATACGGTTTCAGACATCAGCATAACTCCCGTGATTTCAACATCGGTGGAGGAGTTCCCCTTTGAGGTGGAAAAGCTCAATTACACGCAGACATTGAACAAAACACTCAGTGTGGGCGAAATAACGGAGTTCGCATTTGATTTCAAGCTTCGCGAAGAAGTGACAAGCGGTGTAAAATCCGTAAAATTTTCGGTGTCATACAAAGATGCACTTTCTCAGAAAAGGGGCGACGAGCTTACACTCTATGTGAATGTAGAAAAGGGCTTTTCGCTTCCCGAGCCGACAAGCATCGCACAAACAACTCCCGTTTTGATGCTTGAGGGCTACAGCACAGATGTTGAAAAGATTTATGCAGGAAGCAAGTTCACCCTTACATTGACGGTAAAAAACACTTCATCCGAGGAAAGTGTAAAGAACATACAGGTAAAGCTTCAAGATGCAACGGGCACGGTAATGCCGTCAAACGGAAAGTCGTCCTCTGCATATATAGAAAGCCTTGCACGCGGTGCATCAAAGCGGGTAAGCTTCACACTTGAAACACCGCCCGATGCAGACGAAGCAAAGTATGCACTTGTGCTTTCGATGAATTATCAGGCAGGAAAATCATTGTTGAGCTGTTCAACAAGCGAGAACATCACGCTGAGTATACTCCAGGAGCAGCGCATAAAAATCGAAGAACCGACGCTATATGACGAAGCACGCGTCGGCACGGTTGCAGGCGTATCGCTTGCAATTTACAACATGGGCAAATCTCCCGTTTATAACTGCATGGTAACCTTAGATGGCGAGGGCTTGAGCCTTGTTGAAAACTATTTTGGCGGAACGCTTGTGTCAGGCGGAACATTGCGCCCCGACCTTGAAGTTTTGACATCAAAGGCAGGCCTTATAAACGGAACAATCACGGTAACGTATGAGGATGCTTACGGCGTACAGTCTGTGCAGAGCATTCCCCTTGAGATCCGTGTTGAAGAAGAAAAAGAGGTCGTTATCACGCCTATACCCGATAACGATGAAGGCAATGATACATCGTTCCCATGGGTGGGATTTACGGTAATTGCAATAATCGTAACAGTGATAATTATTGCTCTTGTAATTCGCAAAAAGCAAAAACGCAATAAAGAGGAATTTTAAGATATAATGCGATTTTCCGATATACTCCGCACAGCATTTATAAATCTATGGCGCAGAAAACTCCGTACATTCCTTACCGTGTTGGGAATGGTAATAGGTGTTGCCTCGATAGTCGTCATGATTTCGCTCGGCTTGGGCATTCAGGAATCGGTATTGAACAGCTTTGCTTCAACGGGAAGCCTTACAACAATTGAAGTCAGCAGTATTAACTACTCAAAAGAGGGGTCAAGTGCAAAATACGAAAAGCTTGACGATAATACGATAGAGAAGATACTTGCGCTTGACGGCGTGGATACGGCGCTTCCCATGAATGAAGCCTATGCTTTTTTAATAAGCGGAAAATACTCCTCCGACATAACGATTTTAGGTGTTGACGTTGAAAAAGCCGAGGAGTTCGGCTTTTCACTTGCACAGGGCAGCTTGCCCGAAAAATACACCGGCGGCTCAAAATATGAGATTGTGCTCGGTTCAATGACGCTTGAAACTTTTATAAATATGGATAATTATTCAAGCTCGACAGGGAGTGACGGCGTAAACCGGGTAACGCTCGATTCACGCTTCAAGCTTACATTTGACCCGTCCGTCGTCTACAAGGATTATGAGCAAAGCTCAATAAAGGGCAGGTCATATAGCGTAACGCCAACCGGCATTATGAGCATTGAAAACAATGATTTTGCATGGCATTGCATTATGGATATTGATGCACTTACAAAGCTTGCAAAGCAGAACAAGGAACACATTACATATGATGAGGATGCATATTCAAAGCTCTATGTAAGATGCTCAGGTGTTGACGATGTTGAGAAGGTTTCTGCACAAATTGCCGACATGGGCTTTGGAACTTTCTCGCTTCTTGATGCCGTTCAAATGGCACAGCAGCAGACGGATCAGATACGCTATCTCCTCGCTGCGATCGGCTTTGTATCACTATTGATTGCGGCAATCGGCATTATCAACACAATGATGATGAGCATATATGAGCGCACAAAGGAAATAGGAATAATAAAGGTTATCGGCTGCAGCATGAAAAACATTCTTGAAATGTTTTTAGCGGAAGCCGCCTACATCGGTCTTTTTGGCGGTGTATTGGGGCTTTTGGCAAGCTACGCCCTCTCCGCCCTCTTAAACAGCGTAACAAGGGTGTCGGGCTTTGTCGGAATAATCCCTGCATATCTTGCGGTGGGTGCAGTTGCTTTCTCCATAGTTGTCGCACTCGTTTCGGGAATTTATCCTGCAACGCGAGCGATGCGCCTGTCACCTTTGACCGCAATAAGGAACGAATAAGCAAAAATTCAGCAGCACCGTACGGTGCTGCTTTTTCATTGAGAACCGAAACCTGTCAGGATTGGCGGACGGATAAAACAGTAAAAAACTCTGCCCTGAAAGCAGAGTTTTGTCATCACTTATTCAATATTCAATATTACTTATAACTTCAAATCGAAGATTTCTCTTCCTCAAGCGTGAATTTCCACTTACAGCAACAACTGCTGTCCGTAATGACAGGATAACAGCTCAGACACTCGCAGGAAAACCTGCTGTCGATCGTTTTTGCAAAGCCCTCATACTCAATTATCCCTACCGACCTGCACGGATGAAGCGGCATTCCCTTTCTTTCCCTTGCCCTCTGCACTCTGCAATCCACCGAAGTATAGATCAAAGTATTTCCGTCGATTTCAAAAGTATCGTTATTCATGCTCGCCCAAAGCCTGAGCTCCAATGCCTTTTTAAGCCCATCTATCCCCGGATGCTCACAAAGAGACAGGAACTCCTTTATACGCTTTGCCTCAATAACGGTAAAACGTCGCCATGCTTCCTCATCATGATATATGGCCTCCTCCATGCCGCACTTTTTCTCGACCGACTGAAACCATACACCGTCCATCGCAATCCAATTTTTTGCACCCATCTCGATAAGCTCAATCAATTCTTCTTTGCTGTATCGGGAAAGCTTTTCAAAATTCTTTTTATTACAGCTCATACATTTTCCTTTTGGTTTCATATATTTCCCCCCTGCTTGTTTTTGGCGACTTTTTTCAAAAAGTCGATGGGGCCTTAGGGGCAATGCCCCTAATACAGCACACTCAGCAATCTCTCAAAACCGTCAATGTCCACAGCCTCCGCCCTTACGGTCTTGGGGAGGGAGGCTTTTTCGAGTATGTTTTCTGCTTCCTCACGTGTGAGGTTCATTGCCATTAAGTTGTTGACAAGTGTTTTTCTTCGCATTGAGAATGCACAGTTTAAAAGATGCATCATTTTTTGGTTGTCTTTAACTTCTTTTTTGCACTCCAAATGCACGACGACGGAATCAACATCGGGCATTGGATAATAGTCAGAGGGCGACAGGTCGGCAATCTTCTTTATCGCGCAGCTTCTTTTTGCAAGAACGGTAAGCGGTCCGTACTTCTTTGAGCCTTCTTTTTCAAAAAAGCGCTGTCCTGCTTCCTTTTGAAGCATGAGCGTCATGGAGTCAATCCTGTCTGCACAGCAAAGAAGCTTTAAAGAGATGGGAGTTGTGACATAATAGGGCAGGTTTGCAGCAACGCTGAAGCGTTCACCGTCAAAGAGGCCATCGATGTCCGTATCAAGAAAATCCTCATGGATGAGCGTGACAGCGGGAAGCTCGTTTCGTATGACATTCGCCATCTTTTCGTCTATCTCGACCGCAACAACGCTTTTTGCCGTGTGTGCAAGCCTTTTTGTGAGCGCACCCAAGCCGGGCCCTATCTCAAGAACGTTTTTCCCCTCGATCGTGGCTTCCTTAACAATTCTGTCCGCCACGGCTGCGTTTACCAAAAAGTTCTGTCCGAGTGCCTTGTTTGGGACTATTTCGTATTTTTGAAGAAGTGCTTTTGTTTCTGTCATTTTTTAAGCTTTACCAATATGGTGACGTTTCTCTTTCGTCCCCAGCGCGTACATTCTTTTTCCGTATTGAAGAACAGGTCAAGCTGATTTACGCGCCTGCCGTTTTCAAAGCGGTTGCGGAAAGCACCCGTATCAAGAGCCGTGCCGTAGCCGTAATTCTTTACATATATCTGTGAATAATAGGGAATGTACTGGGGCGTTACCGCTATTGTTCCAAGCTTGGGAACGGTACCCATCGCAGTTATCGGGTCCCCCGAATATGCGGTGATATAATCGACCTTCATCTCCACCCAGCCGTTAACGCCTGCCTTGGGCGGTTCCTTGTACTCACGCCATTCACCGACATAATTTGTCTGATACCGTGTTTTGGAGCCGACATTCGTTACCTGATCAACAGCCTCCTTGAGGACCACCCTGTCCACAATCTCGCGTGAAAAGAGTATGCCGTCTTTATAAGTTATTCGCCTTGTTATGAGCTTTTCACCGTTCGAGCCTTTAACCACTACCTTGCTCTGCCCCTTATACATACTTGGGTCCTTCACGGTAACCTCATTAAATTCAAGCTCCTCATACGAGCTTTTGTACTCGACCTCAACATCCGTATGTATGATCTTCATGCCTGCTTCAACATCTGCAAACGGAAGTGCGCTGAGCTCATCGTCGGTATCGTGTTCAACGCCTGCAAGCACGAGTGCATCGCCTACCGTTCCGTCCGTCATCTTCACTATTGTGACCTTGTTCTGCGATTCGACCGCAACGGGGAACGCACGAAAAATGCTTATAACCATGCCCTGCTCAAGCTCATCGCTCTTTGAGCATGAGAGTATGTCGTTCGGCTCAGGCATAACGCCTTGGGCGTATAAAAATTTGCCCACCGTTGTACGCTTTGCACTGTACTCGGTTTTTTTGCCGTCAATTTCCAGAACCACATCGACTCGCAAGTCCGGCACAAAGAGCGAAACCGTACAAAAAAGTGCCGATACGCATAAAGCAACAAGCAAAACGGCATCCACCGTTTTAAGCATATATACATATGCTTTCGGCTTGCTTTCCGTTTCTTTGCCTACTCGCTTTTCCGCCCTTGGCTGCTTTTCTTTCCTTGCCCGTTTTTCTTTCTCTTTGAACTTGACATCAAAAACGGTTTCTATACCGTCCTTCAAGGTCGCAAATAAAGCTTTCAGCCACAGAAAGCGTACTTTTTCGTTTTTAATTTCAGTTTCGGGTTTAAGTTTTTCCAATATGAACGCCTCCTACCCGAGGATAATTTTATATGATGCCCCCCGTATCTGTCAAATTAACGGATTGTTACAAATATATAACAGGCTTTACAGGGTATTCACCTGGGATTTATAATATAAGTATCTATTTCTTTGCGAGGTTTTAAATGAAGCGTATAATTGCTTGTTTACTTATATTGGTTACAATTCTTTCCGTAATCGGATGCAAAAAGGCACCCGAAGATATTTTCTACCGCTTTTTCTCGTATATGCAGGAGGGCGAATACGGCTCTGCATACGAGCTTTTGTCCGATTCTTGCAAGAACGAAACGGACGAAGTGCGTACAAACCGTATAACAAAGGAAGAATTCATAAACAAGCACACAGCGACGTTTGACGCGCTTGAAGTCACGGATATAATATATTCCGATCTGAAGGTCGAAAGCGGTCAGAAGTTCATGACGGCAACATACACGGCAAAATACTGTTCGGAAACTACTCAGGACTTTGTGAACAGCTTCACCGTGTCCGCCTCGTTCAGGGACAACAGATGGGGCATTGACTGGTCGCCTGCACTTATTTTCCCCGAAATGCAATGGGGCGATACAATAAGAATAACCACGCTTTCGGCTAAGCGCGGTGAAATAATAGCTGACGGAGCAGCACTTGCAACAAATGAAGGAATAATATCCGTATACGCAATGCCTTCAAAAATCGAGGACGAGGAAGCCTTCTTTAAATCAGCTTCACACCTGCTTGACATGACAAAGGAGGATCTGAAAAAGTGCCTTGAAAAAGTCTACAATGATGTAGCCGTACTCAAGGAATTCTATCAGGGCGAGCTTTCAGATACGCTCAAAGAGTCACTTTCAAAAATTGAAGGCGTCGGCATAGACTACGGCAACTACGGCACATACAGGGATTATCCGCTTTCAGAAACCCTTGCCCACATAGTGGGCTATGTCGGTCCCCTGACCGCCCCGACAGATGACGAGCTCAAGCAAAAAATCGAAGCGCTGAACGAGGGCAGAACCAAGGTTGACGGACTTTATAATCCCGACTCCAAGGTGGGCAAAACAGGGCTTGAGCTTCAGTATGAAAAGGAGCTTCGCGGCAGGGACGGACGAATGATTTTCATACGCACGAGCGAAGGTACAAACAGGAAGACTTTATACTCCGTTCCTGTTCAAAACGGTCTTGATATTGAGCTCACAATCGATATTGAGCTTCAAAACAGGCTTGAAGAGGTAATGAGGCTTGTCCTTTTCGGCGAAACAACCGCAGGTGCGGTTATTGTCATGAATCCCAAAACGGGCGAGATACAGGCAATGACCTCTTATCCGTCCTACGACCTCAATTCTTTTGCACGCGGTATGACATCAACTGAGTATTCCGCTCTCACGGAAGATGCCGCAAAACCGCTTTTCAACCGTATAACCCAAGGTCTTTATCCGCCCGGCTCGGTTTTGAAGTCATTTGTTGCTGCAGCGCTTATTGACACGAACACGCTTTCACCAAGCTATGTATTTGAAGGCAGGATTGAGGACGATTATTGGCTTCCGACAGAGTACGGCACATGGATATGGCCTGCTATTAAAAGAAGCGAGATGAATGTGCGTACAACACCGCTTAATATGCACAATGCAATAATCACTTCGGACAATATTTATTTTGCAAACGGAGCTTTAAGGCTTGGCGAGGACAAGCTCTTCCCCTACCTTGAAAACCTCGGTCTTGAGGAAGCTGTCCCCTTTGATGTGACCGTTTCACAGCCCCAGCTTTTGAACGAAGACACCGAGCTCACGCTCAAGCTTCTCGCCGACAGCGGTTACGGTCAGGGCGAAATACTCGTAACTCCGCTTCAGCTTGCGGCAACATTCTCCGCCTTTGCCAACCGCGGTGATATAGTTATGCCGAGAGTTGTCAAAAATTTAAGGCAGTCCGACGGTATACTTTCGGACGTGGTAAGCTCAACGGAAAAAACAATATGGCGTGAAAACGTAATCTCCGACTACGCAGTATCTACGATCCGCCCGATGCTTGAGCACGTTGTAAGCCGTGACTACAACGGTACGGGCCACCAGCTTAAAGTCAAAGGCTGTACGGTTGCCGCCAAGACAGGTACTGCGGAAATCGGAAGCGACAAGAGCCGCGAAATTGCCTGGTTTGCAGGCTTCAGGACGGACGTTGACGAAAAAGATGAACGCCTCGTGCTCGTCATGCTCGAAGTCCCTTCGACCAAGGAATACAGCTCTCTCAAGTTCGATATCGCAAGAGAACTTCTTAAAATGTCGTGAGTTCTTTTGAGGGGCTCTGCCCCCACCCCCCGCCGACTTTTTGCCAAAAAGTCGTCAAAAACAAGTAGAATAAATATATATTCGCCCTCCGTCAATACGGTGACGGAGGGCGAATTTTCATGTAGCACTTATTCATTATTCATTATAAGTTATAACTTTAATTCGAGCGGTGCATCGAGTTCGTCAGACACGTACTTACCGTTCTTTTTGCGTTGGCGGACGCACTCTGTGAGGAGATATTCTATTTGTCCGTTCACGCTTCGAAAATCGTCCTCCGCCCATGATGCGATTGCATCGTAGAGCTTAGCGGACAGGCGAAGCGGAACCAGCTTTTTCTCTTTATCGTTCATATCAATACAAGCTTCCCGTGTTTACTATGGGCTGTGCGTCGTGGTTGCCGCAAAGTACAACGAGAAGGTTTGATACCATGGCGGCCTTGCGTTCCTCGTCAAGCGTTACGATTTCGTTCTCATTAAGGCGTTCAAGTGCCATTTCCACCATGCCTACTGCACCGTCAACAATCATCTTTCGGGCATCTATAATAGCGGATGCCTGCTGGCGCTGGAGCATTACCGCCGCAATTTCCGGAGCGTATGCAAGGTATGTTATGCGAGCCTCCAGAATTTCAATGCCTGCTTCGTCAACTCTTGCCTGTATCTCGTCACGGATACGGCCTGCAACCGTATCACTTGAACCGCGCAGGCTTCCCTCGTCCGCTACACCGTCACCCGTCGTGTCAACATTGGGTGCTACATCGTAAGGGTATATGCGTACTATGTTGCGAAGTGCGCTGTCGCACTGCAAGGACAGGAATTCCTTATAGTTGTCAACATTGAAAACAGCCTTTGCAGTGTCAACTATTCGCCATGTAACCGCAATACCTATTTCAACAGGATTACCAAGACAATCGTTTATCTTCTGGCGGTTGTTGTTGAGTGTCATTATTTTGAGCGATATCTTATTGTTCGTAGTCTCAAGATTTACCGTTGCGCCCGACTGCAAAGCCGTCATAACAGGATTTGTGTGTGTCTGCACATCACCGCTCTGATTGAGGCGTGTTTTTGAAGCAGGGTTCACGCTCCCACAGAAAGGATTTACAAAGTAAAATCCGTCACCCTTCAATGTGCCGATGTATTTACCGAAAAGAGTCAATACCAATGCCTCCTGCGGCTTTAATACGCGCAAGCCCAAAAGCGGAAACCAGCCAAGCGATATGATAAGTATACCTATTATCATCAAAGCAGGACCCCCACCGTATTCTTCAAGCAACATTCCGCCGTAAATCGTCATAGCAAGACCCAAAAGCCAAAAAAGTATGGTCAAAATCATTACCGCCATACCGTTCTTTTTCTTTGATAAAACTTTCTCTGTCATAAAATCATCTCCTTTAAGTTGATATCAAAATGATATCATAAAGAAATTAGCATGTCAATACATGGGAAATAAAAAAGTCAGGCACTTGTTTGTACCTGACTTTGAGTTTATCTGTTTACTCAGACCTTTTCACCGTTGATGTAAACTTCAAGGATATTGAGGTCATCGTCCGTCAATATGAGGTCTGCAACCTTTTCCTGTGCAACTGTGCCGACCTTGTCGGAAATGCCCATAACGGTTGCCGGGTTATAGGAAGCACAGCGAACTGCATCTTCCATGGGGATGCCGAATGAAACAGCCGTCTTCATGCAATCAAAGAGGGGTGTTGCACTGCCTGCAAGTGTGCCGTCTTTCAAGGTTGCACGGTTGCCCTTAACGATAACGTCCTGACCGCCGAGCTGATACATACCGTCAGCCATGCCGCAGGCTGAAAGCGAGTCGCTTATAAGGCAGATACGCTTTTCACCGAACATCTTGAATGCTGCACGAACTGCACTCTCGTGAATGTGAACGCCGTCACAGATAAGCTCTGCCGTTACGTCATCACGCTCTGCTGCTGCACCGATAACGCCGGGGTTGCGGTGTGCAAGCGGAGGCATTGCATTGTAAAGGTGTGTAACGTGGCGAGCGCCTGCTTCAAAGCCTGCTTTTGCCTCGTCATAGTCTGCATTCGTGTGTGCTTCTGCACAAACAGTCGTCTTCGAAACTTCATTTATAAAGTCAACTGCGCCTTCAAGCTCGGGAGCTATGCAGGCAATTTTAATCATGCCGTCAGCAGCCTGATTGAGGCGTGCAAACATTTCCTTATCGGGCAAGCGAAGATGCTCTGCTGCCTGTGCGCCCTTTTTCTTTTCATTGAAGAAGGGACCTTCCATTGTGATACCGACTATCTTTGCCAAGCCCTTGGGAGCTTCATCACGAAGCTGAACTGCTGTTTTGTAAGCCTTTGCAAGAACTTCTTCGGGAAGTGTCATTGATGCGGGTGAGAATGATGTAACACCGTGCTGTGCGTGATATTTTGCAATGGTCTTCAATCCTTCGTAATCACCGTCTGAAAAATCAGCACCTGAATTGCCGTGGAAGTGGATATCGATAAGACCGGGGAGAAGATATCCGCCCTTACCGTCACCGTCCGTCTGTGATACGGAGATGATTTCACCGTTTTCTACAAGAACGTCACCAATATGGAATTTGAAATCATTACCGAAGTATTTTACATTTGAAAACAACATTTTAAAGTCCTCCTATGTATAAAGCGTGTCTTATTTGATTGCCGGCAAGCTTGCTGCTGCTACGCTCTGACCGACTCTGCGGATCTTTTCATCGGGAAGCATAACCGTGAGCTTTGCATAAAGCTCGGGATATTCTTCTTTCAAAACATTCTTGCAAACATCCAAAACGATGTCGCCGCCCTTGCCCGAAGTTACACGGCCAAGCAATATGAGGTAGCTCAGATCGTAGAACATTGCATAGAAGGGAAGTGTATGTCCAAGGTAGCAGCCTATGCTTTCAAAGACCTTCTGTGCACGCTCGTCATCTTCTGCCATGAGTGCCTGTACCTGCTTGAGCTTATCTGCAAGTGAAAGTGTTTCATCAAGCTCGATGCCTGCACGGGGAGCAAGCTTTATAACTGCATCCTGTGAGAAGTACTTACAGCCGACACCGATATCCGTTGACCATTCGTCCTCCATTGCTTCTTCATTCAAATCTACGGGAGCAAATGCAAGCTCATTGAGCCAGCCTGCGATATTACCGTCTTCATCAACATAACCGACAGCTTCGCTTGTGCCCATTGCCATGCCCATAACTTCGCCTGCCTGCAAGCTCATTGCGCCTGCAAGGGCTGATACGTCACCGTCATTTGCAACTACGAGGGGAACGTCACCAATTTCTTTTGCTGCGCGGATGTATATATCCTTAACCTTTTCTTCGAACTTGTCCTTGGGAACTTTCAGGAAAAGTGATGCTACCATTGTTCTGTTATCAACATAAACGCCTGCTGAGGAAACGCCGATACCGTCAACACGGGGCATTTTGCTTGCTGCCGTTTTGAACGCTTCAACTATGCCGTTGAAGTGATAATCGGGGTCCTCCGTTGTTTTGGGGAACCATACAACTTCCTCGGAGTAAACGGGCTCGCCGTCTATAACAGCGCTTACCTTACGGTCACTTCCGCCTGCATCAAAGCCGATACGGCAGCCGTCCAGGTGCTTGCCGACTGACTCTGCATGCTCATTCTCTTCGGGCTTGTTTTCATAGGGAACGGAAACCACTTCGAAAGTGCGTTCATAGACGTTTGACATAAAGTCAAAGTCAAACTTACGCTCGCCGTCTACAGAATAAATCTCGCGGATCTTTGAAGCTATTTTTTCATTACCGCAAAGCGTTACACGGAAACCGCCCTTTGACCAGAGCATGAACTTTACGAGGCGTTCAATGTAGCGGACATCAGCCTCAAAGGACTCATCCGTGCCTATTATCTTTGTATCGAAAACCGCAACTCTTGAATTATTGCGCTCTACTGCGATTGCAAAAGGTACTGTTGCCTTCTCGGAATAAGCTTCCATCCACTTCACGCAGGGTATGAAATCCTTATCCAGTGAGGGAACGTTCTTCACATCAAAATCAATACCATAATACTTCATAAACAATCAAACTTCCTTTTCTTAAGGCTTTTAAGGGCACGATCGACCCCGTATATAATATACTACATTACGAGCATATTTTCAACACGGTTGAACGCTCAAACACAGATTTTCCGGTAAAAAAAGTATGTGTTTTTTGCCTTGTTTTTATGCTTAAACCTTAATATTTGTCCATTTACCGCCCGAAAACCGTATAAAGTTCATTATAAGGCGTATAAACTGGTCGGCAAAGAGTCCTATCCATGCACCGATAAGTCCAAGTCCGAGAGGGTGGCACAACACCCACGAAACGACGGGGCGTATAAGCGTGGTGCCTATGAGTGCTGTCATTGCGGTAAACCTCGAGTCGCCCGCACCGCGCAATGCTCCTGCCAATACAACCTGCGATGTCTGTACAAAGCACGTTACTGCGATTATGTAGATAATGGGGATTCCAAGCTCAATAACTTCCTTTTCGTCCGTAAAAAGCACCATGAGCTGTTTGGGTGTTAAGAAGAAAATAACCGTCAGCACAATGCTTATCAGGAATATACATCTTTGGCAGGCACGGGCATACATCATTGCAAAATCCTTACGTCTCTCGCCAAGGCTTTGCCCCACAAGCCCCGTTGCAGCAACGGAGAACCCGTCCGCAAACGCGAATGAAACGCTTATAATGTTCATACAGATCTGATGCGTTGCAAAGGGGACCTTGCCAAGGTGTGCAACAAGTGTTGCGAATGTGAAAAAGCCTATTCTCATGAACACCTGCTCAACAAGCCCCGACGAGCCTATTTTTATTATGCCCGCGGTTATACGCTTATCGAACCTGAATATGTTTTTGCAGATGAGTGATATTTCATTCTTTTTGTTGAGTACGACAATTACGGAAATCAGGAACGAAACAATACTGCCCATCATTGTTGCAATGGCTGCGCCCTTGACTCCAAGGCGCGGGAACGAGCCTATGCCGTTTATGAGCAGATAGTTGAAAATTACGTTTACGATATTGGCTATCGTGTTTGTATACATGGCGATCTTGGTTTTGCCTATACCGCGCTGTGCAGCGTTTATTGTCGTACCGATACAGTTGAAAAACTGACCTATCATTATTATACGGAAATAGCTTTCCGCATCATCGACAAAGCTTTCCTGAGCGCCTGCAAATATAAGAATCTGCCTTGGGAAGCTCAGGGCAATAACCGTCATCACCGCAGAGATTGAAAGGCTTAATCCCACACCTATAACGAGCGTTCTTCGGCAGGCTATATTATCCTTTTCGCCTTTTAACCTTGCAATCACCGCCGTAACGCCCACATTGAGTGCAAAAATGAGTGCCATGAAAAGGAACTTTGGCTGTGTCGTTATTCCGACAGCCGAAATCGCACCGCTTCCGAGCCTGCCTACCATGATGGTATCGATAAGTCCCATCAGCGCGATAAAAACGGACTCGACAGCAGCAGGCCATGCCATTTTAAGGCATCGCCCGTATACGCTCGAAGCACCTGGCAGAGGCGCTTCTATGAGTTCCTTTTTTACCAAGTGCTCCGGATAAAACCATTTTTTAATAATGCCCGGCATTTTTTAGTTTGCCTTTACGCGTTCCCAGTGCTTATTGTATACGGAAACGAATTCGCCGAGGTCGCTGAATATTTCATAATTTGCAATAAGCTCAGCAGGGGGGTTATATGTGGGATCTTCAAGATAGCTGTCATCCAGAAGCTCAAGTGCTGCCTTATTGGGTGTTGAGTAACCAATATACTCAGTGTTACGCTTTGCAACATCTGCTCTGCAAAGGAAGTCTATGAACTTTTCAGCCTTATCCTTATTCTTTGAGGTCTTGGGGATAACGATGTTATCAAACCAGAGGTTGCTTGTGGGAAGGTTTGCAAATGCAAGATCGGGGTTGCCCTCTTCCTCGTCCATGCACCACATGGCGTCACCGCTGTATACAACAGCCAAAGCACCTTCACCGTTTATCATGCTTTCCTTGATGCTGTCGCCTAAGTATGCGTGTACCAGGGGAGCCTGCTCAATAAGTGCGTTTGCAGCTTCTTCTATCTCAGCTTCGTTTCTTGTGTTGAGTGAGTAGCCAAGCTTTAAAAGTGCTACGCCCATGCTGTCACGAACGCTGTCATACATGAGAATCTGGTCGGCATATTTCTCGTCCCAGAGAATGTCCCAGCTTGTTACGGGTTCCTTTACCATCGTTGTGTTGTAAAGAATACCGACTGTGCCCCACATATAGGGAACCGAATACTTGTTTTCAGGGTCGAATGACAAATCCAAAAATCTCTCGTCGATATTCTTCATGTTGGGGATATTGTCCTTATTGATTTCGGCCAAGAGGTCATCCTCAATAAGCTTTTCGATTATATAGTCCGAGGGGAAGCAAAGGTCAAATCTGCAATCATTTGCCTGCAATTTTACGAGCATTTCCTCGTTGTTTGCCATTGTTATGTACTTAACGGAAATGCCTGTTTCTTCTTCAAACTCGCCTATGAGTTCTTCGTCAATATAGTCGCCCCAGTTAAGAACGTACAAGGTTTCGCTGTCATCACAGCCTGTAAAGAGTGCTGAAAATGCAATCAATATTGCAAACAAGAAAGCTAATTTTTTCATTTGACTTATCCTCCAAAATTTCCTGATTTATTTTGCGAGCCGCTTCTGCGCGGTCTTTTTGTTCTGTATACTCTGCATACGCTCCTCACGGATTGATTTTATGTTGATTATGAGAAGCAATGTTATAACTGCAACGAACATTATTGTGCTCAATGCATTGATTTTCGGGTTTATACCCCTGCGCGCCATGCCGTATATATACATGGACAGGTTGTCAACGCCGTTTCCTGCAAACCAGCTTACAACAAAGTCATCAAGGCTTAATGTGAAAGCGAGCAGGAAGCCCGAAACTATACCGGGCATTATGTCGGGAATTACTACTTTCATGAGTGCCTTCCACGGACTGCACCCGAGGTCCATCGCAGCTTCATAAAGCATATTGGAGCTTTGGCGAAGCTTCGGCATTACCGACGTTATAACATATGGAATATTGAATGTTATATGTGCAATGAGAAGTCTCACATAACCGTCGGATATCCCAAGGAGCGCAAAGAGCATCATGAAGCTGATACCGGTTACAAGGTCGGGATTTACCATGGGAAGCTGTGCAACACCGTCAATTAAATTGCGTGTCCTTTTGCGCATGGAGTGCATACCGATTGCCGCCATTGTACCTATTATTGTGGCAACGACTGCCGAGATTACGGCAACCGTCAGCGTGACGGACAGGGCGCTCATCATCTGTGAGTCGGACAAAAGCGCTTCATACCATTTAAGCGAGAAGGAAGACCACCGTCCCATCGTCTTCGTTTCATTGAATGAGAATATCATCAGTACGGCAATGGGCGCATAGAGGAAAATAAGCATCAGCCCAAGGTATGTGCCCTTGAAAAACGAACGGATCTTTTTCACCAAAGCTTACCCCCTCCCTTTTCGTCCTCGGACGTATCCTTATCTATGTGACGCATTATCGCCATTGAAATAAGGACGAGAATCAGGAGTATAAAGCTCAAAGCGCTGCCCGTACTCCAATCCCTTGCAGACAGGAACTGATTTTCAATAAGCTCACCGAACAGCATGAATTTTCCGCCGCCCAAAAGTCTTGAAATAGCAAATGTTGTTATTGCAGGAATGAACACCATGGTTATGCCCGAAATCACACCGGGCATTGACAGGGGCAATGTTACCTTGAAGAAAGTCATAAATCCGTTTGCACCAAGGTCACGTGCCGCCTCGACATGGGATTTATCAAGCTTTATGAGCACCGTGTAAATTGGCAGTATCATAAACGGCAGGAAGTTATAAACCGTTCCAAGGAGTACTGCGCCCTCCGTGTAAAGCATATCCTGCGCGCCTATGCCTATCGCCTCAAATATCGTGTTCAGTATGCCGTTTGAGCCTAAGATTACCTGCCATGCATATGTGCGGAGCAAAAAGTTCATCCACATGGGAACTATGAAAAGCACGTATAAAAGCGAAGCTGTGCTTTTTTTCATGTTGGAAAGCATATATGCTATGGGATAGCCCAGCAAGAGGCATATAACCGTCGCTTCAAAGGCTATTACGACACTTCTTAACAAAACCTTCTGATATATCTCATTCTGTACTGCTGAGGAAATGTTTTCAAAAGTAAAGCTGCCCTCATTCGTAAAGGCGTAGTACGCGATAAGAAACATGGGTACAAGAATGAATATGAGAATCCAGACCACACAAGGATATGCAAGCGTAGACCTTTTTTTCATTTTATGTACCCCCTTTCCTTTTTAAGTAATTTCAAAATTATGATTTATGCATTATGTGGATTGCATCGGGCAATATTGACAAGCCTACGCGCTTGCCCTGCTCCACATAGTCGGTTGAATGGACAGTCCACACAAAATCACCGCAGTCAACACGGAACTCATAGTGAACACCCATGAAAAGCACGCTCTTTATCTCGCCCGTCAAATGCGAGTCCTTCACATCAACAATGTCAACATCCTCGGGACGGACAACAACGTCAACAGCTTCATTTTCCATAAAGCCCTTATCAACACATTCATAATCATTGCCGTGGAAGTTGACAAGAAAATCCTTTTTCATTATTCCGTCAACAATATTGCTCTCGCCTATGAACTTTGCAACAAATACGTTCTTGGGCTCGTTATAAATATCGGTCGGTGTACCTATCTGCTGTATCGTACCCTTGTTGAGAACAACTATTGTATCGCTCATGGTAAGCGCTTCTTCCTGGTCGTGCGTAACATATATGAATGTTATGCCCAGGCGCTGCTGCATTCTTTTAAGCTCTATCTGCATTTCCTTGCGAAGCTTTAAGTCAAGCGCGCCAAGCGGCTCATCAAGAAGCAGAACTTCGGGCTCATTTACAAGCGCTCTTGCTATTGCAACACGCTGCTGCTGACCGCCGCTCAACTGCTCAATATAACGCTTTTCAAAGCCTTTTAAGTTTACAAGCTCAAGCATCTCGGTAACGCGGCGTGTAATTTCCGCCTTGGGAACCTTCTTGATTTTAAGACCGAAAGCAATGTTGTCAAAAACATTCAGGTGCGGAAAAAGTGCATATTTCTGAAATACCGTATTTACCTTTCTCTTGTGGGGCGGAACATCCTTTATATCCTTACCGTCCATCAGCACAGTACCCGATGTGGGCATGACAAAGCCCGCAATTATACGAAGCATCGTCGTTTTACCGCAGCCTGAAGGACCAAGAAGCGTCAAAAACTCGCCGTCCCTTATGTAAAGGTTAATATTGTTAAGAGCATCGTCATCACCGTAGCTCTTTTTTATATCTATAAGGTCTATAAGATGATTGCTCATAAAGCCTCTCCTTATCTTAAAAACTCGGGGGTGTTGATACCCACAACACCTTTGCTTCACGCTTTGAGGTGTTTATTATGCGGTGCATACAGCTGGGCTTGAAGCAGAAGCTGTCACCATGCTTTAGTTTATACTTACTGTCACCGAGTATGAGCGTGACGCTGCCCGATAAGACATAGCCAAACTCCTCACCCTCGTGCGGCTCGTCATCATATGTGCTTCCATCGGGCTCTAAAGTTATCAGTATGGGCTCAAGTGCGTTCTTCTGTGCATTGGGAACAAGCCAGCATATTGACAGTCCGTTTTCTTCCTCATCCTTTACGAACATATCGTCCGCCTTGAAAACTACCTTTTCCTCTTCCTTTGTTGCAAAGAAGCTTGAAAGGTCCGTACCGAGCGCTTCGAGAATATCAACAAGCGTTGCAATCGACGGCGAAGTTAAGTTGCGTTCAAGCTGTGAGATGAAACCCTTTGAAAGCTCCGTCCTGTCCGCAAGTTCTTCCTGCGTAAGACCGAGCTTTATACGCCTCTGCTTAATTTCTTTTCCTATATCCGTCATATTCACAACACCGCCTTGAAAACTAATCGTGATACTAAACTTAAAGTTTATATACGGTAAGAATGATTAAAACATCTTTCTACAAAAAAGTCAATATTATTTGTGCACAAATACTAAACTTTTTGATTAGTATTATATTCTGCATGACAAAAATGCGTATTTGCGGTATAATTTCCTGGAAAACAAGGGGGTTTTTATGGAAGTTTTACGCGACGAAAACGGAAAAACGCTCGAGGAGTTTTTGAGCGAATACGATGAAAGCATATACAAACACCCGTCAGTCACGGTTGACATGGCAGTATTCACGGCAAAAGAAACAAACGAAGGCTTTGCCTTTGCCGTTTTGCTCATAAAAAGGCGTAACCATCCAAGCATCGGTATGTATGCAATGCCGGGCGGATTTTTGGAGATGGACGAAACCGTGCACGAGGGAGCCATGCGTGAGCTTTTTGAGGAAACGAGCGTTACGGGATTGTCTTTTCGTCAGTTCGGCACATTCGGCGACCTTGACCGTGACCCAAGAACAAGGGTAATATCGGTCGGGCATTACACGGTTGCAGGAGAAGGCTCACTTAAAATATGTGCAGGTGATGATGCCGTTGATGCCGGGCTTTTTGAGCTTTGTGTTATAAAAACGGGCGAAAACGAGTTCACCGTAAAGCTAAAAGGAAGCCGCGAAATCGAATTTTGCGCTTCACTTTCTTCTGACTCCCTCGGTCTGACTGTGGGCAGTGTCGAAAATCATGCACTTGCAAGTGACCATGGCAATATGCTCTTTTGTGCACTTTGCGCACTTGCAAACAATAAAAAAGAAGATGTTGCACGCCTTCTGGTATCGGACAGGCTGGATTATGAAGGCGCATTAAATGTTCTGGAGGAGGCTTTGGGGCAGATGCCTTGGGGCTGTAATATTGCTTTATGAGCTACGAAACAAAATCAAGAGAAAAGCTTGCAGAATATATGAAAAAAGACTCGCCCGTAATTTTGGCGATAGAAAGCTCGTGCGATGAAACCGCCGCCGCCGTAATAAGGGGCGGCAGAGAGGTTTTGTCAAATGCGGTATTTACGCAGATACCCATTCACAAGCGTTACGGCGGAGTCGTTCCCGAAATTGCCTCACGCTCGCACGTTGAAAAGATATCGGGCGTTGTAAAGGAGGCACTTGAAACGGCAGGCAAAACACTTTGTGATATTGACGCAATAGCCGTAACCTGCGGCCCCGGTCTTGTGGGCGCGCTTCTTGTGGGCGTAAACTACGCAAAAGGGCTTGCGCTTGCACAGTCGCTTCCCATAATAGGCGTTGACCATATTGCAGGGCATATTGCGGCAAACTATATTTCCCATCCCACGCTTGAGCCGCCCTTTATGTGCATAGTTGCATCGGGCGGACACAGCCATATAGTCAAGGTGTCAGACTATGATAAGTTTGAGGTCGTTGGCAAGACTCGCGATGACGCGGCAGGCGAAGCTTTTGACAAGGTTGCAAGGGCTTTGGGGCTTGCTTACCCGGGCGGTCCGCTTTTGGAGGCACTTGCAAAAGAGGGAAACGACACATCATACAGCTTCAAGAGTGCGCTTAATGAGGATTCTTCAAGCGAGTTCAGCTTTTCGGGCATAAAGACGGCTGTTGTAAATGTTATGCACAACGCACAGCAAAAGGGTGAGGAAGTAAACCGCGCCGATGTTGCTGCATCATTTCAAAGAAGCGTTATAAACACGCTTGTCAGAAAGAGCATACACGCGACAAAGGAAAGCCGGATGACAAAGCTTGCACTTGCGGGCGGTGTAAGTGCAAACACCGCTTTGAGGGAAGCTTTAAGAGAGGCAAGTGAAAAAGAAGGCATTGAATTTTTCTGCCCCGAAATGAAATATTGCACCGACAATGCAGCCATGATAGGCTGTGCAGGGCACTACGCTTTGATGAAAGGAAACGTCTCAAATCTTGATTTGAATGCGGACCCGTCGCTCGGCTTTTAGCTTTATACATAGTGTTGATTATGTGGATAAATCACCAATTTTCCCATAAAAAGGGACTTATTTTGTGGAAAACTATGTGGATAGTGTGGAAAGCTTGTCCTTTTATGCATTGTATATACAGAGTTTTATAATGTATAAAGTATTAAAAAGTGAGGTTTTCGGGGAAAAGCTCAAAAAAGCACGAATGAATATTTAAACCGAATAAGCACATTCAAAGCCCAATATAATCACTTTAGGGTGATTATATGAAAAAGTCAGATATTACAAGGAAAATCATAAATTCGATATGCATGGTACTGTGTACTTTTACACTTGCCATGCTTATTACTTTTTGGGTGGACGGCGACGAAGCATCCAAAGAAGTTCCGTCTCCCCTCCCCACGCCCGAAGCGACTCAGGAAATCGCACAAAACGGCTTTACAATAGTTATTGACGCAGGGCACGGCGGAAAGGACTGCGGAGCAGTGAGCCCCGGTGGCACGATCGAGTCTGCATTGAATCTTGAAGTTGCGAAGGAACTTGAGCAAATACTCACAAAAACGGGCTTTAAGATTATTATGACAAGAACCGATGAAAACGCACTCGGCAGTACAAAAAGCGAGGATATGAAAAAACGTAAGGAAATAATGAACACACCCCATGTTGATGCCGTTGTGAGCGTACACATGAACAAGTTTTCAGACTCATCAGTATCAGGCCCGATGGTGTTCTATATGCAGGGAAGCGAAGCAGGACAAAAGCTTGCAGAATGTGCGATAGAGAGTATCTGCACACGCCTTGAACGCCCGACAAGGAGTGCTAACC
Organism: Clostridia bacterium; assembly: GCA_017407205.1. Lineage (GTDB taxonomy): Bacteria > Bacillota > Clostridia > Christensenellales > CAG-138 > RGIG3096. Next base: position 38,300 of record JAFQXA010000018.1, read on the forward strand.
CGGGCGACTACTTTGTTATCCGCGAAAGCGAAGCTCCTGCAATAATAGTCGAGTGCGGATTTTTGTCAAACAGCGAGGATGAAAGGCTTTTATTAACAAAAGAACACCGCCTTTGCCTTGCCGAGGGCATTGCAGACGGTGTTTCAAAATTCTTTTCTTAAATTTTCAGATTACTTATCCTTCTTTGCAACAATGAGCTTTATTACAAAGAGCACAGCACACATGGCTGCGAGCATTACGGGCAATACTATCCATGCATTCTGCACAAAGCCTGCAAGCACGTAGCCGACGGCTGAAACCAGGGCAACGAACAAAGCGTAGGGAAGCTGTGTTGATACGTGGTTTATGTGATCGCAATGTGCGCCCGTTGATGACATTATTGTCGTATCCGAAATGGGCGAGCAATGGTCACCGCAGACAGCACCTGCAAGGCAGGCTGATATTGCGATTATCAGAAGCTCGTGGGATATTGTCTCGGAGCATGCTACAACGAGGGGAAGAAGTATTGTGAATGTTCCCCATGAGGTACCTGTTGCGAACGATAAAAGTGCTGCTACTATGAACACTATTACGGGCAGGAAGTACTGCAAGCCCATTGAAGCGCTTTCAAATATACCGCTTACAAATACGTCTGCTCCCAGGAGGTTTGTCATGGCAGAGAGTGTCCATGCAAATATCAGAATGAGCATTGCAGGACCCATTGCTTTAAAGCCCTGAGGAACTGCATCCATTGCTTCTTTGAAAGTAACCGCGCGGCGAAGGACAAGATAAACCATTATCGCGATCAAGGCAAGCAATGAGCCCATTGCAAGGCCAAGTGATGCATCACATTTTGCAAAAGCATCAATGAAGCTTACGCCGTCAAAGAATCCGCCCGTGTAAACCATACCGGCAATACAGCTTACAATGAGTATCAATACGGGCAATATGAGGTCGATAACCTTTCCTTTTTCGGATATCGTTTCTTCTTCCTTTTCAGCATCCTCGTAGGGACGGCTCTCTGTTGTAAAGAGGTCACCCTTTTCTGCGTTCTTTTCATGCTTACGCATTGAACCGAAATCAAACTTATTCCATGCCATGAATGCAATCATTGCAAGCGTTAAAAGCGAGTAAAGATTATAGGGAATTGCACGTATGAAAAGCTCAATGCCGTTATAGCCTTCCACAACGCCTGCTACTGCTGCCGCCCATGAGGATATGGGAGCTATCATGCAGACAGGAGCTGCCGTTGCATCGATAACATATGCAAGCTTTGCTCTTGAAACATTGTTTTTATCGGTTATGGGACGCATTACGCTGCCGACTGTAAGGCAATTGAAATAGTCATCAATGAATATCAGAATTCCGAGGAAGAATGTCGAGAATATCGCACCGCGCTTCGTGTTGATACGTTTTGTTGCCCATCTGCCGTAAGCAGCAGAGCCTCCTGCACGGTTGATAAGTACAACTATCAGGCCAAGCGCAACAAGGAAAATGAGAATGCCTACATTCCATTCATCGGCAATCTTTGCGATAAAGCCATCCTTTACCATTGTGTTGACTGCAAGCTCAAAATTGAAGTTTGAATACATCAGCGCACCTGCAACAATACCTACAAAGAGCGAGCTGTAAACTTCTTTTGTAATAAGTGCAAGCACTATTGCAACGACGGGGGGCAAAAGTGCCCATGCCGTTGCATGGAAATTGCTCACATGCGTGGCTTCTTCACCCTCTGCAAATGCCACTGTGCAGAATGAAAGCACAAGGGCTGCAGCAAGAGCCATAAAAATAATCTTCTTTGCCTTATTCATGTTTCCTCCAAAAAACAAAAAGAATATTTCACACTTTACCAAAAATATTATAAACCGTCAACAAAAAAAGAAAGGACTTGCATGAAGCAAGTCCCCAAATCTTCATATTTAATTATTAAGCATAAACGAGGCCGTTTGCGTTGATGTATATAACTGCACCGATTACTGCTGCAACTGAAATTACAAAGCAAACTGCGTTCTTGATCTTGACCTTCTTGTCGTTAGCGCCTGTTGAAGCTGACAGGAGGCCGAATGCACCGTAACCGTAAACCAATACGGGAGCGCCGAGTACCAAGAGGAACCATGTCATGTTCTTTGACAAATCAAAGAGCCAGATTGCCCAGATGATGAGAGCGAACAAACCGACGATGATGTTTGTAAGAGCCATGCCTGTTACAGCTACGCTGTGTTTTTCAGCTCTGAAGCTATCGGAAACTGTTGATGAAAGCACCGCACCGTAAAATGTCAAAACAGCTGCACCGAGGGGATTTGTGAAAATCCAACCCAAAGCGCCCATTACGCCGCAGAGAACCAAACCGACGAGAATGTAAACCAAACCCTTCTGACCGCGCTCTACTGCGTTCTTTCTGTTCTTGAAAATATAAAGAACAGTAATGAGAACCATCAATACGGGGAAACCTATACGATCCATAACAGAGCCGAATGTCTGAAGCTTTGCTGCGAGAAGCTCGTTTACGCCTGCGAGCAGATTGTCATTGATAAACTGGGTAATTTCGCCGAATGCCATTTGTCTTCCTCCTGTTTCGATGCGCATACCTTCGGGTACACGTGTGACAAAATATAATGTATATCGTTTATTTTACACTTACTTATCTTTAATGTCAAGGCAACAGAGCCGATAGTTTTCCGTTTTCTTTAATTTCTTTTAACATTATATTCGATATTTCCGCAAAAGCAGGTGTATTTTTCGAGGTTGCTATCGCATATTCAACATATCCGAGCGTAGTTTCGGACAATTCAAACGTATATTCGGCCTTGTACTTGTTCGCATAAACCCCGTACATCAGACAGGCATCAATTTTTTTGAGTGTAAGGTCGCGAAGCATATCGTCATAGCCTGCGTACGCCTTGAGATTTGCATTGTTTTTCTTTGCAAACTCGGACAATTCCTCCGGTATTGCCATTTTCTTGCCCTCAAAAACATAGCCTATGGTCGTGTTTTTAAAGCCCATGTGCTTCTGCCCCGTCAAAACCGCAAGACCTATTTTATCGGTATAATAAGCGTCGGAATACACGCAATTTGCATCCTGACCCTTTTTCATGAGCGCAATGGCAACATCTATCGTGCCGTCGGACAGGTGCGAGCTTATACTCGTTGTGGTGACATTGTAAAAGCTTACGCCTGCACCGCCCGTCATTTCGGGCAGTATTTTTTCGGCTAAAAGCATTGCAAGCTCAATTTCCAGGCCCTCTCCGTCATCTGAAAAGAGGGGTATTTCATCAAGCACGCCGACGGTTAAAACACCCTTTTCCCTTACCGCCGTTATTTCTTCCGTATTCAAAAGCTGGGGCTCGGTATTTTGTGCAAAGAGTATTATTACAATTACTATTAAGGCAAGTATTGCAAATATTCCCCTGCGAAGCAATTTCGGGTCCGTATCACGCAAAAAAGAGTTCAGGCGGTGACGCCTGCCCTTTCTGTCCATAAAGCCCTTGGTATTCTTTTGTGAATGTGTCTTCCTCATATAAGAGTATTATACCCCTCTTTTGTTGTAATTGACAAGCACCCCAATATTTAGATATACTTATGCTGACTATATTTGTTATAGAGGTAAATATTTATGAGATCTTTAAGAACTGATGAATTAAGACAATTATATCTTGATTTTTTCAAAAGCAAGGGACACACTCAGATCCCCTCAGCATCGCTGATTCCCGAAAATGACCCCACGGTTCTTTTCACAACGGCAGGTATGCATCCCCTCGTTCCCTATCTTATGGGCGAAAAGCACCCTGAAGGCACACGCCTCACTGACGTTCAAAAGTGCGTCCGTACAGGCGATATCGACGAGGTTGGCGATTCATCGCACTGCACATTCTTTGAAATGCTCGGCAACTGGTCACTCGGTGACTATTTCAAGGCTGACTCCATTGCATGGTCATGGGAATTCTTGACGAGCGAAGAATGGCTTGGCATCGATAAGGACAGGCTTTACTTCACCTGCTTTGAGGGCGATAAGGACGCTCCGCGTGACACGGTTTCGCATGACCGTTGGGTAGAGATGGGCGTTGACCCCTCACACATTTTCTATCTTAAAAAGAAGCACAACTGGTGGGGCCCTGCCGGCATGACAGGTCCTTGCGGTCCCGATACCGAAATCTTTTACGACACAGGCAAGGAAAAATGCTCACCCTACTGTAATCCTGCCTGCTCCTGCGGTAAGTACCTTGAAATCTGGAACAATGTTTTCATGGAATACAACAAGCTCAAGGACGGCACATTTGAGCCCCTTTCACAGAAGAATGTTGACACCGGCATGGGTCTTGACCGTACGGTTGCAACATTGCAGGGTGTTGAGAGCGTTTATGACACCGATGCATTTACAGAGATACTTGATGCAATTTCAAGGCTTTCGGGCAAGAATTATAAGGACAGCCCCGAAACAGTCAAGGCTTTTCGCATAATTGCAGACCATATACGCTGTGCTACATTCATTCTCGGTGACCCCAGAGGCGTAACTCCGAGCAATGTTGACCAGGGTTATATACTCCGCCGTCTTATAAGGCGTGCGATCCGCTATGCAATGCAGCTTGAAATGCCCCAGGATTCACTCAAGGAAGTTGCAGCGGCGGTTATTGAAAAGTACGGCAAGTTCTACTCAGAGCTTGTTGAAAACAGCGAAAAGATTACGGGCGAGCTTTCAAAGGAAGAGCTTCGCTTCCAGAAGACACTCAAGAACGGTATCCGCGAGTTTGAGCGTATAAAGAACACATTTGAAGATAAAAAAGTTGACGGCACAAGTGCTTTCAGGCTTTATGACACATTCGGCTTCCCGATCGAGTTCACGATAGAGCTTGCACAGGAGAACGGACTCAAGGTTGACGTTGACGGATTCCACAGAGCATTTGAAGAGCATCAGAAGAAGTCGCAGGCAGGCGCATCACAGCGTTTCAAGGGCGGTCTTGCAGACACGGGCGAAGCAACGGCACAGCTTCACACGGCAACCCACCTCATGCAGGCAGCACTCCGCAAGGTTTTGGGTGACGGTGTTGCACAGCGCGGCTCCAACATCACGGCAGAACGCCTGAGATTTGACTTCAGCTTTGAAAGAAAGATGACAGTAGAGGAAATCGCAGAAACAGAACGTCTCGTAAACGAAGCTATCAAGGCAGACGTTCCCGTAATATGCGAGGAGCTTCCCATTGACGAAGCACGTGCAAGCGGTGCAATAGGCCTCTTTGGTGACAAGTACGGCGAGCGTGTAAAGGTTTACACAATGGGTCAGTTCAGCAAGGAAATTTGCGGCGGTCCCCATGCATCACGCACGGGCGAACTGGGAACATTTAAGATTAAGAAAGAAGAAGCGTCAAGCGCAGGCGTAAGACGCATAAAGGCGGTATTGATAAAATGAAACCCACAACGGGCGAATTCTTTGGCTATGACTGGCCGATAGAGGACAGGATCGCACGCTTTGAAGTAGATTTAAAGTATGCTTCGGGCGAAGCGAAAGCGGAATATCCGTATCTCTTTTTCATAAACTGCTCATCGGGCAAGGACAAAAAAGCGCCCCTTACGGTTATGGAACGGTTCAGCATCCGTTTCCTTATAAACCAGCTCAAAATAATGATGGAGCCGATTTATGTCGGCTCCATAAAGACAAAAAACGAAGTTCAGTATTATTTTTATTGCAAGTCCGATTCCTGTCTTGAAAAGCTGAAGGCTGAGGCAAAAAAGAAGAAAAATATCCTTTGCCGTGTTGATGCTGTTCATGAGAGCGATTGGGATACCTACTTTTCACTTCTTTATCCCGACGAGGCAAAGCGCCAGACCGAGGAAAACAGAAAAACGCTTGAAATTCTTGAAAAGAACGGTTTTCCCATGGCAGGAACAAAAAAGATATGCCTGCATATGTTCTTCAAAAGCGAGCCGAGAATGCTTACATTTGCAGAGCGTGCAAGGCTTGACGGGTTTGCAATAGGCGATACGGAATTTATCGGCGAGCAGGATTATGCACACGGTGTAATTTTGATTGAGCTTTCTGCCCTTCGCAAAAAAGAGCTTGATACGATCACCACAAAAGCAGTAAATCTTGCAAAGGAATACGGCGGAATACTCAGCTATTGGGACTGCCGATAAGATTTACGACAACAAGCTCCGGGCGGTTAAAGAGTCTCGGAATAAACTCCATACCGTTGTTAAGACCACGGCTCACTATCATGTGAGCCTTATTTTTTATGTATTCTCCGCCGTCATATTCGGGGAAAAGCTCCTCATTGGGTGAAAAAATCCCCTTATCAATGATGGGTATTCTCCAATGTCCGCCGTGAATATGCCCCGAAAATATGAGGTCTGCCCCCCACTCGGCATACACATCAAAATACATGGGATTGTGTGCTAAAACCACATCGACAAGCTCATCCGAGCTTTTGCCGAGCATTTTTTCCATATCGGAGAGCGAAAACTCATATGTCGATTCTTCGCTGTAATACGGATCACGGTATGACTTTTTATATTGGCACAGACCGTGCAGGAGAATTGCCTCATTATCCCTCTCTATCCTGACGGTATCATTGAAAAGCATTTTTACACCGAGCTTTTCCATTTCTTCCGTTATGAGAAGCATATTTGCAACCCGCATTGTCTGCTCATGATTGCCGAGTATATAGTAAACCCCGCAAATCTCCTCAAGCTGTTCAACAAGCGGAAACAGGCGTTTAAACCTCGTTGTGCCGTAGTTTATCATGTCACCCGTCAACACTATCATATCGGGCTTCAGCTTGTAAACGGTTCTTATCAGATCAAAATTCTCCGTGTTGAAAAGCGCATTGTGAACATCACTGATCTGTACTATTTTAAACCCCTCAAATGCCTCGGGTAAATTTTCAAACTCAATATCGTACTCAGTGGTTTCAATATCATAGCCCGATATATAACCGCCCTTTAAGTACAAGGCAACAGCTACCACGACAAAGCCCAAAAGGATCCACAGTCTTTTGCGCTTTGCTGTCTTATCAATATTTACTTTTTTGTCCTTGTTTTTTCTCATATCGATAAGTATTGTACCACAATAAGATTATTGACAAAAGCCTTTTTATATGTATAATAAAATCAGGTAAATGCTTGGATGAGGAATAGTAGCATTACTGTGGCATCAAAGAGAGTCAGCGCATGGGTGTAAGCTGATATGTCGCATTTTGTGAATGTCGCCTCGGAGCAGCCCGTCAGAAGGTCGTTTTTTTTGGCTGTGTAAGTCGGGACGGATAACAACCGTTACATTGTTTGGCATTATTTATGTATGATGCTCGGATTGAGGTGGTCGTTTTATAAACAAAACGGCAACAGGAGTGGTACCGCAGAGATAGTATTTTCATCTTTGTCTCTTGAAAAGAGGGGCAAAGATTTTTTATTGCTCTGTTAATTTACAAGGAGTTTGAGAACATGTTGATAAAAGGCGCACAGGCAGTTATAGAAACGCTCAAGGAACAGGGAGTAGACACGGTTTTCGGCTACCCCGGCGGTTCAGTGCTTGAAATATACGATGCACTTTATGAAAGTGGCGATATACGCCATATCCTCACAGCTCACGAGCAGGGCGCGGCTCACGCGGCGGAGGGCTATTCGCGTGCAAGCGGAAAAGTGGGCGTTGCAATAGCAACAAGCGGACCCGGTGCAACAAACCTTGTTACGGGTATAGCATCGGCTTTCATGGATTCAATACCCGTTGTGTTCATAACGGGCAATGTTCCCACAAGCGTTATAGGCAAGGACAGCTTCCAGGAAATCTACATTGCAGGCATAACAATGCCCATCACAAAGCACAACTTCATAGTAAGGCGTCCTGAGGACCTCGTTCCCACTCTTCGCAACGCTTTCACAATAGCAAAAAGCGGTCGCCCCGGCCCCGTACTCGTTGATATTCCGAGGGATATAACGCAGGCTGACATCGAGTATACCCCCTGCGGCACAGCTCCCACAAAGCCGAACCCCACCGTTATGAGGGATGACCTTCGCCTTGCTGCACAGGCAATATACGAGGCTGAGCGTCCCGTTATGTTCATAGGCGGCGGCGTTGTAAGCTCATCTGCCTGGTCAATAGTCAAAAAGCTCATTGAGCGTACAGATATGCCCGTATGCCATTCTCTCATGGCAACGGGGCTTGTAAGACCGACGGATGCTTTCGATCTTGGCATGGTAGGTATGCACGGAAGTGCGACAAGCGCTTATGCCGTTAAAAACTGTGACCTTTTAGTTGCACTCGGCACACGCTTTTCGGACCGTGTTGCAACAAACGCGCGTGCATTTGCACCCAATGCCAAAATCGTACACATTGATATTGACGCCGCCGAAATCGACAAAACTATTCACGCAGGCGTAGGTCTTATAGGCGATATTAAGAAAACCGTAACCTCACTTTTACCGCTTGTTGAGCAAAAGGACTGCTCAAAGTGGAGAAGTGAGCTTGATGAATATAAAAAAGAGCACGAATATGTCCAAAAAGGCGAAAAAAACGAGCTTATTCCCAAAACAATCATAGAAACGGTATGGAAAAAGTTCTCAAAAGAGGCTATAATGACTACTGATGTAGGTCAGCATCAGATGTGGGCTGCACAGTACTGCACGGTTTCACGAAGCAGAAGCTTTTTGACAAGCGGCGGCCTCGGTGCAATGGGCTTTGGCTACGGCGGTGCAGTCGGTGCATCGTTTGCCTGCCCCGACAGGCGTGTTATCCACATCACGGGCGACGGTTCTTTCCACATGAATATTGCAGAGATCTGCACAGCGGTCACCTACTCGCTCCCCATCGTAACTATTGTCATGAACAATGAAGCGCTCGGCATGGTTCGCCAGCTCCAGCACGTTGCAATGGGGGACAGGTTTTCTACAACGATTCACGGCAGAAAGACGGATTTTGCCCGCGTTGCTCAGGGCTTTGGTGCACAGGGCATCACCTGCTGTACACAGAAGGAGTTTGAAAAAGCTCTCAACCTCGCCAAAAACACTTTGGACAGGCCCACGGTTATCGATTGCCGTATAGCACAGGAGCTTCTTGTTCTGCCCATGATACCGGGCGGAAAAGGTGCCGACGATATAATTACAGAATAAAGAATGACAGATGCCTGTAAAAAGTGGTATGATATAGGATGAGCTTCAGGAAAGGAAAATAAAGATGAGCAAGATTGAAAACAACATCGTCACCGTACTGGTTGAAAATAACGCAGGCGTTTTGGCACGCGTAGTCAGCCTTTTCGGTCGCAGAGGCTATAATATTGAATCGCTTACCGTTGCAACAACGAAGGATCAGAACACTTCCTACATAACAATAGTTGTAAACGGTGACAAGGAAATTCTTGACCAGATTATCAAGCAGGTATCACGCCTTGAGGAAACAATAAGCGTCCGTCCGCTTGAAGAAAGCCGTGCGCTCTCAAGAGAGCTTTTGCTCATAAAGCTTGCTATTGATGACAAGACAAGATCGGCAATACATGAGATCTCAACGATTTACGGGGCAACAATTGTTGACCTTGCTTCAAACTCGATGATCGTTGAGCTTACAAGCTACACAGCAAAAATCGACGCATTCCTTTCAATCATGAAAAAGTATGATATAATTGAGATATGCCGTACAGGTGTGACAGCACTTGAACGCGACAGTCAGAAATTGTTATAAAAATCAAATTTCAAAATTTTAAATTCAAAATCGGAGGAAAAAATCATGGCAAAAATGTTTTACGACAGCGATTGTAACAAGGAACTTCTCAATGGCAAGACGATAGCTATTATCGGCTTCGGCAGTCAGGGACACGCACACGCTCAGAACCTTAAGGACAGCGGCATGAACGTTGTTGTAGGTCTTCGTCCGGGCAGCGGCCATCAGGCAAAGGCTGAAGCAGCAGGCATTGAAGTTCTCGGCGTAGCTGAAGCAGCAAAGAAGGGCGATTTCATCATGATGCTCGTTCCCGACGAAAAGGCAGCAGACATCTATGAAGCACAGATAGCTCCCAACCTCGAAGCAGGTAATGTTCTCATGTTCGCTCACGGCTTCAACATTCACTATAAGCAGATAGTTCCCCCTGCTGATGTTGACGTAATCATGGTTGCTCCCAAGGGCCCCGGCCACACAGTTCGCACACAGTACCTCGAAGGTAAGGGTGTTCCCTCCCTCATCAGCGTACATCAGGACGCTTCGGGCAAGGCTCGTGAATATGCACTTGCTTACGCATCAGGTATCGGCGCAGGCCGTGCAGGCATCATCGAAACAACATTCAAAGAAGAAACAGAAACTGACCTCTTCGGCGAACAGGCAGTTCTCTGCGGCGGCGTAACAGAATTGATGAAGGCAGGCTTTGACACATTGGTAGAAGCAGGCTACGCTCCCGAAATGGCATACTTTGAGTGCGTACATGAGATGAAGCTCATTGTTGACCTCATCAACCAGGGCGGTTTTGCAAAGATGCGTTACTCGATCTCCGATACAGCAGAATACGGTGACTACCGCACAGGCAGAAGAATCATCACAGAAGAAACACGCAAGGAAATGAAGCAGGTTCTGCGTGAGATCCAGGACGGTACATTTGCAAGCGAATGGATCAGCGAAAACCGCGCAGGCGGCAGAGCAAAGTTCCTCGCAACACGCCGTATGGAAGCTGCTCACCTCGTAGAAAAGGTTGGCACAGAGCTTCGCAAGATGATGAGCTGGCTCAAGAAGTAATAATTTAAAATAAGAGATTTTCTGTGTCGGGCATCTTGAAAAATGCCCGATACTGTTTAAAAGAGAGGATTTTCAATATGGAATTGCGCAGTAATAACATAACACAGGGCGTAGAACGCGCGCCCAACCGCTGCTTGCTTTACTCCCTGGGCTACACCAAGGAAGAGCTTTCAAGACCGCTTATCGGTGTTGTTTCGGCATTCAGCGAAATAGTACCCGGTCACGCTCACCTTGATAAAATAGCCGATGCGGTAAAGGCAGGCATCCGCATGGCAGGCGGTACTCCCGTACTCGTTCCTGCAATCGGCGTTTGTGACGGTATCGCAATGGGTCATCAGGGCATGAAGTATTCACTTGCAAGCCGTGACCTTATTGCAGACAGCGTTGAAACAATGGCAATGGCACATTGCTTTGACGGTCTTGTTCTCGTTCCCAACTGCGATAAAATCGTTCCCGGTATGCTCATGGGTGCTTTAAGACTTAATCTCCCCACCGTTGTATGCAGCGGCGGCCCCATGCTCTCAGGCAGGGACACTCAGGGCAGTGAGATCAGCCTTTCACGCATATTCGAAGCAACGGGCGCAAGAAAAGCAAACCTCATTGATGATAACGAGCTTGATTTTTACGAGGAAAACTGCTGTCCCGGCTGCGGAAGCTGTTCGGGTATGTATACTGCAAACAGCATGAACTGCCTCTGCGAAGCAATAGGCATAGGTCTCCCCGGCAACGGTACAATACCTGCAGTTTCGGGCAAGCGCATACAGCTTGCAAAACACGCAGGCATGGCAGTTATGGAGCTTGTAAAGCGTGACATCAAGGCTCGTGACATAATCACGGAAAAAGCAATCATGAACGCAATAGCCTGTGACATGGCACTGGGCTGTTCTTCAAACACGGTTCTTCACCTCCTTGCAATCGCAGGTGAAGCAAAGGTTGAGCTTTCACTCGAAAAGTTTAATGAGTACAGCTCAAAGGTACCAAACCTCTGTCACCTCGCTCCTGCAGGCTCAACGCATATGCACGACCTTGATTATGCAGGCGGTGTAGCGGCAGTTCAGGCAGAGCTTATAAAGGCAGGCTTTGTAAATCCCGACCTTATTACGGCAACGGGCAAGACAGTTGGCGAAAACGTTAAATTCTCAAAGATTCTTGATACAAACGCAATCCGCCCCATTGACAATCCGTACAGCAAGACAGGCGGTCTTGCAATACTCTGGGGCAACATTGCAAAGAACGGCTGTGTTGTAAAACGCAGTGCAGTTGCAGAAGAAATGCTCGTACACACAGGCCCTGCAAAGGTATTCAACAGTGAGGACGAGGCTATAGCTTCAATCTATGCAGGGAAAATTCAGGCAGGTGACGTTGTTGTTATCCGCTACGAAGGCCCCAAGGGCGGCCCCGGTATGCGTGAGATGCTCAACCCGACAAGTGCTATTGCAGGCATGAAGCTTGACAAGTCCGTCGCACTCATAACCGACGGTCGCTTCAGCGGTGCAACACGCGGTGCTTCAATAGGTCACGTTTCACCCGAAGCGGCAGTCGGCGGTGAAATCGGTCTTTTGAAGGACGGCGATATGATAACAATCAATATTCCCGAATACAGTATAAGTGCGGACGTCAGCGAGGAAGAATTCAACAAGCGTCGCGCTGAGCAGGAGGAAGCTCCCAACAATATCCCCCTTGAGGGCGGATGGCTTTCACGCTATGCAAAGCTCGTAGGCGGTGCAGACAAGGGTGCAAGACTTTCTGTTGACTAAAAACGGAGGTAATCTTTAAAATGAAAAGGTTTGGCGTTTTAACAAGCGGCGGCGATACGCCGGGCATGAACGCTGCGGTTCGTGCAGTCTTAAAAGCAGGCTTGAACAAGGGCTACAATGTACTCGGTATATACCATGGCTTCAAAGGTCTTATCGACGGCAGAATAGAACAGCTTCAATACCCCGATGTTCATAATATAATCGACCGCGGCGGTACAATACTTCGCACAGCAAGAAGTCAGGACTTCCGCTCGGAAGAAGGCCAGCAAAAGGCAGTTGAAGTCATGCAGGCTTACAATATGGACGGTCTTATAGTAATCGGCGGTGACGGAAGCTTCAACGGTGCAAACGCACTTGCAAAGCGCGGCATCTGCACGGTAGGTATCCCCGGCACTATAGACAACGACCTTGGCTATACCGATTTCACGATAGGCTTTGACACGGCGATCAACAATGTTATGTCCGAAATCTCCAAGATTCGCGACACCATGCGTGCGCATGACCGTGTGGGCGTTGTAGAGGTTATGGGCAGAAACTGCGGTGACATCGCTCTCTGGGCAGGTCTTGTAGGCCCTGCGGATATAATCCTGCTCCCCGAAAGCCCCATGTCGTGGGACGATGCGGCAAAACAGCTCATGGTAAACAAGCTCAAGGGCAGATTTACGAGCATGGTAATCATAGCAGAAGGCGCAGGCCATGCCGATGACTTTGTTGACTTTTTAAAGCAAAAGACGGATGTTGAAGCAAAGGCTGTAGTTTTAAGCTACATACAGCGCGGCGGTGACCCGTCAACCGCCGACCGCGTGCTCGCAACACGCCTCGGCGCAAAAGCCGTTGACCTCATTGAACAGGGCGTAATGGGCGGAAGAGCCGTCGGTATCCGCAACAATGCAATTATCGATGTATCACTCGACGAAGCCCTCAACACCAAAAAGGTATTCAACGAAGAGCTCTATCGCCTCAACTCCATAATGAGCAAGTTCTAAAGCAGGGGTTTCACCCCTGCACCCCACCGACTTTTTGAAAAAAGTCGCCAAAAACAAGTATAAAAAATATAATCTCCATCCGTCAAATGGTGACGGATGGAGATTTTTCATGCATGACCTATTCAATATTCATTATAACTTATAACTTTTCTCAAATATATTCCAGCGGTAAAGCGACTAAGTTTTCTCTTAAATACAACTTCTTATCGTACAAACAGATGATAGCGCCCATACCCCTTTTCTTATCGGGAACACCGTCCAAAACATCAAATTCAGATGCCATATCAGCTTTGGGAGAAGCAGACATTTTGATCTCAACAGGATATAAAATTCCATTCTCTTGAATTATCAAATCAATCTCTCCGTCTATCTCAACCTCTTCTCCGTTTTCCTTCTTCTTTTTCTTGTCCTTGCCGTTATAATAGAAGACATTGAAATCATATTCCAATCCTTCATTGGAGTATGACTTTAAAATCTCATTGATAACGAAAGTTTCAAACATCGCTCCCGCCATTGCACCGTTTTTCAATGTTTCAACTGTCAGCCACCTTGTAAGGTAACAGCAAAGACCGGTATCTCTGAAATACAGCTTGGATGTTTTAATTGCTCGGTTGAGGGCACTTGGGGTATAAGGCTTTAAAATATAGATAATACCGCTTCTTTCAAGAACGGATATCCATTCCTTTACGGTAACCTCTGACACACCCACTTCACAAGCAATATTAGCATAATTTATTACCTGCCCCGTGCGTGCGGCAACACAAGTCAAGAACTTCACAAAAGTCAAGTGATTCTTTGTCTTTATCAGTTTGTTGACATCACGCTCTAAATAGGTCTTTACATATGACTGATAGAAATCACCCCATTCTTTTTCAGGATTGGCATACAGTTCGGGATAACCTCCACGGTGGATAGTTTCCCAAAGATTTTTACGATAATTTTTAACTGCACCTTCACGTTCCTTTATATATTCTTGTGTGGGAACAAAATGCTTTGTGAAAGGCACATCGTAAATTTCACGCAGGGAAAGACCTTCCAATTCTACGATAGAAACTCTTCCGGCAAGTGATTCGCTTACTCCTTCCATCAATTGCAGTTTTTGCGAGCCGGTCAAATAGAAATTGCCATACTCCTCAGTATTGTCAAGCAAAATCTTCAGTTTGTTAAAAATAGAAGGACATTTTTGAACCTCATCAATCATCAGTGGACAAGGATTATTAAGCAAAAACAAATTCATATCTTCTTCCGCTTGAGCCAGGAGAAGATCGTCATCAAATGTAACCTGATTCACGCCTTCAAACAAATGCCTATATAAAGTCGATTTGCCAACCTGCCTTGGCCCTGTTAATAAAATCGCTTTGCTCCTTTTTGCCCTTCGCTCAACAACATTTTCAATATGTCTTTTAATAGAATACATAAGATGCTCCTGTCTAATCCAAAGTTCTACTTTATTATAGCCAATTTCCTCTGAATTATCAATCCGATTTTTCAAACTAATTTTGCCCGATTACTTTTTTGAAAAAGCCCGGCAAAAACAAGGAAAATAATATTAAATCCTCCGTTGTCACATGGGACAGCGGAGGATTTTTCATGCAGAACCTATTCAATATTCATTATAACTTATAACTTTAAGTCTTCACGGCAATACAATGATATTCTTATTTTTTTTGATTGCATAATCGAAAGCTATTTTTGTTCCGCTTTTGCGGTTTTCAGGCAAATAATCTTTTTGAAAATAGATTATACAAAATTTACTTTTGTTTATCATGTCACGGTTACGCTCCACATAAACTGCTTTACCTGCATTTACGGCTTTTAGTGAATAGTAAGTTTCCTCGTAGCTTTGCAATAAAAATTTTTGATAGCTCTCATTGATTTCGGGAAATTCTGCCCTTACATAAATGCGCTTTATGTGGGGGTACTTTTCTTTAATTTTTGTTACCTGTTCGTAGCATAAGCTATTAAAGCAGCTCTTACTTCCAAAAAGAAAAGTGTCTACGTTCTTATTCAAAATTAAATTTTCAATAACTGAATATATTTTTTCTTTCAATTCTTCGGTTTCTTGTATTTCTCTATGCCCTATAAAACAGCAGGTATTTACACTTGATTCTTCATTGCTCATATTTTGCTCTCTAAGTAACAGATATACAAAAGACAGAGAAACGGCACCTATCTTTTTATTTGTAATTATAGGACTATTAGTCCTATAAGTCAATAGGTCTTTTAGTCCTATTGTATGCTTGTAGTGGGTGATATTAATGAAGTTACGAATCAGAGATTTGCGTGAAGATAATGATCTCAAACAAAAGGACATAGCTCAATATTTAAAGTGTGATCAATCACTCTATTCAAAATATGAACGCAATGAGCGTTCGTTGCCGCTTGAATATGCCTATAAATTAGCAGATTTCTACGGGGTAAGTGTAGATTATATTTTGTGTCGTACTAACGTTAAAGAACCGTATCCCGGAAAAAATTAGCCACAAGTTAACAACCGCCTTGTGTCTGTTAAGTGTAAGACAAGCAGAAAACATAAAACCCTCGCTCACCTTGTCGTGAGCGAGGGTTTTAGAATATATTTTTTCCTTTTCTTGTTTTTGATTACTTTTTTCAAAAAGTAATCGGGGCGTGGGGCGAAAGCCCCACAAAAAGCTCAATCTTCAACGCGTTTGATGTCTGCACCGAGGGCGGTGAGCTTTTCTGCCAGGCGTTCATAGCCGCGGTCTATAAACTTGATGTTGTGAACCTCGCTCTCGCCTTCTGCCATGAGTGCCGCGATAATAAGCGCTGCGCCTGCGCGAAGGTCACTTGCGTAAATAGGTGCGCCGTATATGCGCTCCGTGCCCGAAACGGTCGCCGTCTTGCCGATCACCGTTATGTTTGCGCCCATGCGCTCAAGCTCAACAACATGATTGAATCTGTCCTCAAATATGTTTTCAACAACAACGCTGTTTCCGTCCGCCGTTGTTAAAAATGCCATCATGGGCTGCTGAAGGTCTGTCGGGAAACCGGGATACGGAAAAGTCCTTACATTAACAGCTCTCGGCTTTGCGTTCCTGCCCGATACGGTTATGAAAAACTCATTGTCATCATCACCCTCGGTAACGCGAATTCCGCTTTCCATGAGCTTTGCGGATATTGCTTCAAGATGAGTCGGGATAATATTTCTTATCGTAACCTCACCGCCTGTTGCAGCAGCCGCTATCATGTATGTTCCTGCTTCTATCTGGTCGGGAATTATGGCATATGTGCAGCCGTGAAGATTCTTTTTGCCTTTTATGCGGATTACATTCGTGCCTGCACCCTTTATTGATGCGCCCATCATATTGAGGAAGTTCGCAACGTCAACAACGTGGGGCTCTTTTGCAGCATTTGAAATTATCGTCTGCCCCTCTGCACGGCAGGCTGCGAGCATGATATTGATTGTTGCGCCAACGCTTACAACATCAAGATATATATCAGCACCGACAAGGTTTTCCGCCTTTGCGGTTATCTTGCCTCGGCTCATATTTACCTCAGCACCCAAAGCGCGCATACCCTTTATGTGCAGGTCCATAGGCCTTTGACCTATCGAGCAGCCGCCGGGCTGTGCTACCTGTGCATAACCGTATCTGCCGAGCAATGCGCCCAAAAGATAGTACGATGCGCGAAGTGAGCTTACCATATCAAACGTTACGCCCTTGTCAGGGTCGATACACGTAGGATCAAGGTCTATGCATCCGTCAGATACATGCTCAATCTTTGCACCCATCTTTTCGAGTATCATACAAAGTATTTTTACATCTTCAATTTCGGGAAGATTCTCTATACGGCATTTCTCGCCTGCAAGTATTGCAGCAGTAATTATCGGCAATGCCGCATTCTTTGCGCCGCCGATAACCACACTGCCCTCAAGAGGCTTGCCACCGTTTATCACATAATGTGCCATTCAATTTCTCCCTGCATATATCCAAAAAACAATATTTTCTTTACTTTAACCTTTTCATTTTAACATTAAGTAGTTTCACGAGTCAAGATAATAGCGTGGGTTATAAGCTTCACCGTCAATACGAAGCTCAAAATGCAATGACGGTTTATCGGAGGATTTACCCCTGCCGACAGTGCCTATCACATCACCCTGCTTTACCGCATCGCCCACTTTGACCGCAACAGAACCCAAAAGTGCGTAGCGTGTCAGGAACCCGTTTTCGTGCGCTATCTCAACAGTAAGCTCATATCCGCCTCTTTCAAGCACGCTTACGACAGTTCCGTCACACGAAGCAAGAACTTTGCTTCCCTCGCTTGCGCTGTAGTCAAGCCCAAGGTTCAAAACGCCGTTCAACTGACCGTAATTATTTATGACACTTCCCGACACGGGGGATGAAAAGCTTGAGTTCCCCTTGTCCTTGCCCTCTTTTCCCTCGTTCCTTGACGGTACGCTTTCCATATCCTTTTCCATTGTGCCTACGCGCATCACGCCGTTTACCGCCTCAAAAACCGTTTCTTCAAGCACTTCGCCCGCACCTGACTTTTTGCCGTTTTCGTAGGTATAATTCGTTGTTGTGCGCTTTTGACCGTCCTTTCCGACAACCTCGACCACGCGTGTGCCCTCAACAAGATATTTATCCTTTATTATTTCATATGTGCAACGCACCGCTTCAAGAACAGTATTTGCAAGTAAGCTCCTGACTTTTATTTTTACAGGTGAGTCGGAAGACGTCAAAAGAAGCGCAAGCGCATCCGCCGTTACTATGCCTTTAGCATCGGGTGCGTCCTCAAAGCTTATCTCGTTTACTATTGATGTTTCCATGCTTTCAAACGAGTCTTCCTCAATCATTGCTTCATAGTATGCGATTATTTCCTCAACGCAGGACTCTGCAGCCTCACGGCTTGCAAGCACGCCAACACGCTCACCGTCAATGATTAAAGCCGTCTGCACAAACGCGGTGGGCGTTTTTGTCGGCTCACTTACATTTGCCGTAACCTCTGCAATAATATCGCTTGTTTGCGTGGGTGCAGGAGTTGATTGCGATAGCTGTTGGTGCTGTTTTTGATTTTCCAAAATTTTGGGCACGAGTAAGGCGGCAAGTATGCAAATGAACGCAAATGCCGATATAAATATGATTTTGTATACTTTTTCTCTGTTATCCATACTGATATTTTATTATAAATACCGATACTATTCAATAACAATTGTAAAATGTTCAAATGCGTGCTATAATTAGCAGTTGTTTTAAGTAATAAGGAAAAGGAAAATTATGAATAACGAAAAATTAAGAAACATAGCTATAATAGCACACGTAGACCACGGCAAGACAACGCTCGTTGACCAGCTTTTGAGGCAGAGCGGTGTTTTCCGTGCCAATGAACAGGTACAGGAACGCGTCATGGACTCGGGCGACCTTGAGCGTGAACGCGGAATCACGATTCTTTCAAAGAACACAGCGGTAAATTACAAAGATTACCGCATAAATATAGTTGACACTCCGGGCCACGCTGACTTTGGCGGTGAGGTTGAACGCATACTCCAGATGGTTGACGGCGTTTTGCTCCTCGTTGACGCATTTGAGGGCTGTATGCCTCAGACGCGCTTTGTTTTGAGAAAAGCGCTTGAGCTTTCAAAGACTCCGATAGTAATCGTAAACAAGGTTGACCGTGACGGCGCGCGCCCCTACGAGGTCGTTGACGAAACTCTTGAGCTCTTTATCGAGCTTGGTGCAAACGATGAACAGCTTGATTTCCCCGTTGTTTATGCGTCTGCACGCAACGGCATGAGCGGTATGGATGTTGACGAAATCAAGGACAACATGGAAGCTGTTTTTGAAACCATAATCAATACCGTTCCTGCTCCCGAATGTGATGAAAAAGGCTCACTCCAGCTCCTTTTCTCCGCGATAGATTATGATGACTATATAGGCAGAATAGGTATCGGCAGAATTGCACGCGGAACTGTCACACGCAATCAGCCGATAGTTGTTTGCGGCGGTGCCGACAACAATGAGCGCACGGTCAAGGTTTCAAGGCTTTACCGCTACGAGGGCTTGAAGCGTGTTGAGATAGAAACAGCTCAGGCAGGCGAAATAGTTGCACTTTCGGGCATAAGCGACCTTGCAATAGGCGAAACCGCCTGTGAAATTGACCATGTGGAGCCCCTCCCCTTTATAAAAATTGACGAGCCGACGGTTTCAATGATGTTCCTTGTAAACGACAGTCCGTTTGCAGGCCGTGAGGGCAAGTATGTAACATCGAGAAATCTGCGTGACAGGCTCTTTAAGGAAGTTGAAACAAATGTTTCCATGCGTGTTGAGGAAACCTCATCCACCGATATGTTCAAGGTAAACGGCAGAGGCGAGCTGCATTTGTCAATACTTATTGAAACAATGCGTCGCCAGGACTACGAGTTTGCAGTATCACGCCCCAAGGTTATCATGAAAACCGATGAAAACGGTCAGCTTCTTGAGCCCATTGAGGAATTGACGGTTGACGTTCCTCAGGAATATGTCGGTGCCGTTATGGAAAAGCTCGGCACAAGAAAAGCAGAGCTTATAAATATGCTCACGGAAACCGAGGGCAATTCAAGGCTTATATTTGAAATCCCTGCACGCGGTCTCATGGGTTATCGAAGCGAGCTTTTGACGGATACACGCGGTAACGGTGTTATGAGTCATATTTTCAAGGGCTATGAGCCTTATAAGGGCGATATACAGGAACGCACAAGGGGTTCACTCGTGTGCCACGAAACGGGCGACACGTCTTCCTACGGTCTTTTCAACACCCAGGAACGCGGTAAGCTCTTTGTCGGGCCCGGTGTTCCCGTTTATGAGGGCCAGGTTGTGGGCGAATGTTCAAGAAATGAGGATATAGTAGTAAACGTATGCAAGAAAAAGCATGTCACAAATATGCGTGCATCGGGTTCGGATGAAGCCTTGCGCCTGACGCCTGCTACGGTATTGAGTCTTGAACAGTGCCTTGAATTCATTGCAGACGATGAGCTTGTCGAAGTCACACCCAAGAATATAAGAATGCGTAAACGCATACTCAATAAAGAAATGCGCATGAAAAAGAGCGCACATCAATTTGAATAAGGACTGATATTTAATGGATGCCAAAGTAAGCATTGTTCCCTGTGACGAATACACGCTTGAAAAAGCCATTGCGGCACTCACTTGCGTGCTTGAGCCCTTGGGCGGTCTTTCATGGGTAAAACAAGGGATGAAGATAGTCATAAAAGCAAACCTTGTCATGAAAAAGTCGCCTGCTGCCGCCGCTACAACGCACCCGATTCTAATTGAGGCACTTGCGAAAATGCTTACCGAAAAAGGTGCATCCGTAATAATAGGCGACAGTCCGGGCGGTATTTACACGCTCCCCTATCTTTCGCTTATATATAACGCAACGGGAATGACCGCACTTGAAAACAAGAAAAAGGGTATTTTCCTGAACCGTAATTTTGAGGTGGGCGAAGCCGTATATCCCGACGGAGCAGTGCTTAAAAGCTTCCAATACACAAAATTTTTGGACGAAGCTGATGCGATAATCAATTTCTGCAAGCTTAAAACTCACGGCATGATGGCATATTCGGGCGCTTGCAAAAACCTTTTCGGTGCGATTCCCGGCACGAGAAAGCCCGAATACCACTACCACTATCCCAAGCATGATGATTTTGCAAACATTCTGGTTGACCTCGTGGAATACTTCAAGCCCACACTTCACATAGCCGATGCGGTTTACGGCATGGAGGGCAACGGACCGACGGCAGGCACGCCGCGATTTATCGGTGCATTGCTTGCCTCCAAAAACCCCCACGCGCTCGATGTTGCAGGCGCGCACATAATGGGGCTTCAGGCAAAGGACGTGCCGACGCTTTCAGCAGCCGTCAAGAGGGGGCTTACCCCCGATTCCGTTTCAAATCTTCAGATATATGGCAAGCTTGAAGATTTTATCGTGCCCGACTACAAAACCGTTGATGCACGAAAGATTACGCAGATAAGAAGTCACGGCAAGATAGTAAACAAAACTCTCGAAACGCTTTTAAACCACAAGCCCGTCCTGAAATATCCCGAAAAGTGCATAGGGTGCAAGGAATGTTTCAAGACCTGCCCTGCAAAGGCAATAGAAATGGTTGACAAAAAGCCTGTAATAAACAAAAAGACCTGCATCAGATGCTTCTGCTGTCAGGAATTCTGTCCCGTCGGTGCCTTGGGTGTGCACCGCTCGGTGATAGCAAGAGTATTGAGTAAGTAACGGAGGAAAGCCATGAAAAATCCCTACGGAAAAGTTGTATTTTTAACAGGTGCAAGCTCAGGAATAGGTCAGGCGTGTGCAAAAACGCTTGCAGAGGAAGGCTTTTATGTCTACGGCGGTTCACGCAGGGGCGGTGAAAACACGCTCTTTGAAAGCGGTGGATTTATAACCATGCTCAAGGTTGATGTCACGAGTACGCCCTCGGTTGAGGAAGCAGTCAAACAAATCCTTGCCGAGCAGGGCAGAATAGATATTCTCATAAACTGTGCAGGCATAGGCATCTCGGGTGCTGTTGAGGACTGCACGGGTGAAGACGGTCTTGAGCAGATGAACACCAACTACGCAGGCATACTTCGTACAGTTCGTGCCGTACTTCCCCAAATGCGTGAAAGACGGAACGGCCTCATAATAAACATCGGCTCAGTGGGCGGAATATTCTCGATCCCGTTCCAGACGCTTTACAGCTCGTCAAAGTATGCAGTTGAAGCACTCACAGAGGGCCTCAGAATCGAGCTTAAGCCGTTTTCCGTACGTGCCTCACTCATAGAGCCGGGCGATGTAAAGACGGGCTTCACGGCAGCACGTCGCTTTACACAGGCCTCAAAGACCACAGCATACGGCGATGAGTTCCGCCACGCAATAGCACAGATGGAGCACGATGAGCAAAACGGCGCTGACCCCTCGCTCATAGTGAGGAGCATACTTAAGACGATACGCTCCAAAAACCCACCCGTCCGCCGAGTGCCCGGACTCATGTATAAGGTATTCGTGTTCTTAAAACGCATACTCCCTGCCCGCACTGTCGAGTGGATACTCACCTTGATGTATCCCAAATCATCGAAGTAGCTCAATGGGGCGTTGCCCCCTTGACCCCCATCGACTTTTTGAAAAAACTCGCCAAAAACAAGCAGAATAAATATATTCACCTGCTGTCATATAAGGACAGCAGGTGAATTTTCCTTCATTTGCTCCAAAGGGGCATATATCATTAAGCACAGCGACATCATTTCTCATTAAGCGATAGCTGTATCATTGAAAACATAATGCACATACTAACTTCAATCAAGTTGCAATATTCGACTAAAAAGGTTTACAGTTTGGTTTACCAAACGGTTGACAAAATGCAATAAAAAGGTTACATTTAGTTATAATAATATGTTTACGGAGGTCACAGCATGGATAAGTTTGACGTGGCTAACCTTATAATTGGTGAAAATTACTACCCGATAAATGATTTGAGGTATAATCAAAAAGTCGGAATAATGTTCTCAAAGAATGAGTTTGAGCAATTTTTAAAAATCAAAGATCAATTTGTCGAGGAAGGCTTTAAGCACATAAAAGCTCTGCCCTTGAAAACCTTTAATTCCAGGCATTGTTTTTATGTTGACGGTTTATATTTGCTGCAAATGCGAACTGAATACGGGAGACTTCTTCTTTCAGACTATAAATTAAATCAAAGTTCGTTGTTTGAGAGAAATTTTGAAGATATGCTGACTTCAAGGCTGTTCTCCGAAGTGGAAGGCACACTTAATATTGAAAATGTTCCGACAACGCACCGTCGCATTGCCGAGATAAGCAAAAGCGAAAATTTGACCGAGCAAAATGATATTATAGTCAAAAACATGTTGAATGCCATAAACTTTATCATGGAAGAAAAGCCGGCATTTAACAAGGATAACTTGCACAAGCTGTATAACATTTTGAGCGAAAATTGCTTGCCTGACGAGTTAAAAATCAAAGACGGTGCTTATTACCGCGATGATGATGTGAGTGTAGGCGGATTTGACGGCGCGCCCTGGCAAATTGTTGATGAATGTATGGATTCTTTGTTTGCATTTGCAAATGACCCCAAAAATCTCAAGGAACATGATGAATTGTTGCCTTTTATCTGCCACTATTACATCTTATACATTCATCCTTTTTTCGACTATAACGGCAGAACGGCACGAATGGTATCGTTTTGGCTCAACTATATTCACAAAATAACACTCGCAACCTATTTTATGAGCGAGGCAATAAACGAAAGTAAAGCTGATTATTACAGAGCAATTACCGACAGTAGAAACACGAATAATGATTTGACATATTTTTTGGGATATATACTCGAAACTTCAATAAAGTACAGCTTTATATACAAGAATCTTGAAGAAATCAAAAATATGCTTTCCAAGACAGGGGACACATTAACTTCATCAGAATGGGTATATGTAAAGAAAATTATTATTCATAATCCGGAAAATTATTTTACTTATAAGACGTTTTTGGATTATATAAAAACTCAGATGACAAAGCAGGGTGCGCTCAAAATATTGAACAATCTGCACAGTTATCAAATTCTTGAGAAAACAAAAAATAAAAAGGGCGAGATAATATTCAGACTTAATCAGAAGTTTATAACGTACAAGTACCACAAATAAATGAAATCCTTGCTGCCGCAAGGGGTATTTAGTGAAATATTCGCCTAACGGCAAATATGAAATAATTCACTTAGTGAATTGTGAAATTTGTTGCTGACGCACCAAGTGAAATTAAATAAATCCTCTCACGCCCGCAGGCATTTCACATGGCGTAGCCATATTTCA
>JAFQXA010000019.1 GCA_017407205.1 Clostridia bacterium
GCTCCAGCTCCAGCTCCAGCTCCTCCAGCTCAAGCTCAAGCGGTGTAGAAAAGTGCCCCTCCGGTTATGAAAAGTACCTCGTAGCTACAACAAACTGTCAGGTAAACAATGCAACAATCAAGTCAGTTGCAAAGACAGCAAAGGGCAGTGCTACAACACAGTACAAGATGGGCTTCAACGTATTTAACTACCTCCAGAATGCTACATCTTACTGGTATGCATACTCCAATACAAAGCTCGGTGCTTTGGGTACATGGAACAAGCGTAAGGGCAACTGCTGTGACCTTGGTCACTTGGCAGTAGCAGTATGGAGAGCAGCAGGCGTTCCCGCAAGATACTACCATGCACAGATCACATCAAGCGGCGGTGCTAACTACGGTCACGTTTGGGCACAGTGCTACCTCAATGGTAAGTGGTATCATGGCGACCTTTCCAACAGCATCAATACTTTGAGAACATCACTTCCCCAGTCCGTAAGAAAGATAAGAGTTCTTAACGGTACTTACATCACATTGCCCTTCTAATTCAAGGACTAACACTAAAGCGGTTACCGAACATGGTAACCGCTTTTTTCGTGAGCTTTTCAAAAAAATGTAAATTCACACGTCAAGATTAATATTGGATTAAAGAAACTGTTTATTATTGAATATTAAATTGTATATAATAAAAAACAAGGATTTTTTGGCTGAAAAGTGGCAAAGTAATATTGACAATTTTGACACAAAGCGGTAACATAATCATAGATAATAACGAGTACACGCTGTATAAGCTCTTGTTTTTTATTTTGCAAAATTTTAAGGGCTAGTCCGGCGGTTGGGTTATTGAAAAAATGCTTTATTTTTAAAGGAGGAAAAAGATCATGAAAAAAGCATTGTCACTTGTTTTGGCGCTCATGATGGTTATCTCTATCATGCCCATGGTATCATCAGCGGCAACAGTTACAACAACTAACAGTAATTACTTCACAGTAGCACAGATTGCTACGGCTGCAAGTACACTCAAGACTTCTGTTGAAACAAACAAGAAGCTCCCCGACACAATTAAAATCGGCACATACTATACAGCAACTCCCACATTCCTCAGAATGATGGCAGCAGCTATATGTAACATCAGTGACGGCGATACAACAACGAATGTTTATTCGAAGTCAGTAGCAACAGCACAGAACCCTGTTGACGATGTAACAGAAGGCAAGATGTATAAGGATACATACATAAAGCTTGCTAATGCAGTTTATAACTATATTGCAACAAACTCACAGGCAGCTAACTACTATACTATTTCCGAATTTGGTAAAGTAAGTCATGAGAATGCAACATATTCACTTGCAAGAGTTTTGGCTTACTACAAGACAAACGGTGCATTGCCCAACTACATCACATTCCAGAAGTGGTCAACAATCACAGCTTCAGCTTCCACAACAACTGACAGCACTTCTTTCACAATCGCAGAGATCGGTGCTGCTGCAAGCACACTTAAAACTTCTGTTGAAACAAACAAGAAGCTCCCCTCTACAGTTAAGGTTGGTGCATATAATGCAGATACTTTCGCATTCATCAGAATGTTGGCTGTAGCTGTAGTTAATATTAACGGTGGCGATACAACATCAAAGATTAACTCGAAGTCAGTAGCAGCAGCTCAGAATCCTCTTGATGATGTAACAACAGAAGGCAAGATGTATAAGGATACATTTGTAAAGCTTGCTAATGCAGTTATCACATATGTAACAGCAAATTCAAGAGCTGCTAACTACTATACTGTTACCGGCTTTGGTAAAGTAAGTCATGAGAATGCAACATATTCACTCGCAAGAGTAATGGCATATTATAACACAAATAAGGCATTGCCGAACTATATCACATTCCAGAAGTGGTCAACAATCACAGGTTCAGCTTCCACATCAACAGGCACAACAACTGAGACAACAGTTACAACAACCGATTATCATTATTTCACAATCGCAGAGATCGGTGCTGCTGCAAGCACACTCAAAACTTCTGTTGAAACAAACAAGAAGCTCCCTGCAACTATTAAGATTGGTTCATATACCACAGCAACTCCCACATTCCTCAAAATGATGGCAGTAGCAGTACGTAATATTAACAATGGCAATACAACAACTAAGATCAACTCAAAGGCTGTTGCAGTAGCTCAGAATCCCGTTGATGAGGTAACAGCAGGTCAGATGTATAAGGAGTCATATGTAAAGCTTGCTAATGCAGTTATCACATATATTGACGCAAACAACACATCCGCTAACTACTATACAATTACTGACTTTGGTAAGGTTGGTTATGAAAATGCAACATATTCACTCGCAAGAGTAATGGCATACTATAACACAAACAAGGCATTGCCCAACTACATCACATTCCAGAAGTGGTCAACAATCACAGCTGCATTTACATTGGCACAGGTAACAGCAGCTGCAGCTACACTTAAGACTTATATTGAGTCTAACAAGAAGCTTCCTGATACAATCACAGTTGGTACTGCAAAGCTTACTCCTGCTTCATTCCTCGCAGTTATGACAAAGGCGACTATTGACCTTGGTGCAGGAACAAAGACAGGCGCTTATGAAAACAAGACATATTCAACAGCATCAAGCCCTGCTGATTCAGCAAAGTCTGCTAACTTCCAGTTGAGCGAGTATGTATCAGTTGCAAAGACAATTTATGATTACATGGTTGCAAACGGCAAAGCAATCAACTATGTTGATACAACAAACTGCGGAAGACTCGGTTTCCAGAACTTGGTTTACAGATATGCAAGAGTTCTTGCTTACTACAAGACAAATAATGCATTACCCAACTACGTAGCAGTAACAGCATGGAGCTCAGTAACATCAACATCAAGCTCAAGCTCAAGTGGTATAGAAAAGTGTCCCTCAGGTTATGAGAAGTACACTGTAGCAACAACAAACTGCCAGGTAAACAACTCAACAATCCAGTCAGTATCAAAGACAGCAAGAGGTAGTGCTACAACTCAGTACAATATGGCATTCAACATCTACAATTACCTCCAGGCTAATACTTCCTACTGGTACTTCTACTACAACACAAAGCTCGGTGCTTTGGCAACATGGAACAAGCGTATGGGTAACTGCTGTGACTTGTCACACATGTTGGTAGCAGTTTGGAGAGCATCAGGCGTTCCGGCAAGATACTACCATGCACAGATCACATCTTCATCCGGCGGCAGATACGGCCACGTTTGGGCACAGTGCTACATCAGCGGCAAGTGGTACCATGGTGACCTTTCAAACAATGTTAACACATTGAGAACATCACTTCCCCAGACATGTGCAGTAGTAAGATCATTCAACGGCACATACATCACATTGCCCTTCTAATTAAAAACATAAAGCATTTTTGCGGCTGCCTTCTGGCAGCCGCGTTTTTATGCCCGTGGAACTCTTGTAAGCTGTATGAAAGTGTGAACGATAAATTGGTATAAAATGACAAAAAGTACTCTTAAAACGAAAATACGTGAGAAATATGGGATGAGTAGTTTTAAGGGACAGAATATCTAAAAAAGTTTTGATTTTAAAGTTAAGTTTAAAAATATTTACTGACAGAACATTAAAAAGTGTGGTAAAATGCAAATGAGAAGCACAATGCAACCCCCCCTTTTCTTTGATCCTCTATCCTATAAGTGTTTTTGCAGTGCTTCTTTTTATTGTAAGGAGATATAATCATGAGTGAATTTAAAAAATACGAACTTGAAGCTCAAGAGAGCTGGGGTGAAACGCAAGCTTATAAAGAGTACGAAAAGAGAATGAAGGAATATGATGACGGCAAGATAAGCAACCTTGCTGACGGCATGAATGAAATTATGAAAGAGTTTGCACAGCTCATGAAGCATGGGGAAGAACCGTCATCAGATGAGGCACAGTCCCTTTCACGAAAGCTCCAAGCTTATATAACGGAAAACTTCTATACTTGCACGAAAGAGATTTTGTTTTCTCTCGGACAAATGTATACGGGGGATGAACGCTTTAAAGCCAATATAGACAAGCACGGAGAAGGAACAGCAGAATTTATAAAGAGAGCAATAGAGGTTTATTGCGAATGACTTGAAGCTATATATTAAAAGAGCGTGTTGCTTTTGCAACACGCTCTTTGACTGTTTAAGGATTATTTATTGCTTCTGTCAACATATGTTGTGTGGAGCAATTCATGTGAGAGATGACCGCAGGGCTCACCGAGGAATTCTTCGTAAAGCTTCTTGATTGAGGGATTGAGGTGTGACTTTCTCAAAACCTTGGATTCATCTTCATCATATGTAGCCTTTGCACGAGCAGCCTTAACATCTACTTCATAGCGTGTGCGTGCATCAACGATGGGCTGACCGCCACCAGTTACGCAGCCACCGGGGCAACCCATAACTTCGATGAAGTGATATTCAGCTTCACCGGCTCTGATCTTATCGAGCAATGCTGCTGCGTTTGCTGTGCCGTGTGCGATAGCAAGTTTGAGCTCTTTGCCTGCAACATTAACAGTAGCTTCCTTGATGCCTTCTGTGCCGCGAACTGCTGTATATTCAACATTCTTGAGATCTTCGCCTGTGAGAATATCAGCAACTGTACGCAATGCTGCTTCCATAACACCGCCTGTTACACCGAAGATAACAGCTGCACCTGTGGATTCGCCGAGCATATCGTCAAACTCTTCATCGGGAAGGTTTACATAGTCGATTGATGCCTGACGGATCATGCGAGCAAGCTCACGTGTCGTCAAGTTAGCATCAACATCGCGGTAACCTTCACGACCCATTTCGGGGCGGATGATTTCAAACTTCTTAGCAGTACAGGGCATTACTGAAACTACGAAGATGTTCTTGGGATCAAGACCGTTTTTCTGTGCGTAGTATGTCTTTGTAATAGCACCCTGCATCTGGTTCGGGCTCTTGCAGGTTGAGAGATTGGGAATAAAGTCGGGATAGAAGTGTTCGCAGAACTTAACCCAACCGGGGCTGCATGATGTAATCATGGGCAGAGCGCCACCGTTGTTCAAACGCTGGAGAAGCTCTGTGCCTTCTTCCATGATCGTAAGGTCAGCAGCGAAGTCAACATCGAATACTTTGTCAGCACCGAGACGACGCATTGCTGCAACCATTTTACCTGTGCTGCGTGTGCCGATGGGCATACCGAATTCTTCGCCGAGAGCAACACGGATAGCAGGAGCGGGCTGGAATATAACGAACTTTTCAGGATCGTTCAATGCTGCCCAAACTTCAGCTGTTGAATCTTTTTCTGTCAAAGCACCTGTCGGGCAAGCTGCAATACACTGACCGCAGTTTATGCAAGCAACGTCAGCAAGGCTCTTGCCAAAGGGTGAACCGACTTCTGTCTTGAAGCCTCTGTTCTGCATACCGATAGCGAAAACGCCCTGTGTCTTTGCACAAGCTGCTACGCAACGGCGGCAGAGGATACATTTATTGTTATCACGTACGATTGAAGGAGAAAGCTCGTCTACCGTGCGGGCAGGACGTTCGCCTTCAAAAGCGATTTCTGTGATGCCGAGCTCGTTTGAGAGAGCCTGCAATTCACAGGACTGATTGCGTTTACATGTGAGACATGAACGATCATGGTCTGAAAGAATGAGTTCAAGGACTGCACGTCTTGCACTGATTACCTTGGGAGAAGCTGTAAGGATTTCCATACCTTCTGCTACGGGCAATGCACAGGAAGCCTGAAGTCTGCCTGTCTTTGCATCTTCAACAAGACACATACGGCAAGCACCGATGTTGTTGATGTCCTTAAGGTTACACAGCGTGGGTATTTTAATACCGAGTTCAAGCGCTGCTTCCAATACGGTTGTGTTTTCAGCTGCTGTAGCTGTTTTTCCGTCGATTTTGAATGTGACCATTATTTCAAAATCCTTTCTATCAAAATTTCACCGTTAAAATTATAACACAATCCGATTAAGTTGTCGATACGTTCAGCATAATAATCTTTTAATGTTTTTTCTTGCATATTTGTATCAATATGGGTTACAATAGATAATGACCGTGCTGGACGGGGAGTTAGCGGTGCCTTGTACCTGCAATCCGCTATAGCAGGGTCGAGAGTTATACTGAGGCCGGCGCTTGTAGAGCATGGAGCAAGTAAGGGGCGTTGATAATCGAGTCCTGTGCAATCAGCGTCTGTGAACCATGTCAGGTCTTGACGGAAGCAGCATTAAGCAGAAATGCTGATGTGCCGCGGGGTCACCCGGTAGGAGTTACCTGCTTGAATACCTTTTGGAAGTGTCCTGTCGAATGTAACACGCACGGTTTGCAAAAAAGTCCGCTTTTGGCGGACTTTTTTGCTACACAAAATTATAATGCGTATAAAACTGTAACACAACTTTGCAACAAGTGTCGAATATAATTGATTTATAGTATATAATAAAATTGAGGCGGTGGAAAAATGTTGCGAATATTGGTAGTTGAGGATGAGAAGGCTATCGCAAATCTTATAAAAATGAATCTTTCAGCCGAAGGGTATTTTTGTTCTGTTGCGTATGACGGAAAAAGAGCAGCAGACCTGATTGAAGAAAACACATATGACTTGATATTGCTTGATATAATGCTTCCTGAGATTGACGGCTATGAATTGCTTGCATATATCCGTCCGACAAACACGCCCGTTATATTCATAACGGCAAAGGGCAGTGTTGAGGACAGGATAAAAGGCTTGAGACTCGGTGCTGATGATTATATAGTAAAGCCGTTCCAAATAGGAGAGCTTTTGGCAAGAGTGGAGGCTATTTTAAGAAGAACGGGCAAAATGACAACGGAGTATGAAATATTCGATGTAGTTGTCAACACAGAGTCAAGAACCGTAAAAAAGAACGGTGAGTTTATAGAGCTTACCGTTAAGGAGTTCGACCTTTTGGTTGAGCTTATTCGCAACAAGAATGTAGCATTATACCGCGAGCATTTATATGAAAAAGTATGGAACGAGCCCTTTATGGGCGAAACGAGAACAATAGACTCCCATATACAGAGAATCAGAAAAAAGCTTGATTGGGACGAGCACATAAAAACTGTGTTCAGAGTAGGATACCGATTGGAGGTATAAAGTGAAGCTATTCACCAAAATATTCTTGTGCACCGTTACGGTTGTTACAGTAGCCTTATCGGTAATGGGATATATTGTTATTTCGGACAGCTTCGACAATGCTGTTAACCGCGAGACGGAAAGAGGACTTGAAGAATATCAGCTCCTCAAATTTCTTTTGCGTACAGGCATGCTTTCATACAGCGAAAATCATAATCTTAACGATGAAACGATTACGGAAATTGCAATACAGACGGCGCAGACGGCACCTGTGGGAAATCAGGTAGCACTGCTTGATGACGAAGGAAACAGCATTTATTCTACATTTCCTGCAAACTATGACTTTTCATCCGTAAACGCAGTAAAAGAAAATGCACTTATGCATACTATTGAGAAAAGAAACGGTGCATATTATCTTGTTGCCGTCGGCAAGGTATCACAAAGCGGACAAACAGTAAGCCTTTTAACCGCACGAAACATAACCGACATAATACACGAGCGTGAAAAAATGGAAAGGCAGTTCATAACAACCTTTCTTATAGTGCTTTGTGCAGCGGTCGTATTGATGCTTGTTCTGTCTCTGGTACTGTCGTACCCGATAAAAAAGCTTACTCAAAGCGTAAGAAGATTTGCACGCGGAAATTACAGCGAGCGTGCCGATATACATACTGATGATGAAACGGGCGAGCTTGCAAAGAACTTCAACAGCATGGCGCTTGTAATACAGAATACGATCTCGGAACTTGAACTGAATGCACAGCAAAAGGAGGATTTTGTATCGAATTTTGCCCATGAGCTTAAAACGCCGCTTACTTCGGTAATAGGTTATGCCGATATGATATATCAAAAAGAAAACTTGCCTCGAAGCGAGGTAAAGAAAGCGGCAGGGTACATAATGGACGAGGGTATGCGACTTGAAGCACTCTCATTAAAGCTCATGGAGCTTATAGTTTTGAATAAGACGGACTTTACCTTCTTGAAAATGCGTGCAGACGAGGTGCTCGCGGATATTGCTCAGGGCTTAAAGCCCGTTATGGACAAAAAGCAGATAAATTTTGAATACAAAGCTGATAAGGCGTGGATTTCGATTGAATTTGACCTTTTCAAAACGCTTTTATTGAATCTTGCGGACAATGCTTCAAAGGCAGACAGCAAGAATATTCTGATCTCGGGCGTTTTTGAGAATAATACATACAAAATAAGTGTGATTGATGACGGTTGCGGAATAGAGGCGGACAAGCTTTCACGCATAACGGAAGCATTTTATATGGTAGACAAATCCCGTTCACGCTCACAACACGGTGCAGGCTTGGGGCTTGCCATAGCATCACGCATAGCTTCGCTTCACAATACGGAATTGCACTATGAAAGCACAGTCGGCGAGGGAACGACGGCGAGCATCACTTTAGAGGCGGAAGCGGAGCATGAGGGAGAGGACGAATAAAATGAAGAGCGTGTTTAAAAATATTATCGGATATGTGCTTGTTGCCGTGATGATAACGGCAGGCATTATGATTCCGCTTTTGTTGTTTGAAAAGCAGGAAAAGGATATGCTTGAAAAAACAAACTTCTACGTATATGAGCCTCAAAACAGCGAAAAGGATTCTCAAAGTGTCACAACCGTACCGCAATACCTTGATTATGTTGAAATGCTTGCTGTCGAGGGAGCAGGTATACCTGAAATAAAAGAGCCTCAAGCGTATGAAATAAGCTTGGAGCAGGCGGTAATAAGGGCAAGACAGGAAATCCAGAAGCTTATTGATATGAAGGTTATACCCGAGAGTGTCGCCATACAGGGCAGTTCGCTTGTTGATATGCGTTACGAGTGTTTTGAAGGCATTGGTTATCAAAAAGAAAGCATGAGACACGGCTTTTGGCACATCGGTTTTTCAAAAAATGACGGCAGATCGATAAATGTTGTAATGGACGCAGAAAGCGGAATTATAATAAACTTACAGCTTGATATTGATTCCAATTTTGACCTTGCGACATGTGCCGAAAAATATATTGAGTACTTGGGTTTAACCGACAAAGCCTTAAAACCTTTCGGTGAAAAGTGGGATTTTGTAACCTGCGTTTTTGAGAATGATTATATGACGCTTGCTGTATATACAGAACAGAGCATATATGCGGAGAAAAAAACTTTGAACATTACGCTTGAAGTTACGGGCATAGGTACCGAACTTATCTTTACCAAGAACTACAGCGAAAAAGAAGCAACTTTAATAGTGCATTAAAATGACTTTTAAAGTACAGTAAGAAAACAGAATTGCGACAACTCCTTGCTATAATTTAAGCAAGGAGTTGGTTTTATGGAAGACAGGAGAAAAAGAAACAGAATAATAAGGCAAAGAATAGCCATTTTGGGCTTCACAACAGGAGCTTTGAGCACTCTTGTTATTGTGCTTTTATTTGTTGGCATATCAAAGCTTTTTGCACAAGCAGGCATCGAGTCAGGCACAAACGCAAATGATGCATACAGTACAAGCGGTGCTCTTTTGACGCCCGAACCGATAAAACCGAGTGAATATCCGAAAGCGGAGGGGCTTTTGCGTCTTGTAAACTGGGACAATCCGACGGACGGAACACGGCCTCCCAATCTCGTTTTGGCAAAAGCGGTACTTGGTGATGAAATAGTATTGCAGAACAACGAAACAAGCATAGACTATGAAGCAGGCGTTGCATTAAGCCGAATGTGCAGGGCAGCAGTAGCGGACGGAATACAAAAATACGTGCTTACAAGCGGATATCGCTCCGTGGACTACCAGAAAACGCTTTGGGAAAACCGCTTAGCACAGGACCCTGATTACGGAAAAGACCCGTTCACCTCACCTGTGAAAGTCATGCCCGGCAATATGAGCGAACACGCAACAGGGCTTGCGGTTGACATATTAAACATGGAACACAAGAATGCAAATGATGAATACGGCGAAAGCATGGCAGGCTTATGGCTTGCACACAATGCACATAAATACGGATTTATATTAAGATACCCCAAAGACAAGCAGCATATCACGGGTGTGATATATGAGCCGTGGCACTTTCGGTATGTCGGAGAAGAAGCGGCAGAAGAAATTTACAGCAAGGGAATATGCCTTGAAGAATACTTGGGAAAGGAAAGAAAATGAAAAAAGAACCTGAAAATCAGGTTCTTTTTTCATTTGCGGTTTACATATAACATTGACATTTTACATCAGCAACAGTACAGGGCAAAATTAGACATTTTACGAAAAAAGTTGACTTTTCTCATTCCTTGAAAAGAATATTTTGATGATATATATTCCAAATATACAAATGAAAAGGAGGAGTAATTATGAAAAAAACTTTAAGAGGAATCATAGCGGTTGTTTTATGCATGATGATGTTGTATACCGCTGCGTTTCACAATGTAGCTTTTGCATTGGATCTGTCTTCGGGTGAAATGAGGGAAGTATATCCTGAGAATGAGCCTGTACAGATAGAATTTCCGGACAGAGAATTAACATTCGAGACCGATAGCAATGCAAAAAAAGAGGAAGCAGATATTCTGTATGAGGATGTAGCAAAACGCGATGAAAGAGTAAAAGAATTTGTTATGTCGGATAAAACGCGTATGCTTGTATTGTATCCTGAAAAGGTGCACTATTCAAAGAATGGAAACTGGGCAGATATAGATAATACCCTTGTTCAGGATACAACTGCAAAAAGCGGCGGATATAAAAACAAAGCAGGAAGTTGGGAAGTAAAATTTCCTGCCATGTTTACTGCAGGCGACAGCGAAATAAGCGTCAAAAAAGGGGACAAAGTGATTAAGTTCAGTGCAAAGGTAAGCATTGAACAGAAAGGTAATTTGGCAGAAAAAGAAGTATTGACAACAAGCGAACCGCTGCTTGAGAAGGCAACGGGAAATAATGCCGTAACATCTCAAATTGCTGATATGGAATCAAAAACAGTATCAGCTGTAAAGATGACAAGCGATGAATTTGTAAAAGAGGTAGATGCTTCGGCTAAAGTCATGATGCCCGAGGAAATAAATTCAGGACTCAGATATAAGGGCGCATACTCCGATGTAGACATAGAATATAGGCTTGTCGGCGAAACACTCAAAGAAAATATAATCTTTAATAAAAAACCTACAAAAGGAACAATAATAAGGTTCCCTGTTTCTGTTGAAAATTTGAGCCTTGTATTGAATGAGGATAAAACCATATGGGCAGTAAGTAAAGAAAGCAATAGCCCTGAGTTTGTTATGCCGGCACCTTACATGATAGATGCAAATGGCGAAATATGCCAGGATATAGAGGTTTCGCTGGAAATCAAAAAAGATGGCTATGAAATTGTATACAGACCGAGTGAGGAGTGGCTCAATGACGCAAAAAGAGCATATCCCGTAACGGTTGACCCTGTTGTAACTCCCGAAATATCATCATCGGCGATTGAGGACAATCAGGTATGCTCAGATCCTGAGCATGATAACAAGTTATATACTTCAAGCACCAACCAGATAGGATATAGTACGTCAAGACAGGAATCAAGAGTATACTTGAAGTATTCACAATTGCCCGAAATTTTGGCGACGGATGTTTTGGTGGATGCAAAGATTTATATGCATCTTCAAAGTACTAATACCACTGATCCTTTGCAGATAAATGTTCATAAGGTAAATGCCGAATGGTACAGCGAGGACAGCGAGGACAGCGAGGACACCGAGGACAGAAAGGGCTTGACTTGGGGCACTCAGCCTGCCTGGAACGCAACAGTTGAAGACTATGCATTAGTAACAACTGATACTACGTACGATGGAGAAAACTACTATTTCTGGGACGTTACCGAAATAGTACGAGGTTGGTACGAAACCGGAATAAATACGGGAATGATGTTTAAATGCACGGACGAAATAGTACAATCACAGACTGTAAACTATAAAATCTTTGAGTCGTCAGACAGTGCAGGCGGATTCAAGCCGCTTCTCACAATAACATACTTAAGCGGAAGCGGACTTGAAAGCTATTGGGATTATCATACATATGACTGCGGAAGAGCAGGAACTGCATATGTAAATGACTATACGGGAAATCTTGTTTTAGTCAATAATGCAATATCAACAAGCGGAACACGAACAGCATTGAATGTCAATACTGTTTACAACGGCAACACAAGCAACAGCAACAAGTTTTCAATTGCATACGGATGGAGAACAAATTATAACCAGTTAGTTTACCAGATGCCCGATAACTCGCAGTACTATATTTGGGAAGACGAGGACGGAACTCTCCACTATTTTTATTATGCTTCAAGCGGAACATATAAGGACGAAAGCGGACTTGAATTAACGCTTACAACAACCGGCAGCGGAGATAAAAAATATTGCATAAGCGATAAAAACGGTAATTGCAGCTATTTTGACACAAGCGGAAGACTCAAAAGCATAGAGAATAACCAATTAACAAAAAGCACAATAACCGTAACATACGCAGATGGCAACAGAATACAGAGCATTAAAGATGCAGTAAACCGCACCTGTACTTTCTCATACAGTTCAGTACAAACGGACGGTGTAACAGAGTATTTCCTGTCAGAAATAAAGCTTACATCCGCCAATAATGTTGAGGTTTACAAATTAAGATATGAAATCAATTTGGGCAATATAGACCGTATAACTTATCCCGACGATAAATATGCAAGATACTCATATGCAGGAACAACGCATTTGTTAATGCGCACAAGGGATGTAGGCACATATGGATTGTATTTTATTTATACAACATTGGCAGACGAAGTACAAAACAAAGTAAAACGAGTTGCACGTTATAACGGAAACAGTGCTTGCGGTACCGTAAATATGACTTATGAGAAGAACAGAACTATATTTGTCGATTCGCAGTCAAATAAAGAAATAAAGTTCTTTAACAAGTATGGAAATACGGTTACTGTTCAAGATGATGAAGGACGCGCTCAATATTCCATATATGCAACCGAAAGCGGTGATGCAACCCCCAAAAACAATCAGTTGGTCGCTGCATCAAAGCTGCAGAACACGGTAAAAAATTATATAAAGAATTCAAGCTTCGAAGAAAGCGGAAACTGGAGATTTTTTATTACAGGAACAGGAAACTACACCTTTGGATATTCTTCTGATGAAAAGTATTTGGGGCTGAATTCCTTAAAACTTGGCAGAACCGATAATAACGGTACAATACTTGCACAGGCTCCCGAAGAATGTTTCATTGATGTAGAAGCAGGCAAAACATATACATTGTCAGCCTATGTAAAAACAACGGGAATGTCGGGCAGCGGAAACGGTGCGCGGATGCAGCTTGAGATAGATGGCGGAAACGTTGTAGCAGTAAGCAAAGTGATAAATACCAATCAGGATTGGCAGAGAATAGAAATAAGCTATACCCATCCCATGGGCGGTGGTGCAGCTTCTCTCAAGTGGCAGGTTCAGAATTCATCTTCAGGCAATGCATACTTTGATTGCGTGCAGATAGAACAAATGCCCACAGCAAGCCGATATAATCTTATAGAAAACGGTGATTTCAGTTACTTAACAAATCAAATGCCATATCATTGGACAAAGGACGCAACAGGCGGTACAGCAGGTGGCAGAATCACCATTACCGGCGGAAAAGCAGCAGACCATCTTGATGCATTTGTTTACAGAATTACAGGCACAGCAACAAATATTAACCGCTGCTATCAGGATGTGCAGGTTTCAGGACAGGCAGGAGATGTATATACTCTTGCAGGTTGGGGAAAAGCACAAACCGTGCCCTTGACCATGAGCGAAAGACGTTTCGCGTTGATGGCTCTGATCAATAACACTGACGATACAACTACCGAATATATGGCATCTTTTGATCCTACTACGAGCATAGATGACAATTGGAATTATGTGGCAAAGCGAATAGTAGCAGAGAAAGATTACGACAGCATCAGAGTATTCCTCGTTTTTGATAAGTGCCTGGATTATGCTTATTTTGACGGTATACAGCTTTTCAAGGAAGAATTCGGAAACAGCTATACATATGATGATGACGGCAATGTTACATCGGTAAGTGATTTGCGGTCACAGCAAACAGGATATTCATATTCAGATGACAACAACCTTATCAGTGCAGCATTGCCCGCAAATGCAAAATTCGAATATACATATGATGATTATCATAATGTGGAAACTGCAAAAAGCGGATATACCGAAGAGGGTACATCGGATTTTGTTACCTTAATAGACAGCGAAATGATATATGATAATGCTGATCCTGATAACTCTTATGGCAACAACACATCGGTCGTACTCAAGGATACCGCACCCAATTCAAATTTGAAGATAAAAACAAGTGTGGAATATGATTCCACAAAAAATCATATCACTTCATCGACAGATGAATTGGGACGTGTCACAACATACACTATCGACGCGAATACAGGACTTTTGAAATACGTAAGATTGCCCGGTGAAACTTCCTCAAAGAGAACAGAGTATACGTATGACAATATGCAGCGTGTTACTCAGGTTATGAAAAGGACTTTAAGCTCCCTCGGTGGTCTCGACAGAGTAACCGTGAATTATACATACAACGGTGACTTGCTTACAAAGCTTATACACAGCAATACAAGCGAAAAGAGCACACAGTATAACTTTACATACGGTGCACTTGACCTTATTTCAAAGATATCGATAGGTACGGATGAAGACGCGACGAGGACACTTGTAACATACGACTATTATGATACACAAGACTCAAAATACTCGTATAACCTCAGATACCAAAATTATGCCAACGGTAGTTACATATACTACACATATGACAAAAAGAACCGTTTAACAAGCACGGTAGACAGTGATTCGTTTGCGGTTGTACAATATTCATACGACAATAACGGAAATCTCGGAGCAGTCAACGATGGCTTTACAGGGAGAAAAACCAAGTATTTGTATGACTTTGCCGACAGGCTCATGCGTACGGAGGAAGAAGGACAGGATTATTACCGCGTTTTCGATTGGGAATATGATTTAAGCAATAATCTCAAAAAGACGACGGATAAGATTCAAAGAGAGGAAGAAACGCTCCAATATGTAACCGAGTATGAATATGACAAGGCAAACCGCCCGACAAGCATAACAAGCGGAAATGTAAAGGCAAGCTATGTATATGACGGCTTGAACCGTGTTGAAAGATGGAGCTATTCAAAGAGCAATACAGAGCGCGTAGCATATGTTCCCACATATACGACATATACGGTAGATAATGAACAGTATACAAGCACACAAATATCATCCCTTGCAATAACAAGCGGAAGTGCGTATAATAAAAATATATCCTATGTGTACGATACAGGCGGTAACATAAGCTCTGTCGGCTTTGACGACAATGAAACAACATATGTATATGATGACCTTTCACAGCTTGTCCGTGAAAACAATGAGGCAGCAGGAAAAACATGGGTATATACATATGATGCCGGCGGAAATATAACACAAAAAGCTGAGTATGCCTACACTACGGGAACGCTCGGAACAGCTTTGGATGTTATAACATACGGATACGACGACTCCCAGTGGGGCGACCTGTTGACCTCGTATGACGGACTGGCAGTCACATCGGATGAAATAGGCAATACGCTGTCCGACGGTACATGGTCATATACATGGACCCGTGGCAGAATGCTCGCAAGTGCAACGAGCGGCAGCACAACTGTAAATTATACCTACAATGCAGACGGGCAGAGAACGTCAAAGACCGTAGGCAGCAAAACATGGCAGTATACATACGACGGCACAAAGCTTGTTCATATGACGGACGGAGCAAACGAAGTCCACTTCAACTATGATGCAAGCGGCGTAATGGGCTATACATACAACGGCAGTGTATATTTCTACATAAAGAACGCTCAAGGTGATGTAATTGCCGTTGCAAACGCAAGCGGTGTAGTTCTTACCCAGTATACCTACGATGCATGGGGCAATACGCTCACGGTAACAGGCAACACAACCGTAGCAGGAATAAATCCGTTCCGCTACAGAAGCTATGTTTACGATGCCGAAACAGGGCTCTACTATCTCAACAGCAGATATTACAGCCCCAAGCTGGGCAGGTTTATTAGTGCGGATAGTTTGATCAACCAAGGATCTATTCTTGGAAATAATATGTTTGCATATTGCGAGAATAATCCGGTAAACATGAGCGATGCTGATGGCAACTTGCCGAAGTGGATAACAGGTGCATTAAATGTCATAAGTGGTGCGGTACAAATGGCGGCAGGTGCTGCACTGGGTGCTTTTGCAGGCTGGACTGGCGTTGGTGCAGTGGCGGCTGGACTTTTGATGGTAAATGGTGCAGCAACAGCAGCAAAAGGCGTTAGTCAAATTGTTAATCATGTTGCAAAATCCAATGTCCTGCGTGAAGAGAATATGGCTCGCGTTGGTGTTCAGGAAGTTGGAAGAGCAATAGGTGGAGATACTGGTGCAAAAGTGGCCGGAGTAGTTTATGATGTAGCTACTACTGCTGCAGGCATATATGCTGGCAAGGTAGGGTTGGAACGATCTATGCCTAAAATAGTAGAATCAAAGGTTTTTTCTGCAAATAACGGCTATGGTCTTAAAATTGGTAAGAATATTGAAATGCTCTATCGCAATCCAAACGCTGCAGGTGGACCAGGAGGTACAATTTTTAGTTACAAAGGTCCATTAGGAAAATTTAGAATAGATTGGGATCCTGCGCATGGGTTCCATAGCCATCCGCCAGGACATTGAATATTGGAGAGTGTTTTGTTTGAAGAAAAGACAGATGACTATCGAAGAATATAAAAACATCTTAGGTGCTCACACTATAATAATCAATAATGTTCGTTACCAAAAGGCTTTCCCCAGTATTGTTGAAAAAATAATCAAACAGTTTTTGGTTGATGAGGAAATATTTTTTGGGTTTTGCAGAACTGATGGTGTAAACTTGGTATCAGAACAACAAATGAAGCTTAAAAGTGAAATACCATTATTTTTTAATAAAAATGGAGATATACAAAAATTAAGTGAATATTTGACGGTGGCAAGAATAAATTTAAGAAACCGTGACTATAGTTTTATCCCATTAATTTTTGATTATTATCTTGAAACTATAATGTTTAATCCTAAAGTAGATTGGGAAAAATTTAAGCAGTATCATTATAATTATCAAGAGCACAGATTTGATGATATTGTGCTTAAACATTTTGCTGAAATACTATTTTGTTATTTGGATAGTGGAGATTTTTTGATTTGTTTTAATCCTCAAATGTATAATCCTGGAGATGTTAGAAATATTGTAGTTAAGATACTACAAGGATAACACAGCGGACGGAAAAGCCTTCGGCTTGAAGTAATAAGTAATATTGAATAATGAATAAGTAACAGAGGGATAATACAGCGGATTAGCTTTCGCGCGTATTGTCCCTTTTGTTATTTGCAAGAAACAACGTAGAAGGTGCTTTGCATTGACAACAAAATGTAAGAAATGATATATTTTTGTTAAGTTAGCAGGGGCGTCGTGGTGGTCTCAAAAGGAAAATGAAAGCGGAGAGACACAGAGAACCGTCCCATGTGTTCCGATAATATTGGAGGATACATAATGCCAAGATTCGATAGAAACAACATCAAAGAGTTAAAAGAGTTTTTATACAATAGTTACGATCATGATGCAAAATTAGAAAATATTAGATATGACTGTGGTGAAGATAGCATTAAAATTGAGTTGTTTAATCCAATTTTTAATGTTAAGATAGCCCTGATTTTTCGCAACATAGGAGTTGTACTTGCAATTAAAGGCGGAAAGTATGGAAATCGTGAAACGATAATTTCGTTAACTATAGAAGAAGATTTTTCATATTTGCAGACTTATCTCCCGAAGCATAGTGAATGTATTGAAGGCTCTCTTTACCTACTGCTCCAAATGTTTTCAGGTGATGAATTACATATTGTTTCAAAAGAAGTAATTATTGAGGAAGCGATAACACGGGGATAACACAGAGCACGATAACACAGGGGACGGTTCTGTGTGTTATATAGTGTATGGAATAATGCTTTATAAAGAAGATTATTAGGGGGTATGTCCATGCAAAGAACTAGTATGATAGTTTTATCCATAATATTAAGTGTTGTCTTAATATTATTGCTTGCCGTACTTGTCCGTATTTATATTATTCCCGTTTTGAACATTGGATATTCTCAAACGAGTAACCAGGATACTTTTTTAATAGCTTCTCAGTCACCGGACGGTAAATATAATTTAGAAGCATATAGGACAGAACCTGGTGCAACTGTTGATTTTTCAATCAGGGTTTATATAATAGATGGCAATAAAAAGAACATGATTTATGATGCATATCATGAATACGATGCCAAAATTGTTTGGATTGATAATTCTACAGTTTCAATCAATGGTAAAACACTTGATATATCACGTGGTGAAAAGTACGATTGGCGCAGGAATGATAGAGGATAACACAGGGGACGGAAAAGCCGATGGCTTGAAGTTATAATTAAGATTGAATAAGCTTGAGCATGAAAAAACTCCCTTCGTCAAAGCGTGGCGAAGGGAGTTTTGAGTTTGCCGGTATTTTATTTGTTGAGATTGTGTTCAAAACGCCATGCGTCTTCGCACATATCGTCGATGCCGTACTGTGCCTTGAAGCCCAAAAGTGCCGAGGCCTTTTCGGGAGAAGCAACAACTTCAGCGAGGTCGCCGGGGCGACGGTCAACTATTGCATAGGGAACAGCCTGACCTGTTGCCTTTTCAAATGCTGCAACAACTTCCAAAACGCTGTAGCCACGGCCTGTGCCGACATTTATTGCAACTGCGCCCGTGTTTTCGCAAGCATAACCGATTGCAAGAACATGAGCCTTTGCAAGGTCAACAACATGGATATAATCACGAACGCCCGTACCGTCAACCGTGTCATAATCATTGCCGAAAACGCGGAGCTCTTTAAGCTCACCGTTTGCAACCTTTGCAACATAGGGCATGAGGTTGTTGGGAATACCGTTGGGCTCTTCACCGATAATGCCGCTCTTGTGCGCGCCGATGGGGTTGAAGTAACGAAGAAGAACTGCCGACCATTCCTTATCTGCAACGCAAAGGTCACGGAACATCTGCTCGCTCATGTACTTTGTCCAGCCGTAGGGGTTTGTGCAGCCAAGCTCATACTCTTCTTTAAGGGGAACTTCATCACCCTCGCGATAAACTGTTGCAGAGGAGCTGAATACTACACGCTTTACGTTGTGAGCTGTCAAGGCTTCACAAAGAGTCAACGTGCAGCCCAAATTGTTCTGATAATATTCGATGGGCTTTGCAACCGATTCGCCAACTGCCTTGTAGCCTGCAAAGTGGATTGCGGCAACACAGGGGTACTTATCAAGTATCATGTCAAGAGCTTCTCTGTTGCGAACATCTTCCTGATAAAACGGAATGTCAACGCCTGTTATTTTCTTGAGTCTTGCAAGTGATTCGATTTTACTGTTTGAAAGATTGTCAATAATTACGGGCATATAGCCTGATTCGATAAGCTCAACGCAGGTGTGGCTTCCGATAAAGCCTGCACCGCCTGTAACGAGAACATACTTTGTGTTTTCCATAAAAAATACCTCGTTTTCATTTTTTAATATTGTACTACTTTTATGCCGTATTTACAATAGCTTGCAGGTGTTATAAAATGAATGCATGAGCGATATTTACGGAATTATCGAAGAAACAGCAAGAAAAGAGGGCTTTTTTGAAGTCT
This sequence comes from Clostridia bacterium, assembly GCA_017407205.1. GTDB lineage: Bacteria > Bacillota > Clostridia > Christensenellales > CAG-138 > RGIG3096. Next base: position 19,781 of record JAFQXA010000019.1, read on the forward strand.
TTTTTACTGCACCCGTAAAAACAGAGGGCTGGCGAAAATGTGCGGATGAAAAAGGACTTAAAAATATAGTGCTTTTTGAGGATGCAAAAAAAGCGTATCCGTTTGCGAAGTGCATAATACTTCTGATGTATCCGTATGAAGTTTTTGAGGAAGAAACACACATAAGCCCATATTACATAGCTTCAAATGATGCGTATCACAAAACGAACGGAATAGTTTCAAAAATTCGTGAGTTGGGCTTTCGGGCAGAGCAGGCGCATATCCCGCTTCGTGCGGTATTTTTGGAAAATGGCATAGGCAAGATGTCAAAAAACGGACTTTTGCGGTATGCTGACTACGGTTCAAGAATTATACTGTTCGCGATAGCTACGGATTGTGTTTTGCCGAGAGAATTTGAAGTAAAGCCGACAATGGACTGCGATAAAAACTGTGATGCGTGCAAAAATGCCTGCCCCGTTACGGCGATTTCGGAAAACGGCATGGAGCAAAGAAAGTGTATGCGCTTTTACATGGACGATGTGCCGTATCCCGATTTTGTGCTTGATAACATACAGCATTTTATGGGCTGTGAAATATGTATGTACGCTTGCAGGGAAAACGCAAACGTCAAAAAGCGTAAGGTGACAGAGGAAGAGCAAGCGGCATTTGACTTGAATAATCTTGCCGATGGTAATGACAAAGAAGCAAGACTTATGGTCGGCAAGAACTTCACACGGCATAATAAGCTTCAATACGAGGCATTGAATTTTATACAGAGGGAAGAAAACAAAAAGGAAACATAAGATATGAATTGCAGTATTTTTGATATTATAGGTCCGCGTATGATAGGACCGTCAAGCTCGCATACGGCAGGAGCTGTGCGAATAGGGCAGATTGCCAATAAGCTTGTGGGCTCGCACGTTAAAAAAGCATATGTAACGCTTTACGGCTCGTTTGCCGAAACGGGCAGAGGACACGGTACTGATATGGCAATAGTCGCAGGAATACTCGGTATGGATCCCGATGAAGGCGGAATCCGATATTCTCATTTTACGGCACAGCAGATGGGCATAGATATAAAAATTGAATTCAGCAAGGAAGAAGCTGCACACCCCAATACTGCAAAGGTTCATGTTGTCGGCACAAACGGTCAGGAATATACGTATATAGGCACATCGGTAGGCGGCGGACGAATTGAAATAACTTCAATAAATGATTTAGAGTTGGGCTTTTCGTGCGAATATCCCACGCTTATAGTTTTCCATGAAGATAAGCTTGGCACAATAACAAAAGTAACTTCGATTCTCGCTGCGGAAAAGATAAATATAGCTTTTATGAAAGTCTTTCGTTCGCAAAAAAGTCAGGCGGCATGCATGGTAATAGAAACTGACTCGCAAATAAATGAAAGCGTGCTCAAAAAAATAGAATGTGCCGCAGAAAATATAACGGAGGTGTGCTTCATATGAATATGGTATTTTCTACGGGTGAGGAATTGCTTGAAATATGCAAAAGCGAAAACATCTCAATAAGTGAAGCGGCAATACGCTATGAGCTTATGATAAGCGAGCGTGACCGTGATGAAATATATGAAGAGATGCGGTTAAACCTTAAAACGATGAAGGACAGCATTAAAAAAGGTCTTTCACATAAGCACGTTTCAATGTCGGGGCTCGTCGGAGATGATTCAATCACAATGCTGGAATTTGCTTCACAAGCCGCAATGGGCGAAAGAATGGCAAAAATAGTTGCATCTGCAATGGCGGTTACCGAGGTAAATGCAACCATGGGATGCATAGTGGCAGCACCTACGGCAGGTGCAAGCGGAATACTTCCGGGAGTGCTTATTGAGTTTGCGCATCAGCATGAACTGGACGATGAAATGATATTAAAAGGTCTCTTTAATGCGGCGGCAATAGGTGTACTGATAGCAAAAAATGCAAGCATATCGGGTGCATCGGGAGGCTGTCAGGCGGAAACTGGTTCAGCTTCTGCCATGGCTGCATCGGCACTTGTTGAAATGCGTGGGGGCACACCTTTGCAAAGCCTTGACGCTGCGGCTATGACACTTAAAAATGTAATGGGGCTTGTTTGTGACCCCGTTGCAGGGCTTGTTGAATGTCCGTGCATAAAGCGAAATGCACTCGGTGCGGTCAATGCTGTGCTTTGCAGTGATATGGCTTTAGCCGGAATAAAGAGTATAATTCCTTTTGATGAAGTAGTAACAACAATGAAGAATGTAGGCAAAATGATGCATATTGACCTCAGAGAAACCGCAAAAGGAGGTCTTGCAGCAACGCCTACAGGAATAAAAATAGCCGAGAACATGGCAAAAGCAAAACAGAAAACATCTCAGGCAGATAACAGTAAAAGAGATTAAGGGAGGCAAGGCTTAATGCCGCTTTTAACAGTAAGAAACGATATAACGACTATGGAAGTTGATGCCATTGTCAACGCAGCAAACAAATCGCTTTTGGGTGGTGGCGGTGTTGACGGCGCAATCCACAAAGCTGCCGGAAAAGGCTTGCTTGAAGAGTGCAAAACGCTTGGCGGCTGCAACACGGGCGAGGCTAAGATTACAAAAGGGTATAATCTGCCCTGTAAGTATGTAATACACACGGTAGGTCCCATATACAAAGACGGCAAGCAGGGCGAGCGTGAAATGCTTGAATCATGCTATAAAGAATCCCTTTTGCTTGCAAAGGAAAAGGGGCTTGGAAGCATTGCTTTTCCGCTTATTTCAGCAGGTGCATACGGATATCCGACGGAGGAAGCCTTAAGAGTTGCCAATGACACGATAATCAAGTATTTGGAAAACAATGACGATATGACAGTATACATTGTCATATTCGACAAAAAGGCACACACGATAAGCAAGGAGCTTTTTGACGAAATATCCGAGTATATCGACGATAATTACACCCGTGAATACGAGGAAAGTGCAGTAGAACGGCGCAGGCGGAGAATACGCAGCGAAGAACGGTCTATGTGCTATAATGCACCGAGCTGTGCCGAGCCTGTAATGCTTGAAGAAAACCTTGATGATATGCTTGAAAATCTTGACGAGAGCTTTTCTGAAATGCTGCTTCGCAAGATAGACGAGAAGGGCATGACCGATATTGAATGTTACAAGCGTGCCAATATTGACAGGAAGCTGTTTTCAAAGATAAAGAGCAATAAGCTTTACCATCCCACAAAACGAACGGCAATTGCTTTTGCGATAGCACTTTGCCTCTCGCTTGAAGAAACGAGGGAGCTTCTTTTAAAGGCAGGCTTTGCATTATCCAAGAGCAATAAATTTGATGTGATAATCGAGTATTTCATAGTCCGAGGCAATTATAACGTATTCGAGATAAACGAGGCATTGTTTGCGTTTGACCAAGCTTTATTGGGTGCATGAAAATGTCGCATTCAAAGCGACCAAGACACAGTTTTAAAAGTTTATAATCATGGCTGTAAGGAGAACTTCCTTGCAGTCAACTTTATTTTTGGAGGTAGCTTTTATGGAAAAGAAAATAAAAAAGGGTAACGGTGTTACGGAGCTTGTATTCATACTTGACAGAAGCGGTTCAATGAGTGGCTTTGAGAAAGACACGATAGGCGGTTTTAACTCAATGATAAACGAGCAAAAGACGAACACTCAAAAGGCATATGTTACAACGGCGCTCTTTGACAATGAGCTTCAGATTCTGCATGACAGAATTGAGCTTTCAAAAGTACAGCCGATGACGGAAAAAGAGTATATGACAAGGGGAAGTACCGCACTTTATGATACGATAGGCAGGATGATAAACCACATAGGGCATATCCACAAGTACGCAAACAGAGATGATGTGCCCGAACACACAATATTTGCAATCACAACTGACGGATATGAGAATGCAAGCCGTACATTTGATGCAAGAAAAGTAAAACAGATGATACAGCACCAAAAAGACAAATACGGTTGGGAATTCATATTCATAGGTGCAAACATTGACGCAGAAGAAGTGGCAGACGAGATAGGCATAGGAAGCGAATGTGCCGTGGAATACAGGCAGAACTCAGACGGTGTTAAAGAAGTATACGAAGGCATAAACCGAGCAGTTCACAGCATGAGAGAATGCGGCACAGTGAACAGCACGTGGAACGAGAGAATAAGAAAGCACAGGGAAGAGACAAAGTAATAAGTCAGAGTGAATATTGAACAAGTGAAAAAACTCCGCAAAAAAGCGGAGTTTTTTCATCAATATTTATTATTTTTTGATCTTTGTCTCCGACTTCAATTCGTTTTTTGTTCTGCTCATATAGCAGAGTTTTGGCATTTTACTCATCAAACAGGAATAAAAAAGAAGCAAAACCAAAAAGAATTGCAACATTATTGTGTTAAAAATTAAGTATTGATAGAATATTGTAAACAAACATGGTATAATCACCATGAGAAGATATAAGCTTCTTTCAGGAGGAATGAATAGATGAGAAGATTTATTTGCACGACATTGGCGGCTTTGCTTTTTGCAACATCCGTTCCAACGGCATCATTTGCAAGATTAAGTGAAGAAAACAATATAGGTGCAGAGGCGGTAACGATGGACACACAGCAAAGGAGTGTGTCTCAGTTTGCGCTTTCCGATTCGCTTTTGACAAAGGGCAGTTTGCAGTATATGGTCATAGACGGTGAGGAGATCACAATTGTCAAGTGTGATACTTCTGCATCCGGCACGGTAACGATACCGTCAAGCATTGATGGAGTTCCTGTTACGACAATCGGAACGAGTGCTTTTTATCAGTGCACGCTTTTGACAAAGGTTGTTATCCCTCAAAGCGTTCAAAACATAAGCACAAGTGCTTTTGCAGAGTGCACTTCGCTTACTGCGGTTGAGATGACGACGGGACTTAAAAAGATTGGCTATTATGCTTTTAGTGACTGCACGTCACTTAAGTCTGTAACCATTCCTCAGAGCGTTGAGAGCATTGGCGAAAAGCCGTTCCGTTCCTGCTCATCACTCGAAACGATAAATGTTGCTGTGGGTAATTCATACTACACGGCAGTTGACGGCGTTTTGTATGATAAGGCTTGCACAAAGCTTATTGATTATCCGTCAGGCAAGAAAAACACGGAGTTCACTGTACCTTCAGGCGTAAAAGAGCTTGGTAACTACAGCTTTTATGAAGACGAAAATCTCCTCACATTGAACATTCCGGATTCTGTTACAAAGCTTGGTGAGCAGGCAATAAGGGGAAGTAAAAGCCTTCGCAAAATCAGCATCGGTGCAGGCGTGAACGCACTTGGCAACACTGTGTTTACAGCTTGCGAGGAGCTTAAAGAGATAGTTGTTTCTCCGTCAAACAAAGCATTCTCCGCAGAGGGCGGTGCATTATACAGCAAGGACAGGAGAGTTCTCTACTGCGTTGGCGGCGGTGTTTCGGGTGTGTTTACAATCCCCGATACCGTTGAAACTGTGCTTGGAATGTCCATGGCATCATGCAAGAGAATCGGCGAAATAAAGGTGCCTGAGAGTGTAACTTCAATCGAGGCAAATGCTTTCCGTGACTGCGAGTCCTTGCTCGACATAACGGTTGATGAAAATAATGATAAATATGTATCAATAGACGGTGTTCTTTTCAACAAGACAAAGACCACGCTTATTTGCTTCCCGGCAGGCAGGGGCGGTGCATATGCAATCCCTCAGGGAACTACACGGCTTGAAAACTACGCTTTTTACGGAAACAACGGTTTGACGAGCGTTGATATTCCTGCAACCGTAAAAGAAATCGGCAACTATGTTTTCATGGCTTCAACATCGTTGCAGACAGCATTCTTCTTCGGTGCGGTTCCCCAGAACTTTGGCGACAGAGTTTTTGAGAATACCGACAGCGGATTTGCGATCTATTATATGCCCGAATACAGAAACAGTTGGGCAGAGGGCGGTCGTGTTGTATGGAACGGTTATCCTATATATGAGCTTGAAAAGGCAGGAACTGATGAAAACGGCTTTGAGTACATTGTCGCAGACGGCTATGCGAGAATAAGAGCGTACAAAGGCATGGGTGGCGTTGTTACTGTTCCCGCAAACATTGACTCATACCCCGTATCAATGCTTTACGAGGGACTTTTCAAGTCGCGTGAGGATATCACAAGTGTAACTGTAGAAAAGGGCATAACGGTCATACCGAGCAATATGTTCTCGGCCTGCACATCCCTTGAGCTTGTTTCATTGCCCACAACAATCACAACAATAGGCGAAAATGCTTTTTACGCCTGTGCATCACTTACGAGCGTAACGCTTCCGAGCGGTATTAAAGAAATTCCTGACGGGGCTTTCACTGCCTGCGCATCACTTACACGCGTAACTATTCCGAGAACGGTTGAGAGAATAGGCTGTGAGAGCTTTTACGGTTGCAGCTCATTAAAGAGTGTTACAATTCCTGCGAATACGCAGTATATCGGCGAATATGCTTTCGGTGCATGCAGATCACTCCTTGAGGTTTCAATTGGTGCAGGCGTAAGTACATTGGGCGATTATGCTTTCTATAACTGCCCAAATCTTACGGAAGCAGGCTTTGATGCAATGCCTCCTGCAAATTTGGGTGTAAGCGTTTTTGAAAAGGCAAATGCAAGCTTCAAGGTAAGCTGTTTTGAGGAATATATGCCATATTTTGATCCGTTCTCAAGCGGAAAGTGGCAGGGCTATAAAATAGTTCTTCGCGATAGAGTATACGAGGGCTTTGTATACTATGCAAAGGAAGATAACACGATAGCAATAAAGACATACAGGGGCGAGGATACTGCCTTGTCAGTACCTGCAAGCATAAACGGTGTTTCTGTTACATCGATAGATGCAGGAGCTTTTGAAAATACGGAAGCGATAGTTTCGATAGTTATTCCCGATACTGTTTTAACAGTCGGTGCAAACGCGTTTGCATACTGCACATCGCTCAAACAGGTCACGATAGGCAAGGGCGTAACAGCAATCGGCGACCGTGCGTTTGACGGCTGTGATGCACTTGCTTCAATCAGCGTTACAAGCGGAAACAAGCATTATGCTTCGATAGACGGTGCACTTTATGATGCAAGTATGACAAAGCTCATACTTTTCCCCGATGCATATACGGGAAATGTTGTGGTGCCACAAAGTGTAAAGACGATATTGTCATATGCATTTGATAACTGCAAAAACATTACATTTGTAAAACTGCCGGAAGGACTTTTGTCAATAGGCGACAATGCGTTCTCAGCCTGCATATCACTTGTTAATGTTGTAATACCTTCAACAGTAACCGAAATAGGCGATAACGCTTTCCGCAACTGCACATCCTTAAAGGCTGCTTGCTTCAAGGGTGCAGCACCCAAGTTCGGCAAGTCGGTATTTTCGGGTGTTGATGTATCGTTCATGATAAGATACCTTGCTTCAAACACTTCTTCGTGGAAAAAGCAGGGCACAACATACGAGGGCTATGACATTGTTGCCTTTGATACATTTAACCAAATAGTACTTACAGAGAACAGTACCTGCAGGATAGACGGTGCATACATCGTCAATATTCCGATAAAGACTATAGTTGTTGAGCTGTCGCTTATCGAGATAACATCAAACGGTATCCGTGTTGTAAATACGGAGGGAAAGGCACAGGGCGACTATTCGGTAATATGCACAGGGCACAGGGTACAGCTTGTGCAGTCCGGCATAGTTATGGACGAATATTCGGCTGCTGTACTTGGTGATATAAACGGTGACGGTAATATATCATCTCGTGATATAGCTCCCATGCAGAGAGCTGTTGCAGGAACTACGGTTTTGTTTGGTGCATATTTCAAAGCAGCGGACATGAGTGGCGACAGCAAGGTAAATTCAAGGGATATAGCACTTGTCCAAAGAGCTTTGCTCGGCAATTGACAAGCTGACGATGAGTTTAAATAAAACGGAGGAAAATGTAATGAAAAAAACAGTTTCACTTATTTTGCTTGCAATGCTTTTATTTGCATTCGCTTGCCCGAGCTTTGCAGCTAACAAGACGCAAATTAAGGTATCAGCTTCACAGACGGAAGCAACAGTCGGTGATGAAATCGAAATCACGGTTGCTTTTGAAGGCACACCTGCAAACAATATCTGCGTTCTTGAGCTTGTAGTTCCCATTGATAAGAATGCGTTTTCATATGTTGAGGGTTCGGCTTTGCAGAGCCTTGAAAAGGCATCGGGCATGACAACAAGCGCTGCACAGTATCGCGAAAAGAGTGCAGACGTTTTCTGCAATTGGGTTGACGTACAGTCAGTAATCCCCGAAAGCACAACCACGATTTATACATTCAAGGTTAAAGTTACAGAGTATGCAAAAAACGGCGAGTATACATTTGCATTGAGTGAGGACAGCTTCCTTACGGATGTAAACATCGAAGATATTTTCTTTGATGCACATTCCTGCAAGGTAGCGGTAGCAGGTTCGCCCGAAACACCGGTTGAGACAGAAGTGCCTAATGCACAGGTAACTCCCGATGGTGCAGGTCAGAACAATATCGGTCTCGAAAATGTTGCAGATCCTATAGCAAAGGGCAACGATTCACTTATCTGGATTATCATAGGTGCAGTAGTATTGCTTGGTGCAGGTGCTGTGATTTTTGTAAAGGCGAAGAAAAAGTAAAAGTCAGTTTGACAGAAGTTCAATCACGAAAACGGTCCGAATGTATAGGAGGAGATTGAATGAAAAAAGTAATAAGCATAACACTTGCAATTTTAATAGTGCTTTTGGCATTGCCTGTCAATGCTTTGAATTTGAACAGTGCAGATTTTAAAATCAGTGTTTTTGAGGGCGAGACGCTTGAGCCGCAGCTTACCCCGGAGGCAACGCCCGAAGTGACGGCAGAGCCTCCTGTGAGCACGCCGCTTCCCACGGCAGAGCCGACAATCGAGCCGACTCCGATTCCGACAGCCGAGCTCACGGCAGAGCCTATAATCGAGCCTACAATCGAGCCCACGGCAGAGCCGACAATCGAACCGACGCCGACAGAGAAGCCAACTCCGGTTCCCACACCCACGCCGACAATCGAGCCGACTCCTGTTCCCACACCGACTCCGACACTTATGCTCATAAGCACAAGCACGTACACGGAGGACGGAACATATCTTTACGGAGTTTTGGCAAAGACGAGTGCAGAAGCTGTCATTGCAAACTTTCTTCCCGGTAATATTCGCATAATAAGCTACAGCGGAGCAGTACTTTCAAAGAGTTCAAGTGTTGGTACGGGTGCCAAGGTTCAGCTCATGGATGGAGAAAATGTTATAGACAGCCTGACTGTTTTGGTAGAGGGTGATGTTAACGGTGACGGTGCTGTAAACAACAGTGATACAGCTGCAATGCAGGCACATATCGAAGGCAAAGTTCTTTTGGATTCAAGTTTCTTCTCCGTTGCGAATATCGTTTCCGACACTTTGATAGATACAAAGGACGTGCTTGCACTCCAGAAGATTATTTCAGGCATCGAGGGCGGTGCTTCAGCGGTTGCACTCCCCAATACCGTGAAGTTCAAATTTTCAAGCGATAAGGCAAAGGCAAACGATGAGCTCACCGTGACGGTAAGTATAGTTCCTGCTTCTTCGGCACTTTGTGCATTTGAATTGTCAATACCTGTATCGACTGATGCATTTTCGTATGTTGACGGTTCCCTTAAGTATCTTGCAACTCTTGATAAGGCAAGTGTAGGCGGTGCATCATACAGTGCAATAAAGAAAAGCATAATGTGCAATTATTCGGACATTACGGCACCGTTAATCGGTGAAACAAATATTCTTGAGTTCAAGGTGCGTGTAAATGAGAGCTTTGAAGGCGGAAAAGCTGTGCTTGAGACAGCAAGCCAAAGCTTCATGCTTGACGGCAAAGGCACAAGTATTCCCATAGAGAACTCATGCACAGAGCTTGTTGTGTATGCAGAGCACCCCGAGTTTGAGTATACAGTAGATGGCTCAAGGGCAACTATTACCCGATACAAGGGCAAGAGCTCCACTGTTGTAATACCTGACACGATATCCGGCTTTGACGTTGTTGCGATAGCGGACAAGGTCTTTGAAAACAATATGACGCTTGAAAAGGTGGAAACAGGCGAAAAGCTTGAAAGCATCGGCAAGCGTGCGTTCGCAGGCTGCGGAATTTTGTCGTCTGTAACATTCGACTCGCCCTTGCTCACAGTAATAGGCGATGAAGCTTTTTACGGTTGTGCAAGATTAAGAAATGTCGTTCTTCCAACGGGCGTTGTTTCGATAGGTAATTATGCGTTCTACGGCTGCAGCGGTATTGTATCGGTTTCACTTCCCGATTCGCTTAAAACCATAGGCGATTATGCTTTCTATGGCTGTGCAAATATTGTAAGCATAAATATTACGCGTGCTGTTGACAGTATCGGATACCGTGCACTTTCATCCTGCACAAAGTTGAGAACAATTACGGTAAGCGCAGCAAATACTGTATATTCATCTGTTGAAGGCATACTTTACAGTGCGGACAAGAAAACATTGATACTCTGTCCTGCCGGCAAAAGCGGAGAGGTCACAATACCCGAAACTGTTGAAGTAATCGAAAAGAGTGCATTTGAGGGTTGCGGATTGATTACGCGTGTTGATATTTTGGGCAACATAACTTCAATCGGCAACGAAGCATTTTTGATGGCAACCTCACTTGAGGGCGCATATTTCCATGGCTTGGCTCCTGTTAATTTTGGCGAGAATGTATTTTCATACGCTAAAGAGAATTTCACAGTGTACTGCCTCGAACAAAACCTTTCAAGCTTTGCACCAAACGGTGAAACAACATACAAAGGCTATCCGCTTGCTGTGTTCGATAACACCCCTGCACCCACTCCGCATCCTGACTATGACTATAAGGTCGAAAACTCGAATGCTGTGATAACGGGCTACAAGGGAGCAGGCGGATATATAGAGATCCCGTCCATGATGCTCGAGTATCCTGTTGTAAAGATTGCGGACGAGGCATTTTCGGGAGTATCGAGCATAACAGGCGCACTTATTCCCGACAGCGTAAATGAGATTGGCAACAGGGCATTTTATAATTGCACAGCACTTGAAGACATAACGCTTTCAAACGGTGTAAAAACAATAGGGGCTTATGCATTTGCATACAGCGGAATAAACAGCGTAACGCTTACGGACAGTGTTGTTTCAGTCGGAGAGAGGGCGTTTGCAAATTGTCCGAACATGACAAATGCTGTAATATCCTCAAGCGTAAAAACTATTAACGGAAATGTATTTGCCTATTCTCCCACGCTTACTCAAATAACAGTTCAGGATAAGAACGCAAATTACTCGTCGGTAAACGGTATGCTCTATAACAAGGATAAAACAAAGCTTATCGCTTGTCCCTCGGGTAAGAGTGGTACATGTACTACCGTAAAGACACTTGAGACAATAGGCGAATATGCGTTTGCAGGCTGTGCGAAGATTACAAAAATAGCGCTTTCTGCAAATACAAGTGCAATTGAGGACTTTGCATTTGACAGCACAACTTCGCTTATGTCGTTTGAAGTATCACCTTTCAACACGCATTATGTAGCTTTGGACGGAATGCTTTATACATACGACAAGACGGTATTTGTAGCTTGTCCTGCAGGAAAAGCAGGAAGTGCAAGCATAGCACAGGGCACAAAGGGTATTGCGGCAAATGCATTCAATCATTCACAGCTTGCAAGCATATCGATTCCCGAAAGTGTTACGGACATTTATGAGTATGCGTTCAGCGACTCTGTAAAGCTTGAAAGAATAATGATTCCCGAAAGCGTTGTAATGATTGGCAACGGTGCTTTTGCAGGCTGTTCAAAGCTCAAGACGGCAGACTTTTACGGCAAGCCTCCTGCGGCGTTTGGCAACAATGTTTTTGAAAACACATCAAGCGGATTTGTAATCCGTTATCTTGAGTGGAACAAATCCTATTGGAGTCCTACAGGTGCAAACAATTATAAGGGATATCCCATTGAGCCGTTTGCGGTTTTGAGACTCAATGAAAAGAGTGCGTACACAATCGAAACAAAGTATTCAAGAATTGGCGGAATAAGCGAAAATACAACGGTTGAAGCATTCCTGAAAAACTTTACTCCTGCGACAATGCGTGTGCTTGATACTTACGGCAAAGAACTTCGTGATGTTAATCTCGTAGGAACAGGTTGTAAAGTGCAGCTTATTGATGCAAGCGGAAACGTAATGGATGAGCTTGACATAATTATGGAAGGCGACGCAACGGGTGATGCTCGAATCGACTCAAGGGATATAGCTGTAATACAGAGCCACATACTTGAAATGTCTTCATTAAGCGGTGTGTATCTTAATGCGGCAGATTTGACGGGTGACGGCACATTAAGGTCAAATGATTTGGTTGTGGTACTTAAGCACATAATCGGCATAAAGCAGATAAATGGCAATAAGAAATAAGACAAACAAAATAAAACTGCGTGCTTTTACGGCACGCAGTTTTTATATACAAAATTTCTCAGTCCGAAAGCTTATCCACTCTTTCAAAGTCTGAAAAAATTCGCTTGCTTTGCCAAAGCTCTTTGTCAATCGTTATTTTGTAGCCTGTGCAGTTTTGACAGAAATAGTCAAAATAGTCATTAGGTGAACGCGTCAAGGTTGACATTATCCCCATTATTGTGCCACCGTGTGCAACAACAAAAGCTTCCTTCTCACCTTTTTCAAGACAGAGGTCAACAATCTCTCCAAAAGCCTTGCTTACACGCATTGAGAACTCGGTTCTGCTTTCACCGTTCGGGCAGGGGAGTGCCCAATTGCTTTCAAGCCAAGCAATATATGCCTTGTCGTCTTTCATTTCGTCAGCCGTCCTGCCTTCAAAATCACCAAAGCACATCTCTCTCAAACCCTCCACAACGGTCTGTGAAGCGTTTTCAAAGCATATTGAGGCAGTTTGCTGAGTCCTTGACAAAGGCGTTACAAAAACGTGTTTAACACGTTTCATTGAACCTGCGTTTTTGGCTTGAAGCATACCTTCCTCGCAAAGAGGGTCATCTATCGTGCCGTTGTATCTGCCTATTTTGTTTCCGTGTGTTTTTCCGTGACGGATTATTGTGATTTCCATTGTATTAATCTAATCCCAAGTAAAATTTGTACTTACAGTATATAATAAATCACTTTCAAATAACAGAGTTTTATTGAATGAGAAAACGGAAAATTGTATAATATATACAAGTCAAGGGGAGGGGGGTACGCTCATGAAAGTTACTGTATTGTCTGAGAATACAGCTTGCCGTGATGACTTGAAAGCTGAACATGGCTTGAGTCTTTATATAGAAACAAACGACAAGAAAATACTGTATGATATGGGCGCAAGCGATGCATTTTTATATAATGCCAAAATGCTAGGAACTGACCTCTCACTTGTGGATATCGCGGTTTTATCCCATGCACACTATGACCATGCCGGTGGTATTTCAGCGTTTTTTGAAGTCAATAAAAAGGCAAAGCTTTATTTGAGCAAGCAGGCATATTTAAAGTGTTTTTCGGGGGATAGGTATATTGGTATAGACCATGCAGCACTCAAGGCAAACAAAGAACGACTTGTGCTCACAGATGATTTTATGTGCATAGATGAGGGTATAAGGCTTTATTCTCTCAATGAAAATGAAAGGTTTTATCCTATGCAAAACGAATCACTCTATGTACTTTGTGACGGAGAAAAACAAGCGGATGAGTTCTTGCATGAGCAGTATCTTGAAATTACGGAAGGCAAAAGCACGCTTTTATTCAGTTCCTGCTCGCATAAGGGAATAATCAATATTGCAAAGTGGAGCGAAGCGGATATAATAATAGGTGGCTTCCATTTTTTCAAGACGGAGCTCTCGGACTTTTTAGCCGAAACAGCACATGAGCTTTTAAGCTTGAAAAAGAAATACTACACCTGCCATTGCACAGGCATGGAGCAGTATCTTTATATGAAGAAAATAATGGGTGATTGCGTGGAATATATTTCATGCGGTCATGAGTTGAATTTTTAGGAGGAATTGAAATGTCAGAATGTACGCATGATTGTTCAACTTGCGGAGAAAACTGTGCACAGCGTGAAAAGGAATCGCTTATAGAGCAGCCCCACAAGATGAGCAAAATCAAAAAGGTTATCGGTGTTGTAAGCGGAAAAGGCGGTGTAGGTAAATCACTTGTTACTTCGCTCTTGTCGGTTTTGGCAAGCCGTAAAGGCTTTAAGACTGCAATACTTGATGCAGATATAACAGGTCCGTCAATCCCCAAAGCGTTTGGCGTATCGACTGCAAGAGCAGAGGGCTGTGAGGACGGTATTTATCCCGTAATCACAAAGACGGGTATCAGTGTAATGTCATTGAATCTCCTTGTAGAGAATGAAACAGACCCCGTTGTATGGCGCGGCCCCGTTATAGCAGGTGCCGTAAAACAGTTCTGGACGGATGTTATCTGGGGCAATGTAGACTATATGTTTATCGATATGCCTCCGGGAACAGGCGATGTTCCGCTTACTGTTTTCCAGTCAATACCCGTTGACGGTATAGTTATCGTTGCATCTCCCCAGGAGCTTGTAGGCATGATAGTTGAAAAGGCTATAAACATGGCAAAGCTCATGAATGTCGAAGTTCTTGCACTCGTTGAGAATATGAGCTATGTTTCATGTCCCGATTGCGGAAAACAAATCCGCGTGTTCGGTGAAAGCCATATAGACGAAATCGCGAAAAAGTATGGTGTTGATACCGTTGCGTATCTGCCGATTGAGCCCAAGCTCGCAGCGGCTTGTGACAGCGGTATGATAGAATTGTTTGACGGAGGCTGGCTTGATAAGCTTTGCGATAAGATAACAGGCGAATAAACACATAAAATCAAAGCGGGCAGATTACAAAATCTGTCCGCTTTTTTGAGGTTTACTTTAGTGTTTCGCTGTTGTTTATTACGGAAGTGCTGTATAAGAACAGTATGTCTGCATTCTCAAAGTTTACAAACGAGCCGACAAATGCAGGATTCATATATCTTATATCAACCAAAATTGTCTGTTTGTAGCCCTGAGCGAGCAAGGGGGCAATACTGCTCGTAAACGAATCACGGAAAATAATGAGCTTTGAGTCGCTGTTTATTTCGGGATTGTTTATTTCTACAAGCGAAACGGGGCCGTTTAAGAATATCTCGTATTGGTCGGGGCCTGCTTCCTTTTCGAGCGTGTAAACATCAATTTCCTTGTTGTTTTCATGGTCAAAGACTTCAAATGAATTTATAATTTCGTTTGTAAGATATGAAATTCTGTCGTTTTTTACGGGGAGCATCAGCTGCCCCTTATATACGCCCGAAAACTCGGAATTCAAAGTGTGCGTTTCATACTTTTGAGGGATGGATGTGCCCAAACCTTTTGCAAGTGCGTTTGCCGTATCAAGAAGCTTTTCCTGCCTCCAATGCGTGTCGGTGCTGTAATAATCATCTATTGTAAGCGTCGGGAATATATCTATGTATTCCATGCCGTCAAGCTTATCCAAAAGCTTTTTGCGGAGTGCCTCATAATCATATGAGGGATAACCGTTTTTATCTGCAAGAAAATAGTTCTTGTCAGGAATCAATGAGATAAACACACGGTTTGAAGCAGTCTTATACTTTGAAAGCGTGTAGTTTATTCGTTGTGCCGCGTAGTCTATTGACTGCTCATCCAAGGGGTAATCAAGCGAGCCTATTGCCCCATCTGCATAGTAAAGGTCATTATTGTCCTTCTGGATAAAAACATAGCGTGATATGACTGCTTTTACGCTCCTGAAAAAGTCACGTAAGGGGAACTGGTCAAGCGTGTATGTCTCAAAATCCGTCATGGCTTTGCCTGAAAGAACATTGTCAAGCGTTATTTCAGGAAACTTTGCAAGTCCTCTGCGCTCCGAATACGAAAAGTCGTCGGGCGCTTTTATGAAGCAAAAGATGGCAAGAGCGAAGAATAAAACGCCGATAACAGAGGTAACAATTATATTTTTGAGCTTGTTTTTCATGTATGTCGCCTCCTTTAGAATCTGAAGTAGAGGAACGGATTGAATGAGCCGTCCACCAAGTAGGCAGTAACCGCCAAGAGAAGAAGAAGCAATACAATCGGTTCAAGTACATTGATTATTTTTTCAAAGATTGACTTTTCACGCAATTTGCTCAATGTGTTCTTTGCAAAAGGTGTTGAAGCTATAACGCCGAGTGCAAGCAAAACTCCAAAGTTGCGGAGCGTGTAAATGGTTTCTTCTGTCGCAAACGGAAGGCTTGTAAAGCCGAACATTGTGCCTATCTGAGTTATTGCTGCAGGTATGTTTTCTGCGTTGAAAAGAACAAAGCTCATAAGCACAAATATGAATACGTATATGTGATTTATAATTCTTAAAAATCCCTTTGTTTTTTCAAGGTGCTTATATATAAAGAGCTTTTCGATTATAAGCAATATTCCAAAGTAAACGCCCCAGAGTACGAAGTTCCAGCTTGCGCCGTGCCAAAGTCCCGTAAGTGCCCAAACGATGAAAATGTTGAGAAGATAACGGGGTAATTTGACTCTGTTTCCGCCCAAAGGAATATAAACATAATCGCGGAACCAAGTACCCAGTGATATATGCCATCTGCGCCAAAAGTCTGTAATGCTTGCTGAAATGAAGGGGTAGTTGAAGTTTTCAAGGAAGTCAAAGCCGAACATTTTGCCAAGACCTATTGCCATGTCGCTGTAACCCGAAAAATCAAAGTAGGTCTGGAGTGTGAATGTTATGGCGTAAAGCCATGTGTAAAGCACGCTGGGGGAAGAAGTAGTGGCAAAGCCTGAGCAAACCTCGCCCAATGTATTTGCAAGAAGAACTTTTTTGGAGAGACCGATAATGAACCTTCTTATGCCGAGTGCTGTGTATTCAAAGCTGTGTGTACGCTCGTCAAGCTGCTCGGCAATGGTAGTGTAACGAACAATGGGACCTGCTATAAGCTGGGGGAACATAGCAATATATGTTGCAAGCTTGAAAAAGCTTTTTTGTACAGGGGCATCATGTCTGTAAACATCGACAGTATAGCTTAAAATCTGGAAAGTATAGAAGCTTATGCCGATGGGGAGTGCGATTTTCAAAAGGGGGATACTCAAGCCGAATACTGAATTGAAACTTGAAATCAAAAAGTCTGCGTACTTGAAGTAGCCGAGAGTCAGAAGACTTGACGAAACAGATAAAATCAGGAAAATTCGTGCAAGCCATCTCTTTGTGTTGTTAAAGCGGTCAATCAGAAGACCGAAAATGTAGCCTGCAAAAATTGATGCAAGTATCATTATAAGCAAACGAGGCTCGCCCCATCCGTAGAAGAAAAGACTTGAGATGAGAAGAACCGTGTTCTTCAGCTTTTTAGGTGCTATTAAATATAAAAGAAGGACGGCAGGCAGAAAATAATACAAAAAGGGAATACTTGAAAATACCATAAACTGCCTCCGTCCTATATGTTGTTTTTATATGCTCAAATTATGCAGCGAGATTTTCTTCTGCTGCCAAAGCTGCGTCAGCGTAAGCTGTCACGATGTTAGCCTTGAGGTTTTCGATGTTTGTAGCTTCGCCGAATGCTGATACTACGTATTCACCGATTGTGTAGATAACGAGTGTGTCGGGGAAACCGCACATCCACTGACGATTAAGAACATTTGTCTTCAACGCTTCAACGAATGCTGCCTGGTTTGCTGCATCTTTTACGTGGAAAGCGCCTGCTGTGAATGTGTTAGCGTTCATCATGTGCATGAGTGAAGCTGCTTCGTCGATATAAGCTGCTGCATCAGCGGGAACTGCAAGTGTTGCATCAAGAGCTTCTGCATCTGCTGTTGAGAAAGCGCCGGGAGCATCCATAACTGCGTTTTCAGCGTCACCGCCTGCTACTGCAAACTTCTGTGATTCATCAAATGCTGCCCAGATGTTTACGAGGAGCTCTGTAGCGCCGTTTGTTGCAGCTGCGGGCTCAGTTGTTGTTGCGGGCTCAGCTGTCTGTGTTACTTCTTCAGTTGCTGAAGGTTCCTGAGTTGCTGTGGGTTCGTTTGTCTTGGGTTCGCAAGCGATTGCCATAACTGCAAGTACCAAAACGAGTGAGAGTGCAATAAGTTTTTTCATTGTTTTTTCTCCTTGTTTTTTAATTCCACACTAATATACCATCTATAAATAGGTAAGGCAATAGCATAATTGTGTCTAAATTGTATAACTTGACGGATTTATGCGAGTTTGCTATAGTTAATCATAAGTACAGATTGGAGATAAGCATATGAATAAAATAAAAGAATTGATAGTCAAAAATAAAGAGCTCATAAGCTATATATTTTGGGGCGGTATGACAACTGTTGTAAGCTACCTTGTTCTCATTCCGTGCGTTGAGATATTTAAGCTTGATGAAACTTTAAGCAATATCATTTCGTGGATAATAAGCGTTGCATTTGCGTACATCGTAAACAAGATTTTCGTATTCAAATCCAATAGTTGGGAGGCAAAGGTCGTTTTCCGTGAGGCCTGGCAGTTTGTTTCGGCAAGGCTTGTTTCATTGCTCATAGCAGATATTCTGATATTCAAGCTCTTGGTCGATGTTTTTGACTTCAACTATATATGGGTAAAGCTTTTTACAAATGTTCTCGTTGTTATAATGAACTATGTATTCAGCAAGCTTGTAATATTTAAGAAAAAATAAGCAAGAGCAGGATTAAAGCGGTGTCATGGTGACACTGCTTTTTTTGTACCCTAAGATATGCAATCTGCATATTATAAAATCAGAAACGGAATTTCATTCGTGAATTTGAATATATAAGGAGGAATATAAAATGGCGACTTTCACGAACAGAGCAACATTGACATATAACGGAAACGTGAGAAATTCAAACATAGCAACGGGAGAACTTGTAGAGGTGCTTTCTGTAAGCAAGACTGCCGTGGTTGGCGAATACGGTGCCTTTGATGAGGTAACATATGTAGTCAGCATCGTAAATTCAGGAACTACCGCTTTCAACGGACTCACAGTAACGGATACACTCGGTGCATATACATTTGACACATCAACGCTTTATCCGCTTACATATGTTGACGGCAGTATCAAATACTATGTAAACGGTGTACTGCTTCCTGCACCAACAGTAAGCGATACTACGGGCGAGCTTGTAATAAGCGGAATAAATGTTCCGGCAGGCGGTAATGCAATAATTGTTTACCAGGCTACAACAAATGACTTTGCTCCGCTTGACAGCACATCTTCGATAACAAATACCGTAACGGTCGATGGTGAAACACTTTCATCCCCGATTACTGCATCTGAAACGGTAACGGCTTTGGATGAGCCTGATTTGACAATCAATAAGAGCATTTCACCGTCTGTAGTTCCCGAAAACAGCAGAGTGACCTATACTTTTACAATATTGAATTACGGCAACACGCCTGCTGATGCAGCTGACAATGCAGTTGTGACGGATACTTTTGATCCCATTCTTACAGATATTGTTGTAACATTCAACGGCACAGTATGGACCGAGGGAACAGAATATACCTACGATGAAGCAACGGGCGTTTTTGCAACAGTTGCAGGCAATATAACAGTACCTGCTGCAACCTATACGCAGGATCCTGCAACAGGCGAGTGGATTACCACACCCGGTGTAAGCACATTAACAGTTGAGGGAACTATCTGACGAAGGTGGGTTCATACCAAACAAAGAACAACCTCCGAAAAGAATAATTCCGGAGGTTGTTCTATATTTATTTGTTGAAAGACACGGGATTTGTTTCACCCGTTGCAAATGCGTTGGGACCGGGGTCTGAAAGCGAAAAATACATACGAGCGGCTTTTGTTGTTCCGAAATCTGTGTTAGAACCTGAATTTTGCACCTTGTTAAAAGCATTGCGAAACATCTGATTATGCGCCTCTTCCCGATTTAACAGAAAGTCAATGGTTTCACGAACCTTTTTGTCCTCGATCTGACGATGGAGATACTCATAGACTACCTTTGCACGCTGTTCAGATGCAATATTACTCAGCAAGTCTGCACACAAGTCTCCGGTAACTGTTACGTAATCGGCAGTCCATGAATACCCCGAAGCGTTTATAAGTCCCGGATTTAATCCCAAAATTACGTGTGACTGAATTTCACCTGACGGTACTTTTTCGGCACCAACATCGTGCCCGTTTAACAGGTTAATGGTCTGCGCTACCATCTCCATGTGTCCCAATTCTTCTGCAGCAATATCAAGAAACAGATCCTTGATTTCCGGGTCTTTGATTCTGAAGCTTTGCGACATATACTGCATAGCCGCTTTAAGCTCACCGTTGCCGCCGCCAAGCTGTTCCTGTAAAAGCGCCGCATACTGCGGATTGGGCCTTTCCACTGCTACGGGATGAAAAAGCATCTTTTCGTGTTTGAACATTATATTACCTCCTATATTTTCTCTTATATACCTTTTCCGATTTTCAGAGGAATATACGCATGTGCCCAATCAGCTCATTTTAAGGTCAAAAGCACGAATTATCAGTACAGGCACAAACAAAGCTCCGTGTTTTTCACGGAGCTTTAAGTTTGTTATTTAATTCAGTGTGTTATACACGCTTGAGTGAAAGAGTTGCCTTTTCGCCGTTGATATCCCATTCCTTGAGATAACCGTCAGCTTCTGTGTCCTTTGAAACTGTTTCAGCCAAAGTGTCGCTTGCAATAACTGTGCCGTACTTTTCAAAGATTGCAAGAATCTTTTCACTGCCTGAGTATGAAATGCTGATGTGGTCTGTAACCTCAAAGCCTGCTTCCTTACGCATTGTCTGTATCTTGCTTACAAGCTCACGTACAAAGCCTTCTTCGATAAGCTCTTCTGTAAGTGTTGTATTCAAAACAACTGCAAGGTCACGTTCGCTTTCGCAAACAAAGCCTTCCTTCTGTGTTACATCAATCAAAACATCGTCTTTTTCAAGTTTGACGGTTGAGCCTTCAAGCTCGAATGTGTAAGCACCGTCTGCATTTATAGCGCTTACAACAGCATCACCGATACCGTTACCTGCAAGATACTGATTTATCTTGGGCAATATCTTACCGTAACGGGGGCCCAATGTCTTAAGCTGGGGCTTTACACGGTATGAGATGAATTCCTTTGCATCGGTTATGAACTCAACGCTCTTTACATTAAGCTCTTCTGCGATTATTGAAACAAACTCAACGGGGAGCTTTGCACCCTGAACAAGCATCTGACCTATGGGCTGGCGGTTTTTGATGTTAGCTGTGTTTCTTGCACTTCTGCCCAATACAACGATTGAGAGAGCTTCGTCCATGTGTGCTTCAAGCTCTTTGTCAATGAAGCTTTCTTCAACAGCGGGGAAGTCACAAAGATGTACGCTTTCGGGAGCTTCCTTATCTACACTCTTTACCATGTTCTGATACATGGCCTCAGCCATGAACGGAGTAAACGGTGCGCTCAAAAGTGACATTGTCTTGAGTGCTGTGTAAAGTGTCATGTATGCAGATTCTTTATCGGCTGTCATTTCGCTGCCCCAGAAACGCTCACGGCAACGTCTTACATACCAGTTTGAAAGGTCGTCCGTGAAACGCTGAAGCTCACGGCCTGCTTCTGTTATCTTGAGAGCGTCGAGATTGTTGTCAACGCTTGCAACAAGACTGTAAAGGCGTGAAAGCAACCACTTATCCATGATTGTGAGATTTTCTTTTTTAAGCTCATGCTTTGTGGGGTCAAAGCCGTCTATCTCCGCATAGAGGATATAGAAAGCATATGTGTTCCAAAGCGTTCCCATGAACTTACGCTGTGATTCGCTTACAGCATCAGCCGAGAAACGGCTGGGGAGCCAGGGCATTGAGCCTGTGTAGAAGTACCAGCGAACAGCGTCAGCACCCTGCTTGTCAAGTACAGTCCACGGGTCAACAACATTACCCTTGTGCTTACTCATCTTCAAACCGTCCTTATCCTGAACAAGACCTAAAACTATGCAGTTTAAGAATGCCGGGTCGTCAAAGAGACAGGTTGATATTGCAAGGAGTGTGTAGAACCAACCGCGAGTCTGGTCAACAGCTTCGCTTATGTAGTTGGCGGGATAACGACGCTCAAAAGCTTCTTTATTTTCAAATGGATAGTGCCACTGTGCAAAGGGCATTGAACCGCTGTCAAACCAACAGTCAATAACTGCCTTTTCACGCTTCATCGTGCCGCCGCACTTTTCGCACTTAAATGTTATGGGGTCAAGGAACGGCTTGTGAAGCTCAATATCCTTGGGTGTGTCGGGAGCGAGTGTGCAAAGCTCTTCACGGCTTCCTACAACATGGATTTCACCGCAGTCTGCACATACCCAGATGGGCAGGGGAGTGCCCCAGTAGCGTTCACGTGAAAGTCCCCAGTCTATAACATTGTCAAGGAAGTTGCCCATACGGCCTTCCTTGATGGATTCGGGAATCCAGTTCACGCGACGGTTGTATTCCATGAGCTTTTCACGGACAGCCGTCATCTTTATGAACCAGCTTTCGCGAGCGTAATAGATAAGCGGAGTATCACAACGCCAGCAGAAAGGATAGTTATGCTCAAAGGGAAGTGCTGCAAAAAGCTTGCCTGTTTCTTCAAGCTCTTTCAAAATGGGCTTGTCGGCATCCTTTACAAACATGCCGTCCCAGGGAGTTCCGCCACAGAGATTACCTGCTGCGTCAACGAGCTGAACGAAAGGCAAGTCGAAATTGCGGCCGACTCTTGCATCGTCCTCACCAAAAGCAGGTGCAATGTGAACGATGCCCGTACCGTCACTTGTTGAAACATAATCGTCTGCAACTATGCGATGTCCGTCCTTTTTACCGCAAGCTGTTTTCGTACATTCAAACAAGGGAATATAGCGACGGCCAACGAGCTCGCTGCCTGAGAATTCGTTAACTATCGTGATATCTTCTTCGCCGAGAACCGAAGCGATAAGCTCTTTTGCAAGTATTAAAACTTCACCGTTGTGTTTTACACGGCAGTATGTTACATTTTCGTTTACGCAAAGACCTACGTTGCTCGGCAATGTCCAGGGAGTTGTTGTCCATGCAAGGTAGCTCGCGTCTTCATCTGCGCACTTGAAACGAACTGTTGCAGATGTTTCCTTAACATCTTTATAGCCCTGTGCTACTTCGTGTGATGAAAGTGCAGTTCCGCAACGGGGGCAATAGGGAACGATCTTATGTCCCTTATAAAGCAAGCCCTTGTCATAGATGGTTTTCAATGCCCACCATTCGGACTCAATATAATTGTCGTGATATGTTACATACGGATCGTCCATATCTGCCCAATAGCCTACGCGGTCACTCATCTGTTCCCACTCAGCCTTGTATTTCCATACGGACTTTTTACATTCGTCGATAAAAGGCATTACGCCGTATTCTTCGATCTGCTCTTTACCGTCCAAGCCCAAAAGCTTTTCAACTTCAAGCTCAACGGGCAAGCCGTGAGTATCCCAGCCTGCCTTACGCAAAACATCGTAACCCTTCATTGTGCGATAACGGGGAATAATGTCCTTCATTGCACGGGTTAATATATGACCAATATGCGGTTTTCCGTTAGCTGTCGGAGGACCGTCATAAAAAGTATACGGTTCTTTACCGCGACTTTTTTCTACGCTTTTTTCGAAAATTTTGTTTTCTTTCCAAAATTCAAGAGTTTCTTTTTCGCGCTCTACAAAATCGAGCGATGTTGATACTTTTTTATACATTGCGATATACTCCTTTTCCTACAAGTGTATATTATATAGTAGACTTTAAACTTTGTAAACATTTCAATCGCTATAATTTTATTGACATTGCCCTGTTTTTGAAATAGAATAGCCACAACTAAATATATTGCGTACGATTATGCAGGAAGTCGGTGAAATGCCGACACAGGCTTGCCCCTACTGTATGCGGGGACTTATCAGGCGTGTACCATTGCTTAAAAAGCGAGAAGGTGCTTGAAAAAAAGGTTGATCCGCGAGTCAGGATATTGCATTTTTGTGCATTTTACGTGCTTTTCGGGTAGGGAAAAATCGTATGACTTTTTACAGGATTTTATCCGTACCCTCAAAAGCAGGGCGCGGATTTTTTGTCTTTTTAATAAAAACAAAGGAGGAATTTTATCGTGAGATTTAAGAAAACTGCGGCGGTGCTTTTGCTTGCCTTATTGCTTTTATCGTGCAATACAGCATTTGCACTCAACATCAAGGCAGACAGCAATGCAAAAATAAGCCTCTTTTCACAACTCAACAATTATCATACGGTAGAGGTTGAGCCTGTTTCGTCAAGGGCTGAGGGCGAAAGCACGGTATATGCTTACGATGTTTCGAATCTTGCAGGAGTAACATACCGCGTGTCAAAAGACGGTTTTATAACGCAAGCAGGGTATATTGACGCTGAAAATCCCATTGATATTGAAGTTGTTTTTGATAAACAAGAAAATGCACAGAGCTGTGAAAACAATGTTGAAGTAATAAATAAAAGACTTGAAAACAGCGTGCTTTTAGGTGTAAACAGTAAAAACTTCGTACACCTTCAGGTGGGTGAGGATTATTCATATGCTGCGTATCGAGCTGCATGGCAGATAGTAAACCGAGATACGGGAAACATTGTGATAGAGCCTGACTTTAAACACCGCACCGTGTATGGTGAGGGTTGTGTTTTTGTAAAAGACTTGGGAAGCGTTGGCAATGCACGGGATAACCGCGTAACAATAACAGGTCAAAAAGAGGGCTTGGCGATAATCGAAACGGTGTATGAAGCCCTTGATATTTCCGGTGACAGCCGATATACGGGGCGATACGGAGCGAGCGATGAAAACCGAAGCGGAATTTTAGTCGTAAAGGTGGGGGGCGAAAGCGTTTCACTTGATTGGGGCGTAAAATGGGACAGCGAACGCGATACGCTTTATTTTGTGGGTGAGGGAGGAAGCCTGAAAATAAAACCCTCTGTTTCAGATGATGAGGTGGACAGCATATCCGTTTTGAATATAGCAAGCGGCAAAGAATTTGAAAGCGTTTTAAAAGACGGTGAAGCATACAGCGTGCCGATAGGAAACGGAAACAATGTCATAAGAGTGAATTTAAAAAGCGGCAGGGAGGATTATCTTGTTGTACGCGGAAAAAGGGTGACGGTAAGCATTGAAAATACCGCAGGGAGAAAAAATGTAAAGGCAGGGGATACTGTCAATATCCACATAGACGGATTATATATGCCGATACCCAAGATGAGTGCCGTGTATAACCCTTACAGAAATAAAATTGTCTATACCGATACGAGCTTGACGGAGCATATGAGTAAAGCACATCAGTATGATTTGTCAGCTTCAAACAGCTTGAGTGTTGCTGTGCCGAGCGATTTTGAGGGGGATGTGTATACATTAAGCAACGGTCGCATTTATACCGAGATGTATTGTGCGCAGGATATAACGCACAGGGATATAACGGACAGCGGTGTTGATACAAACGTGAAAGCTGTGCTCATAAAGGAATTTTATTCGGTTTTGCCGGATATAGAAATCAAGCTTTCGCAGGATGATGCTCTTTCGGGCGATGTAAATCTTGACGGCAAGGTAAATTCGCGTGATATTGCCGTTTTGCAAAGACAGGTCATGGGAAGCGAAGAAAAGAACGAAAGTGGCGATGTGAACCTTGACGGCAAGGTGAATTCAAGGGATATAGCATTTCTGCAAAAACAGATTTTAGGAAATGAGGTATGAGAAAATGAAAAGATGGACTGTTTTTATTTTAATATTTGCGATGATGTTTCAAATGGTGGGCTGCAAAGACGCTGAAACGGATATTGAGGCATTAAGCACTCCCGAAGCGACTTTACAAAACACACCCATTGCAACAGCGGAAGCTCAGGAGAGTTTGAACCCGTCCATATGCCCTGTGCAGACGGAAAAAGTAACGGCAAAACCGGAAGAAACCGACAACAAAAAGACAGAGCCTCCAAAGACGGCAGAGCCGAAGAACATATGTTCACTGAAAGTCGATTGCTCCGTTATTTTTGACAATATGGACGAATTTGATGAGAAAAAGCTCATTTTACTGCCCGATGACGGAATAATATATTCAAGCTCAGAAGCAGAGTTTAAAGAAGGCGAAACGGTTTTTGATGTTTTGCTCAGAGAGCTTAAAAACAATAAAATACATTTTGATTATACGTCCTCAGCCATGGGAAACAATGTGTATATCGTAGGTATAAACAATATTTACGAGCTTGACTGCGGCGGTATGTCGGGCTGGGTCTACTCCGTAAACGATGAATATCCCGATTGCCCTTGCAGTCAGTATGTACTCTCAAAAGGCGATAGAATAGAAGTCGTCTATACTTGTGATATGGGGGAGAACATGGGATAAAGTTCAGAAAAAGGGAAGAACAGCAAATAAATGTGTCAAAATCTGAATTTCAACAAAAAACATTAAATCTTTTCACGCGCTTGTCACAATATAATATTTGAACAGTTTGGAAAACTGTGTTATTATGGGAGCAGTGTTCTTAGAAATTTAAGGAGGCACATTTTGAAAAAATTAAAAACACCGTTAATTTACGCAGGAATAATATTGGTGATAGTTCTTTTGGTATCAAACCTTAATTTGGCAGGTTCAAACCCTAAAGAGCCTACCGAGTATACCGATTTTCTTGAAATGGTACAGAAGGGTGAGGTAACCGTTCTTGAACTTACCGGCAATACACTTGTCGGTTTAAAGGGTGAAAAAACAGAAGCTCAGCTTAAAAAGTTCCCCAAGCTCTATGACTTCTTTGTATATGTT
The DNA here is from genome assembly GCA_017407205.1 of Clostridia bacterium. GTDB lineage: Bacteria > Bacillota > Clostridia > Christensenellales > CAG-138 > RGIG3096. Next base: position 46,474 of record JAFQXA010000019.1, read on the forward strand.
CCGTCGGAAGAGCGTTTTGCTACGGATATGGCTGTAATTGCAGCGGAGCTTACAGGTAAGGATGTTGAGCATATCACAAGCTCGGATTATGCTTTCACTTATACATACAATCCGCCTCCCGAGGCTTCAATCTGGGAAATCATACTTCCGTATATCATAATATTCGGTGCATTTGGTGTATTCTATTTCTTCCTCATGCGTTCCCAGGGTGGCGGAAATAAGATGATGAACTTCGGCAAGAGCCGTGCCCGCACGCATATTGACCCGAAGAATAAAGTGACGTTTGACCAGGTAGCAGGTGCCGACGAGGAAAAAGAAGAGCTTAAAGAAGTTGTTGAATTCATGCGTTCACCCAAACGCTTTACAGACATGGGTGCAAGAATTCCCAAGGGCGTTTTGCTCGTAGGCCCTCCGGGCACAGGTAAAACATTGCTTGCAAAGGCTGTTGCAGGCGAAGCAAATGTTCCATTCTTCTCAATCTCAGGTTCTGACTTTGTTGAAATGTTCGTAGGTGTCGGTGCAAGCCGTGTAAGAGACTTGTTCGGCACAGCCAAAAAGTGTGCTCCTGCCGTTGTATTTATTGACGAAATAGACGCTGTAGGTCGTCAGAGAGGTGCAGGCTTAGGTGGCGGTCACGACGAGCGTGAGCAGACCTTGAATCAGCTCTTGGTTGAGATGGACGGCTTTGCAATAAACGAGGGAATAATCGTTATTGCAGCTACAAACCGCCCCGATATATTGGACCCTGCGCTTTTGCGTCCCGGCAGATTTGACAGGCAGATAACGGTTTCATATCCTGATGTAAAGGGCAGAGAAGAAATTTTGAAGGTGCACGCAAAGGGCAAGCCGTTTGCAGATGATGTGGATTTATCGGTTCTTGCAAAGCGTACTTCGGGCTTCACGGGTGCAGACCTTGAGAATGTTCTCAACGAGGCTGCGATTTTGGCTGCAAGATTCAAGAAAAAGAAAATATCTATGGTAGAGCTTGAAGAAGCAGTAACGCGTACAGTAATAGGTCCTGAAAAGCACAGCCGTGTAGTAACGGAAGACGATAAGCGTATCACGGCTTACCACGAAGCAGGTCACGCAATAGTTGCACGCATGATGAAGCATTGCGATCCCGTTCACGAGGTTTCAATAATTCCGCGTGGCAATGCAGCAGGCTATACAATGACAATGAGCGATGACGATATGCGCCATATGTCAAGGGGCAAGCTCCTTGATATGATAGCAATGAGCATGGGCGGCAGAGTCGCAGAAGAAATAAAGCTTGACGATATCTGCACAGGCGCTATAGGCGATTTGAAGCACGCAACCGAGGTTGCACGCAGAATGGTTGTTGAGTTTGGCATGAGTGACGATATAGGTCATGTATTCTTAGGCGGAGATGCTGAAGTTTTCATCGGCAAGGATTGGGGACATCAGCGTAATTACTCGGAAGAAGTTGCTGCAAAGGTCGATTCTGAAATCAGAAGAATACTTGAAGAACAGCATGACAGAGCAAAGAAAGTCTTGCTTGAAAATGATGAAGCACTTGAACGTGTCGTAAAAGCACTTTTAGAGTACGAACGCATAACAGGCGAAGAATTTGAAAAGCTGTTTAGCGGTGAAGAAGTAGAGATAACTTCCTACGCGAAGAAGAAAGAACAGCTTCAGACGGCTGACCCTGAAGTTTTGAAGCAGGAAGAAGAGGAAGCCAGGAAAAAGGCTGACGAAGTAGAACGCATACTTCGTGAGGCTGAACAAATCATAGGCGAGGAAAAGAAAGACGGAGAAAAATAATGAGATTTTCCGAAGGAATTTCCAATATAAAAGATTCGGTAAGGGGCGATAATCGCCCCTTTGATTTTCATATTCATTCAAACATGTCGGATGGTACATACTCCCCAAGAGAGATTGTTTCACTTGCAAAAGCGGGCGGTGTATTTACGATTGCAGTTACCGACCATGATAATGTTTCGGGAGTAAGAGAAGCTCAAACAGCAGGTGAAGAAGAGGGCGTTCATGTTATAAGCGGAGTCGAAATAGATACCGAGTTTGAGTGCGAGCTTCATATTATCGGGCTTTGCATGAATATAAACAATCCGAATTTTGTACGCCTGCTTGAAGATGCCAAAGTGCACAGACAAGAGAGAAACAAACTTATTATCGAGCGCCTTGAAAATATAGGTATTCCCGTATCTGAAAAAATAGAAAGCCAAAAAGATGCAACCGTGACAAGACTCAATATCGCAAAAGCAATAGTTGATTGCTCCTTCGCACAAAGCTTTTATGAAGCGTTTGAAAAGTATCTCAATAAAGGCAGAGCAGGCTATGTTTTTGTTGAGAGGACGGACAAGATAAAAGCCGTAAAAACAATAAAAGAGGCAGGCGGAATAGCGGTTCTGGCGCACCCCTGCAAACTGCAATGCGATAAAAACAAGCTTGTGCATGACTTAAAAGAAGCAGGGCTTGATGCACTCGAAATTTATTATCCCAAGACAACTGAGGGGCAGTTAGGTGAGCTTATGTCGCTTGCAAACAGGTATGATCTTGATGTAAGCAGTGGCAGTGATTTTCACGGCAAGAACCGAAAAAATACGGATTTGGGCTGTGCATATCAAAATGTTCATTGCCTGAACGCTTTTTTTGAAAAAGTAATGCTTAAAGAAGCAGAAAACAAGCGCTTAAGCTGACTTGTAAAACATGGGTGATTTGCTGTATAATAAACAGGTTATGGCAAGAATAGAGATAAAAAACTTAACATACTTTTACGCAGACGGTGAAACGCCTGTTTTAGACGATGTTTCGCTTAATGTAAATGAGGGCGAAATACTTGCAATAGTCGGGCATAACGGAAGCGGAAAGTCAACACTTGCAAAGCATATGAATGCTTTGCTCCTGCCGTATTCGGGAACTGTGAAGATTGACGGAATGGACACCTTGAACGAAGAGAATACATTGAGTATCCGCCAAAAGGTAGGCATGGTATTTCAAAATCCCGATAACCAGATTGTCACAACGGTAGTCGAGGAAGATGTAGGCTTCGGTCCTGAAAATCTCGGCATTCCGACCGATGAAATATTGAGTCGTGTTTCGTCTTCTCTTGAGGCTGTGCGCATGAGCGAGTTTGCAAAAAATGCACCGCATATGCTGTCGGGCGGACAGAAGCAGAGAGTTGCAATAGCAGGTATCCTGGCAATGATGCCCGAGGTTCTGATATTGGATGAGGCTACCGCAATGCTTGATCCAAAAGGCAGGCAGGACGTTTTAAACATAGCGAAAAAACTTAATACAGAATCGAATATGACGGTTGTCATGATAACGCAGTACATGGAGGAAGCGGTTATTGCAGACCGTGTAATAGTTATGCACGAGGGCAAAATTGTAAAGACAGGAACTCCCAAGACAGTGTTTGCGTATGACAGCGATATAGAAAAGTACTCGTTGGAGCTTCCGCACATGGCAAGGCTTCGTGACGGGCTTATAGAAAAAGGCATCGAGATTCCCCACGATGCACTCTTGATTGAGGAGCTTGAGAAAGCACTATGTCCATTGTTGCAGAAAAACTGACACATATATACCTTGAAGGAAGTCCGAACGAGAGTGTGGCAATAGACAGCATCGACCTTAAAATCGAAGCCGGAGAGTTTTGGGGAATAATCGGCCACACAGGAAGCGGAAAGTCAACACTTGTCCAGCACCTGAACGCACTTATGCAGCCCACATCCGGCAGGATTTGCGTTGACGGTGATGACCTCAAGGATAAGAAAAACAGGCGTGAGGCACGAAAAAAAGTAGGCCTTGTGTTTCAGTATCCCGAATATCAGCTTTTTGAAGAAACCGTATTAAAGGATATAGCATACGGCCCCATGAATATGGGGGAAAGTACAGAAAAAGCATATGAAATTGCACGTGAGGCAATGGTGAGCGTGGGGCTTTCCCCCGATGAAATCGAGGGAAGATCGCCGTTTGAGTTGTCGGGCGGACAAAAACGCCGTGTGGCGATTGCAGGCATAATAGCGATAAGGCCGCGTTATCTCGTGCTTGATGAGCCCATGGCGGGTCTTGACCCCAGGGGCAGAAAAGATATTTTGAACCTTTTAAAGACATTGAGAGAAAAAACGGGCTGTGCAGTTATAATGATATCCCACTCGATGGACGACATTGCACAGTTTGCAGACCATGTGGCAGTTCTGAATGAAGGCAAGCTTTACAAGGCAGGAAGTGTTGCAGAGGTCTTTTCGGATATGGAAGCACTGCGCAGAACAGGACTTGACATACCGCAGGCTGCAATTTTGGCAGAGAGACTCAAAAAACAGGGCATAGAAATTGACCGTTCGATATATACGGTTGAACAAATGCTTGACTTTATAACAGAAAAGACGGGCGGTGTATCAGGATGAAGGATATAACGCTCGGACAATATTATAATGTCGATTCAATAATTCATGCACTTGATCCAAGAACAAAGCTCGTGCTTACTTTTGCGTACCTTATATTGGTCTTTCTCGTAAGTAAGCTGTGGGCTTTCGGTCTTGTCGCACTCTTTGCAATCTCGATTATATACCTTTCAAAAGTACCCTTTAAGATGGTATTAAAAGCCTTGAAACCTATGCGTTTTTTGCTTGTGCTTATGTTCCTTTTAAACCTCTTTGCGGCAAAAAGCGGAGAAGTTCTCCTTAAGTGGTGGATATTTGAGATTACAGCAGGCGGAATAAGACAGGCAGTATTCATAGTAATAAGGCTTTTATTGCTCGTCGCAGGTACAACGCTTATGACGTTTACGACAACTCCTATATCCTTGACGGACGGGCTTGAAAAATTGCTTGCACCGCTTAAAAAAATAGGGTTCCCGTCACATGAGCTTGCAATGATGATGACGATAGCTTTAAGGTTTATTCCTACTTTACTTGAGGAAGCGGACAAGATAATGAAAGCGCAGCTCTCAAGAGGTGCGGATCTTGAAAGCGGTAATATAATAAAGCGTGCAAAGAGCATGATTCCTATATTGGTACCTCTTTTTGTGAGTGCTTTCCGCCGTGCGGACGAGCTTGCAATGGCAATGGAAAGCAGGTGCTATCACGGAGGCGAGGGAAGAACTAAAATGCGTGTTATAGCTTTCAAAAAGCGTGATGCGATTGCATTTTTGATTTTTGCCTCTGCATTTGCTTTGATTTTGGTTTTACAAAAGCTTGTAGTTTTCTAAGACTTTTACGGAGCGTGCTATGGAGCTTTCAAAGAAGATAAAAAGAACAGTTTTGATAATAGTCGCAATACTCATTCTTGCGGCCGCTTGCCTTTACTTCATCGCGCAAAACAGCAATTCCTATAAATGGATAAGTGATGAGCTTTCAAGCTTTTCCGTGAATATCGATGAAAAAAACTTTGTTTATGAGGGCAACGCTTCAAATACGAGTATCAGTGAATTGCTTGTAACAGATGATGCTTCAAAGATTGAGGAAGCAGTCAACGCAAGCAAAAAAAGCGGTTTTGCCTCCGATATGGATGCAATCGGAAATATTGTATTTATCACAAATCAAATTAACCAAGACGAAGTATTGAATTTATATATCTTTGAAAACGAAAGAACTCCCATGCACATTGCACTGTGCTATATACAAAACAGCATAAACGGCAAAGTGAGGGCTGTCGAATGAGAATAAGAACGGTTATAAGCTATGACGGCACGAATTACGTTGGCTACCAGGTACAGCTAAACGGAATAAGTATACAGGAAAAAATTGAAAAGGCACTGTTTGAAATAACGGGCGAAAAAATTGTTTTGCACGCATCGGGGCGAACGGATTCAGGTGTTCACGCAAGGGCACAGGTTGCACATTTTGATACGGAAAGTAAAATACCGCCCGATAAATTCAGCTTTGCACTTAATGCGCATTTGCCCAAGGATATACGCATTATGCACAGCGAGGAAGCAGATCGTGAGTTTCACTCACGCTTTTCCGCGAAGAAAAAGACATATTGCTATACTGTGCAAAACGGTATACATGAAAATCCGTTCCTTCGAAATACCGCACTCTTTATTCATTCCGACATAGATTTTGATGCAATGCAGAAAGAGGCAGAAGCGGTAGTCGGCACCCATGATTTTGCCGCTTTCCGTTCAACGGGTACAGTTAACAAAACAACGGTGAGAACGGTGTTCGAGTCTTACTGGACAAAAAAAGAAAATCTCTATATTTATACTGTAACGGGTGACGGTTTCCTGTATAATATGGTTAGAATACTTGCAGGAACAATGCTTGATGTAGGCACGAAAAGGCTCGAAAAGGGTGCGATAGCGCGTGCACTTGAGAGCACACAAAGAAGTGATGCAGGTGCAACAGCACCGCCTCATGGACTCATGCTTTACCGCGTGGTCTATCCTGATTTTGATACGGAGGATGTTTTAAAAAAATGAAAGTAGTAGTATTGCCGCCCGTTGATGAGGGGCACAAAAAGACACTTCAAAGCGCTTGCGAAAGTGCACACTTTGTATATACAACACGAGAAAAAGTGAGCGAAAAAGATGTTTGCGATGCCGATATAATTTTTGGCAATGTGCCGTTTGACTTGCTTAAAAAAACGAAAAAATTAAAGCTTTTACAGCTTGCGGCAGCAGGGACTGACGGATATCTTGATACGCTTCCTCAAGGTGCTACCCTTGCAAATGTAACGGGTGCTTTCGGGCTTGCAATCGGTGAGCATATGCTTGGCGTAACGCTTATGATAATGAAGCGCTTGCACCAATACAGGGATAACCAGCTAAAGCATGATTGGCGTGATATGGGCAATGTAAACTCAATCGAGGGCTCAACGGTGCTCGTGCTGGGCATGGGTGATATAGGCGGAAGCTATGCTAAAAAAATGAAAGCGTTGGGTGCTTATGTGATAGGTGTAAGAAGAACCGACCTCACAAAGCCCGACTATGCAGATGAAGTTCATCTTACAAGTGAAACGGACAAGCTTTTGGGTAGAGCCGATATAGTTGCAATGGCAATGCCTTCCATGAAAGAAACATATAAATTCATGGATAAAAGAAGGCTTGCACTTTTAAAGGACGGTGCAATACTTGTAAATGTAGGCAGGGGCAATGCAATAGATACGGAAAGCCTTGCGGATGAATGTGCAAAGGGCAGAATAAGTGCAGCCCTTGATGTAACAGACCCTGAGCCCTTGCCGAGTGACCACAGGCTTTGGGATATGGAAAATGTTGTGATAACACCGCACATTTCGGGATTTTTCCACTTAAAGAAAACGCTTGATAATGAAGTTGACATTGCAGCATACAACATAAAAGCACTTGCAGAGGGCAGGGAATTTAAAAATCTTGTTGACATGGAAACAGGCTATCTTAAGAAATAATCCTTTTTGAGGAGGAACAGCATGGACAATATATTGCTTATACTGTGTATTTTACTGATGCTTATTTGCGTTGCACTTTTAATTGTACTCTTGGTGAAGCAAGGGGGCAATAAAAGCGAACAGGCGATTGAAGCTTTGAGACGTGAAAGTGCAGAGCGCGAGCGTGCCACGCGTACAGAGCTTAACGAAAATCTGCGTGCAGGGCTTGGCATTATAAACGATAATGTTTCCGGCAAGGTTTCAGAGATTGATAACAACCTGATGTCAAAGCTTGAGATTTTAAACCAGAACCAGTACACGGCAAGCAAGAATCTTGAAAACCGCCTTGCAACTTTTTCGGGTGAGAATGAGCAAAAGCTTGAAAATATCCGCTTGACTGTTGAAAAACGCTTGAACTATATTCAGGAAGACAACAATAAACGCCTTGACGAGATCCGCACGATTGTTGATGAAAAGCTTCAGGAGCGTATGAATCAAAGCTTTGCCCTGGTAAGTGAAAGGCTTGAGCTTGTTTATAAGGGGCTCGGCGAAATGCAAACCCTTGCAGTTGGTGTGGGTGACCTTAAAAAGGTGCTTTCAAATGTAAAGACGAGGGGCGTTTTGGGCGAAATGCAGCTTGGTGCAATAATATCTGAAATACTTGCACCCGAGCAGTATGAAACAAATGTAATAACTGTCAAAAACAGCCGCAATCCGGTCGAATATGCAATTAAAATGCCGGGCAATGACGGCGACTCGTTCGTATATCTGCCGATAGATGCAAAGTTCCCGTCCGATGCGTATTATGAGCTTATGGACGCTTATGAAAGCGGTGATGCTGTGCGTGTAAAGACGGCACAGGACACCTTGAAAACGCGAATAAAGGGCTTTGCAAAGGATATAAAGACAAAGTATATAGAGCCACCCAACACAACCGACTTTGCAATAATGTTTTTGCCGACGGAGGGCTTGTATGCCGAGGCCGTGAAACTTGGACTCATTGAAGCCTTACAGCGTGAACACAAAGTGAGCATAACGGGCCCGTCCACAATGGCGGCACTTTTGAACAGCTTGCAGATGGGATTCAGGACGCTTGCAATACAGAAGCGAAGCAGTGAGGTATGGAAAGTGCTGGGTGCTGTACGCACAGAGTTTGATAAATTTCATGAAGTGCTTGAAAAGACACAGGAAAAGCTTACAAAGGCAAACAGCGACCTTGATGCACTCATTGGAGTAAGAACAAGAAAGATTATGAGCAAGCTTAAGGATGTTACGGCACTTCCTTATGAAGAAGCTCAAACATATTTGCCGACAAATGATGATATAAACTGAATTTTAAAGAGGAGGAATTAAAAATGGCAACACCGCATATTAACGCAGAAAAGGGCGATTTCGCTAAAACCGTACTTATGCCCGGCGATCCGCTTCGTGCAAAGTTTATCGCAGAGAATTTTCTTGAGGATGCCCGTCTTGTAACAAGCGTAAGAAACATACTCGGCTACACAGGTACATACAAGGGAAAGAAAGTATCCGTAATGGCAAGCGGAATGGGTATGCCGTCAATGGGCATATATTCATATGAGCTTTTCAACTGCTTTGATGTTGAAAACATAATCCGCATCGGCACAGCAGGCTCGATAGCTCCCCAGGTTAAGCTCAAGAGCATTATAGTCGGCATGAGTGCAAGCTTTGACTCAAACTTTGGTGCACAGTTCAAAATGCCCGGCACATACTGCCCCACAGCAAGCTATAAGCTTTTAAAGGCTGCAACGGACACGGCAGAAGAACTTAATTTGAACATTCATGTCGGCAACATCTTCTCAAGTGATTTGTTCTATGATGATGCTTCAACAACTCTCGATTGGCAGAAAATGGGAGTATTGGGCGTTGAAATGGAAAGTGCAGCCCTTTATATGAACGCAGCAAGAGCAGGCAAGAACGCACTTTGCATCTGCACAGTATCCGACGAATTGCCCACGGGCAACCGCTGCACAACAGAGGAGCGCCAGCAGAACTTCACCGACATGATGAAGCTCGCCCTCGAAATGCTCGACAAGATAGACTGATAACTAAAACGCAAAAGACACAAAAAACGCACGGATTTTTCCGTGCGTTTTTGCTTGTATTGAAAATTTTAGTCTGCGTTTTCCGGTTTCTGCTTGCTGAGTGGAAATATTGTGCCTTTAATATGTTGATTCAAAGGGATAGAACCTCACACTTCGATTATATAATTGACAAGGATAAGTGGGTTGTATAACACAATATATTGTGCTATAATAAGCAATATAGACCAAAAAATATCAAAACAACTTGACAATGTTATAATTAAACAGTATGATTATAAATAAAGATTAAAGGAGGTTTGATATATGTCGGTATTTAGTGAAAGGCTTACGGCATTGATGAAAGCAAAAGGATTTTCACAAAAAGAATTTGCAAAGCGAGCGAATGTTACTGAATCGGCAATGTCTTACTATGTAAAAGGAGTACGTACTCCGAGTGGAGAAGTACTCGCAAGAATTGCAAGGGCACTCGATACAACGGCCGATTATCTTTTAGGTAGCACGGATAGCATCGAAGTGCCTGAAGAACAAAAAGAACTTAAATATCTGCAAAGAAATCTCGGCAAATTGGATGATAAACAATTAAAAACAGCAGAAAAAATGTTGAAATTGATGTTTAATGACATTTTTGAGGATGATGACGAGGAGTGAATTTGTGGCGAGTAGTGCAAAACCAAATTTTTCAGCAGCATATTCAAAAGCTAATGAGATTTTAGTAAAATCCCTTGTTATTTCCATGTTTCCTTTTTCTCCTATTGAACTTGTGAAAGAACAATCCGCCATAATGTGCCGTACTTACAAAAAGGCTCAAAAGTATGGCATTGACATTACTGCTTTTGGCAGTGATTCGGCTACTATTTTTGAATGTGACGGAAGGCAGATCATATTTTACGATGACAGCAAAGTGATGACTCATGTAAAATACTCAATTTTACACGAGCTGGGACATTCTTTAATCAATCACGATTTTTCTGTTAATGATAAAGAAACTTACGGTCAATACGAGGTTGAAACAAACTATTTTGCTGCTCAATTGCTTATGCCGGAACAGGTGCTGCGAGAGTTTGCGAAGCGCGGAGCCCGTATCACAAAAGAGTTTCTGATGGAACATTTTGAAGTGTCGGAAACGGCTGCAAAAAAACGCATTGAAACGCTTGCGAAAACAACGGCTGAGTGGCGTTCCCGTCAAGAGAAAGAATTTGATGATATTATTCTCTGTAAGTTCTCTGCTTTTATCAATAGCACTTGTCCTTATAGCAATGACTACTTTGATTTTGAGGACGAATATGAACGTCAGCGTACAAGAGATTCTTGGTTTTAATTGCAAGCTTAAAATATAGATTGGAGGTGATGTTTATGATTGTAGATAAAGATAAAGAAAAAAGCATTTCGCAAGTTGCGCCAACAACGAACGAAACGCTTTGAGTGTCGGATATGCTATGATATCCAACCAGTGGACAGGTTCATTGTAGCATATCCTTCGATGGTTGTAAATTTAAAAATTTATGCTGTCTATCTAAAAGATTAAGGAGGATATAAAAAATGACAGATAAAAAAACAAATAATTTATTCTATGACGGTTTTAACTCGAAACTGATCGAAACCGCATTTTTCGAGGGCTTTCTTGAAATTCCTATCTTGGAAGCTCCGAAAGAAATTATTATACCTTCGGTTGCTGTACCGTTTTCAAAAAGAAAGGAGCTTACTGACCCTTCGAAAGAAATGCTCGTTTTCTACGAGAAAGATCCCGTGTTTAGAGATTTCGTAAGTATACCGCAGAATTACATTGATGAACTGAAAAATGTCAAAATAATCACTACGCCTGATTGCTCTCTTTATCGAGACATGCCACTTTGGTCGCAAATAGCGAACATTGGTGTGAGTCGCTCTGTAGGATATTATTTGCAACAGCAAGGAAAATATGTGATTCCCAATGTTCGTTGGGGAGATGAGCAGACATACACAAAAGGTCTGCTGGATTATCCACCTGCATTTTCGGGTATACCGAAAAACAGTATTGTTTCAATCGGTACTTATGGATGCAGTCAAAAGAAAGAGGACAAATATTTTCTTGAAGCAGGGCTTGAAGTCATGCTTCAAGAATTAGCACCGCAGGTCGTTGTAGTGTACGGTTCGTATAACCCTAAAATCTTCGGCAAATACGAGCGTTATACGCAGTTCCATCATTTGCCTGACTGGACTACATATGCCCACAATGGGAAGAGGGTGGTCTGATATGGGAACGAGCAAAAGCGGACGTTATCTTAATACCAGGGGCTCCGGCAGAAGTGTCAGCGATTTTGCTTTGGTACATTCAAGCGAAGGTGCATTCACCCGTAGTCAAACCCGTGTCAACGGGGAAGTGGTTATTAAACTTCGGCTTAATAATGGTGGGCACAGCCAGAAAGGGATGGATTTGCTCGATAAATACGGCATTAACTATAATATCGTTAAAACCTATCCAAATGGCGTTCGTATTGGCAATATACCTAACCATATGCAACGCTCAAAGCGTAGTGGGACAAGTCAAGCGTGGTTCCCTAAATCGTGGACAGAAAAAGACATTCGACGAGCAGGAGAACACGTTTCCGGTCTTAAAGGCAATCGCCGTATCGCAGACGGCAAAAAAATATATGGTGTCTACAAAGGTGTGCGAGTTGGCGTTATTCGTACTAATGGAAAAATCGCCACAGTTTTCCCGGACTCTAATCAAAATAAACGGAGGTGATATTTATGCAGTTTGTTGAGTTTCGTGAAATAATCAAAAAACGTACTTTTATCGATGATGAGTGGTATACTGAAATTGAAAAATGTTGGAAAGAAATGATAGAACTTTTTTCGTTGGATATAGATAAGACCATTCGTTTCCTTGATGTATGTACCGCTGACGAGTTCTCTTGGCTAAGTGAAATTATGGAGGATATAGCTAAAAGAACTCACAACAAGGAGTTTATTAGTGCATTGAAAAAAACGGCAGATAAATATCCCGAAGAAACACAACGGTACAATATTGTTGATTTTATAGAGTCAGCAGAATGTATTGTTGTTGACGAGCAGGAATAGTGATGAAATTTAACACGCTAAAAGAGGCCATTCAGTTTCGCATAATAGAAAGTGAAGAGAATTATTGGGTTGACTATAATGAGTACGTGAAAAGCATAGAAGAAATTGGATATGCTAAAATCGTATTGCTGAATAAAATTGTCGCAGTTTTCCCAGACTTTAATCAAAAACGTACATTTATCGATGCTGAAAGTAGAATAGAAGAATAAATCAAACGCAGCAAGAATGAAATCTTTGCTGCGTTTTTGCTTACCTTGAAAATCTATTCTTCTGCCTTAATCTCAAATTCGGGGAGCAGGGGTTCGCCTGCATAGCCTGCCCATACATAGTAGCGTGCAGGGTGCATACGGTAGGTCGTGGTTGTGATAAACTTGCGATCCACTTCCTTGCCGTCCTTAAGATATGATTTGTATGTTTTGAAAACATAGCCCTTCTTTGCAGCGTTCTTTACCTGCCAGTAGGGAGCAGTTAAGCTGCTCTTTTGTATGTATTCCGTTTCGGTGGGTGCAATGGGATCCTGCTCGTCTGAAATGAGATTTATTTCATCGAATGAATCACCGAAGGGCTCACCGTAAAGCTCGCACCAAACCTCCTTGTTTTTCTTGTCAATCCATGTGAATACATAGACGGGGGAGGAGGTGTTATTTGTCCAGAGGAAGTCTATTCTTCCGCTGTCTATCGTTGCATCAAGACCGCCCTTTACATAGCCGAGCTTGCTTGAATGGCCTTGGCGGTAATCCACCTGATAATCAGCTTTCAAAACCGCCTGGTAAATTGTACTTGAAATCTGGCATACGCCGCCGCCAGGCTGATCCTCATTGGCTGCACCGCCGTCTATAACAGCAGGGGCAAGCTGCCAGCCGCTTGCAAGTGTGCGGTAACCGAGTATTGTGTTTGCTGAGAACTGCTCACCCGGCTGTAAAACTGTGCCGTATACCAAGCCTGTTGCTTTTGTCATGTTGTGAACACGAGTTGATCTTCCGTAATTACCGCTTGCATATGATGTTGAAACAGCAACACGCAAAACGAGCTTTGCTTTTATGTCTGCAACCGTTACGGAAGCAGGAGTTACCTTTGCAGGCAATTCAAAGTATGAAAAATCATTGTTTGCAATGCGTTCTTTGAGCTTTGAAATAAATTCGTCACGGTTGATTTCAATACCGTCTTTTTCTTCGATAAAGTCAAAGCGTAAATCTCTAAGGTCGGTTATCGAGCCGTCCTCGGGCAAGCCGATGTTGACTGTATCATATGCGTTTATGCCCTTTGTTTCGCTCATGGGGAGTTCTTTTACTGCAAATGAAGCGTTTGTGGGCGTTGCACCAAGCTCTTTTGAAAGATTGTCAAGGTATGTGTTTACCGTTTCTTCGTCAAGCGTGAGAGCAAGCGTGAATGTACGGCCGTTTATTTTTACGTCTTCGATTTCAGCCTCCATCTGGCGAAGCTTGCCTGTTCTGCCAAGAAGCATTGCTTCGTTTAAAACTTCGTCAATATTTGCAACTATGCCAAGGTCAGCGCCCGATGCAACAATGTTGCCGTTCGTTGAGGTTATCGTGAGCATTATATCCTTTTCCATAGCGTTTGTGACGTTCTTGAGCGCATCCTTTGCCTCGTCAACCTTCATACCGCCTATTGCAACACCGTTTACCTTGATTCCCTCATGGAATATTCCGGAATTGATGATTTCCTGACGCTTTTCTTCCTGCTTTTGTGTGACAAAGAGCAAACCGCAGTAAACAAGACTTAATACAGCAACCAAAGAAACAAGTGTTATGAGGAGCTTCTTTGAACCGCTTGAAGCCTGCTTAACTTCCTTTTTAGGGGTTGCTTTTGCTGTTGATTTGTTGTTTGTCTTTGCGTTTGCTTTGCCCGTTGACTTTTTGCTTGTTTGAGCTTTCTTGTTCTTGCTTGCCATTATATTTTGAAAATCTCCGTAAAATAAAAATATACTAATTTAATATACAAACATATTATATTTATGCCTAATCGATAAGTAAAGCGACTTGAAGATTTTTAACTTATAGTTCATACTTTGTCTTTTTATGCCGTTTTTTATTGGTTTTTTAATAAAAAAAGGACTTCTTTTTCAAAAAGTCCCAAGTAAAAATTGAAGCGCTGATTTCAAAGAACAAATCCTCCGTTTACGCTTATGACCTGCCCTGTAAGATAAGCTGAATCTTTTGATGCAAGATGGAGCAAAAGTGAAGCTACCTCTTCGGCTTTTCCAAGCCTTCCCGACGGTATTTCCTCTCTGAGCTGGGTAAGCACATCCTCGTCGAGTGAGGCGTTCATATCGGTATCAATAACGCCGGGGGCTACGCAGTTTACGGTTATGTTTGAGGGAGCAACCTCTTTTGCAAGTGCTTTCGTAAAACCGATTATTGCTGCCTTTGAAGCAGAATACGCGACCTCGCACGAGGCACCTGTCATACCCCATATCGAAGAAATGTTTATTATTCTTCCGCGCTTTTCGCTTATCATGGACGGAAGCACAATGGAAGTCGTGTTATATGCACCGTTTACATTTACCTTAAAAATTTCGTCCCATTTTTCGGGCGAAGTATCCTGGAAAACTCCATTGTAGGCAATGCCTGCATTGTTTATAAGCACGCTTATTTTGCCGAGTTTTTCAGTGACTTCATCGATGTTTTTCTGCATATCCTCAAGGGAAGCAACATTGCCCTTTACGAGCAGGCAAGTGCCGCCAAAGCTTGCAATCTCATCTGCAACCTTTTGTGCCGCCTCATCGTTTTTTAAGTAGTTAATGCCTACCTTGTAGCCTTTCTTTGCAAACGCTTTTGCACTTTCAGCTCCGATGCCTCGTGATGCACCCGTTATAAAAACAGTTTCGCCCATGGTGTATTTCCTCATAATGATTAATTGAAATTACGATACCATAATAAGCAAGGATTGGCAAGTAAACTACTTCTGCTTTTGAACACCGTTTACGTCAATGTAAGTATCACCGTCAAGCAAAAGCTCGCTTATCGTTACAAATTCAAAGCCCTTTTTTTGAGCTTCCTCAATCAATGTCGGGAGATACTCCTTTATCTTAAAGCCGTTGTTGTGGCAGAGAATTATGCTGCCGCCTTTAAGCTTCGGAAGAACTGTGTCGAGTATGGTTTGCGCACTTCGTTCTTCTTTCCAGTCAATAGAGTCAATATTCCATTGAAGTACCTCATAGCCCAAGGAACGCACGGTCGTTATAACATTATCGTTGTATTCGCCGTAGGGTGCACGGAAAAGCTTTGTACGCTCGCCCGTGATGTTTACCATGAGCTTCTCAAAGTCGTCAATTTCTTTTTGTATTTCCTGTGCAGAAAGCTTATTCATATGAGGATGGGTTGCTGTGTGGTTGCCAAGCTCATGCCCTGCGTCATAGATTGCCTTGACATCATCTGCATATTTTTCAGCCCAGAATCCGCAGAGAAAGAAAGTTGCCTTTATGCCGTATTTGTCAAGTGTTTCAAGTATGAAAGGCGTCTTGTCGTCCTCCCATGCAGCATCTATCGTGAGAGCGATTTTATTGTCGTTTCTGTCTACTTCGTATACGGGCAATTCCTTCTTTTGACCGGCTAAAACGCAAAGCTCATAGTCTTCGCCCGAAAGTACGGTTTGTGTGCTTGTTGCCATAGCGTTTTCCCGTTTGCTTGTTGCACTGCCAAAGGAGAACGAGAGAAAGATTGCTGCAAGAACTATTGCAGATACAGCTACAGCAAGGGCGATTATGAGTGTGCGTTTTGTTATTACGAATATACGCAAGGCATTTTACCTCCAAATTTTTATTTCCTAAACGGTGTAGGTATAGCATTTATATGCACCATGTGATAAAATCATGCCGATGGAAATACAAGGTGTTATAAAAACAATAATATATCGTAATGAGGATAATGGTTACACAGTGCTGGAGCTTGTGGACGAGTCGGGCGACGAAATAGTTGTCGTCGGCACGATACCGCTTGCTTCTGTCGGGGAAAAGATAATCGCGGAGGGCGATTACACACAGCACAGAGCCTATGGATTGCAATTTAAAGCAGAGAGAACGAAAACTCTTGCTCCTTCAACCTTGACGGCACTCGTGTCATATCTTTCGTGCGGACTTATAAAGGGCGTCGGCGAAGCAACGGCCGAAAATATCGTTGCGACTTTCGGCATGGAAACGCTTGATATACTTGAAAACGATCCTGCAAGGCTCAGCGAAGTGCCCGGAATAGGTGCATCACGTGCCAAAACGATAGCTGCTTCTTTCATGCTGCGTCGTGATATGCGTGATGTAATGCTTGCTTTAAGTGAGTACGGTGTCACGGTTTCCCAGGCAATGAAGCTTTATAAAATATACGGTGCAATGTGCCTTGCAAAATTAAAGGAAAATCCCTACCGTTTGGTCGAGGATGTAGAAGGAATAGGCTTCAAGACGGCGGATAAGCTTGCGCAGAATGTGGGCGTTGAAAAGGATTCGCCGTACAGACTTCGTGCAGGAGTAAAGTATACTCTTTCGTGGGCAATGCATGAGGGGCATACCTGCCTGCCGTATGAAAAGCTTGTAAAAGTAGCGTCCGACATACTTGAGGCTGAAATATTACCCATTGAAAAAACAGTCGATGAAATGATAATGAGCCGTGAGCTTTCAAATAGGGTTGTTGACGGTGAGGATTGCGTGGCACTTCATGTGATGGACCATGTTGAAAAAATGTGTGCGCGTTTTATAACAACGCTCAACACACCGCCCGTAAAAAATCCGTATTTTTCAATCGATGACGGAATTGCATCGCTTGAAAAAGAGTTCGACATTGAGCTTGCGCCTTCGCAAAGAGAGGCGGTCGTGTCCGCACTTTCAAACGGAGTGATGGTAATAACGGGCGGGCCGGGTACAGGTAAAACAACAATATTGAGATTTATAATACGCCTTTTTGATAAGCTCGGGCTTGAGTGCGAGCTTTGTGCACCAACGGGCAGAGCTGCAAAGAGAATGAGTGAGGCAACGGGACGTGAGGCAAGAACTATCCATCGTATGCTTGAGCTTGGATACGGCAAGGAAGAGTTCATGCGTAACAGCGAAAATACGCTTGATGCAGATGCGATAATAATTGATGAAGCGTCAATGGTTGACGTGCATCTTATGTATTCCTTGCTTCGTGCATTGAATGTAGGTACACGCCTTATTATGGTAGGCGATGCTGACCAGCTTCCGCCTGTCGGAGCAGGCAATGTACTGCACGATATAATCAAGAGCGAGGCAGTATGCGTTGTAAAGCTTGAGGATATATTCAGACAGAGCGAACGAAGTGCAATAGTTTCAAACGCGCACAGGATAAATACGGGCAAAAAGATAGATTTATCAAATAAGACTCCCGATTTTATATTTGAAGAAATACAGAATGCGGACATGACGGTTAAGCGCGTAACAGCGCTTTGCATGGGCAAAACAAATAAGCTTTTAACAAATGATACGCTCAAGGATGTCCAGGTCCTCGCACCAATGAAAAAAGGCGAAGCAGGAGTTTTGAACCTTAACTTAAAGCTTCAGCAGGCATTGAATCCGCCTGAGCATAAGAAGAAAGAGCGCAAGGTGGGCGATGTTGTGTTCCGCGAGGGTGACAAGGTAATGCAGATAAAGAACAATTACCGACTTGAATGGAAAAAGAGTGTGCGCGGTGAAATTGTTGAAACGGGCGAAGGCGTATATAACGGTGACATGGGTACAATCATGAGAATTGACAGTGATGCCCAGATAATGCAGATTCTTTTTGACGACGAAAAGCTTGCAGAATACGAATTTTCAATGCTTGATGAATTAACGCTTGCGTATTGCGTTTCGGTGCATAAAAGCCAGGGCAGCGAATTTCCGATAGTTATATTGCCCCTTTTGGGCGGTCAGCCCCAGCTTATGACAAGAAACTTGCTTTACACGGCTGTAACGAGGGCAAGGAGTCAGGTTTACATTGTGGGCAGGGAATATGCCGTTATGAATATGATAAGCAACACAAACGTAAAAAAACGCTACAGTGCACTGAAGGAATATTTAAAAGGTGAATATTAAAGAACTGATAAGGAAATATGTTTTCCCACAGCAAAACACTTGCCTTTTGTGCTTTCATGAGGCAATAACGGATGAGAATAATGTCTGCGAAGCTTGTATGGCAAGGTTTGAACCGTTTGATACGGTTATAAAAATCGGTGATATAGATGGTATGACAGCGGCTTTTGTCTATGATGGCGTAATAAAACAGGCTATTATGAATTTTAAGTACAATGGCAGAAAATATATTGCAAAACCGCTTGCACTGTTTATGGAAGCAGATGACAGGTGGAACATTGACTTTGTAACTTTTGTGCCGATAACTCAAAACAGAAGGCTCAAAAGAGGTTATAATCAAAGCGAGGAGCTTGCAAGGCATTTTTGTGACAGGACAGGACTTCAACTAAGGGGAAACATCCTTACAAAGGTGCGTGATACGGATTCCCAGACCAAGCTTACACGTGAAGAAAGAAGAGCAAACTTAAAAGGAGCATTTAAAGCAACTCAAAGGGTGAACGGTTTTTCCGTGTTGCTCATAGATGATGTAATAACAACGGGTTCAACGGCTTTGGAGTGTGCACACACATTAAAAAGAGCAGGAGCAAAACGGGTTTATGTTCTTGCCGTGGCAGCTTCTGAAAAGAATTTGACTTAAGAAAACTTATTCTATAAACAAACCTTCCGACATATGCATAAAGCATAGAGTTTCGGAGGGTTTTTATGTATAGATATATTGAAGAACGCGTTTTGATGGCGGCACAATACATTATAGAAAATCGGGCAACGGTGAGAAGCTGTGCAAAGGTGTTTAATGTGAGCAAGTCAACAGTACATAAGGATATGGTGGAAAGGCTTAAAAGGATATCACCGCAGATGGCAGAGGAAGTACGGAGAATACTTAATCAAAACAAGGAGGAACGTCACATAAGGGGAGGCATGGCAACATACAGAAAATACAAGGGCTAAGTGCTCTGCTTGTTTTTTGAAAAATAGAGCGATATAAGGCCGAAAAATGAAGCGAGTATTGAAGCCAAGCGGTAGTACAAAGGATAGCCTGCAAAAAACGATGCGACAAAGAGAAGAAAAGAAACGGTGAAGTATTTTTTAATACTGTCTTCCTTAAAAATATCTGACAAGCTCTTTTTCTTTTTTTCTTTAAGCTTGGTCACATCCTCGATAATCAAATTGTCAATTTCGCTGTCGCTGACTGTATAACTCAAATACAGAGCAAGTTCTTTTGCGCAAATAAATAAGGCTTTACAATTTTCCTCATGCTTTTTGACAAACTCGGTTGCCTCATCAGATATTTGAGAGGTATGAAAAAGAACAAA
Organism: Clostridia bacterium; assembly: GCA_017407205.1. Taxonomy (GTDB): domain Bacteria; phylum Bacillota; class Clostridia; order Christensenellales; family CAG-138; genus RGIG3096. The sequence continues at coordinate 66,270 of JAFQXA010000019.1, forward strand.
AAAATCGAGTCCGTCATTCAATGCTTCCTGATAAAATTTAAGCACATCATCAGCACTTACAGGTGCTGATTTTTGTAATAAAAAGAGTTTTGGATTTCCGGGGAAACGGTCGGGAAAGCTTTTTATATACTGACTTACTTTATCAAAAAGCTCCTGAGGATTTAAAAGAATAAAACGCTCACATAATATTTTTGTACGAAGTCTTTCTTTTTCTGCTTTGCAAAAACGCTCAAAGCGAATACTTTTAAAAAGTCGGAAAGCTATTGAAAGTACAGACATTGAAATAAGCGGAAGTAAAACACGGAGTACGGGATTTTTTAGAGTAGGCATGAACCAAATATACAAAATTATGAAACCGATTGTGCGAAAAGCGATAAAATCAGTAATTCTTGCAAAGGCGTTTTTGCCTTTGTGAAATGTTGTTTTGTAGTATTTTTGTATAATTTTTTGATTTTTCATAATAAAAACCTCCGTTTACATCTATTGTTGCCAAATGTGGGGATTTTCAAACCGGATTATATATTGTATAATATCAGCATGAGAGTAGGAATTTTAGGCGGAAGCTTTAATCCGATACATTTTGGCCACTTGCAGCTTGCGCAGTGGGCGTTGAGTGAATACAAGCTTGATGAGATTTTGATCATGGTGGCAAAACAACCGCCGCACAAAGAGATCGCAGGCGATATTGAACCTGGGCACCGCTTTGAAATGGTAAAGCGTGCTGTTGACGATATTAACCGCATCATCGCTTGCGATATGGAGCTTGCACGCGAGGGCATAAGCTATACTGTCGATACGCTCAGACAGGTTAAAGAGCAGTATAAAGATGCAAAGCTGTTTTTGGTATTGGGCGAGGATATGCTTTTCTCATTGCCGACATGGAGAGAACCTGAGGAGATTTTTAAGCTCTGTGATATCGTGGCATACGCAAGACCGCGTTGTGACGGTGATGAGAGAAAAGAAGCCGAAAAATTGGCTAAGGAGTATAATGCAAAAATTCATGTCGGTACTTTTACCGGGCTTGACATATCCTCCACAACGGTGCGTGAGGCGGTATATAATGCAAAGCCGATATCGCATCTGGTTCCAAAATGTATAGAGGAGTATATCTATGAAAACGGTCTGTATCTGCCCGATGATATAAAGGCGATACAGCAGGATATAAAAAATACCGTAAAGAGCAAGCGTTACAGGCACACGATGGGGACTGTGCGTTGGGCTATAGAACTTGCCGACAGGCACAAAATGGACACGAAGCAAGCAAGGCTTGCAGCACTTTTGCATGACTGTGCAAAGGTAGCACCCGAAGAACAGGTTATCGAAGCACAAAAGCACAATATGGTGCTTACACCGATAGAGCAGGTTTCACCTGCACTTATCCATGCAAGGCTCGGTGCAGTGTATGCAAAGGAAAAGTATGGTGTTGAAGATGAAGAGATAATTGAAGCAATACGCTGTCATACATTATGCAGATTGGGTATGACAAAGCTTGATAAATTGCTTTATATTGCGGACAAGACTGAACCTTTAAGGTCGTTTGGCGGAGTCAATACACTGCGTCGAAAGGCTTGGGAAGATATTGACGCAGGTACTGTTGCGTGTATGGATTACAGCATAGCACACACTCGAAATTCGGGCAAACAGCTTGATGATACGATACTTGCGGCAAGAGAAGAAATAATAAAAAACGGAGGTAAGAAAAATTGAACGAGAAGACACGTGAACAAGTAATTAAGCTTTGCGAAGTGCTCGACAGCAAAAAGGCAATGGATATCAAAGCAATATATGTTGCGGACAAAACGATTATTGCAGATTGGTTCATAATCTGCAGCGGTCGCGTGGCATCACAGGTCAAGATGCTTGCCGACGAGCTTGAGGATGAAGCTTATAAGTTGGGCCTTGAAACAAGGCGTAAGGAAGGATATCAGGAGGGACGCTGGGTTGTATTGGACTTTGCGGATATACTCGTGCACATATTCATTCCCGAAGAACGTGAATATTACAACATGGAACGCTTGTGGGCTGAAAATCCCGATGAGTGTATTTCCTTCGGTACGGAGGACTGATTTTTAAGAGAGGGCGGTTTTTCGCCCTTTTTGTGCTTAATACAAAAGACGGAGAATTTAAATGGCAAGTGAGATAAAAAAACAGACATATCATACGCACATAACTTCAAAGCATAGGATGCTTGATTTGAATCTCAAAGAGGTCTGGCGTTACAGGGATCTTATTTTGCTTTTTACAAAGAGAACCTTTGTGCTTACATATAAGCAGACGGTTTTGGGCCCTGCATGGATTTTCTTGAATCCCTTTATTACAAGTCTTATCTATACATTCGTATTTGGCGGAATAGCAGGTATTGCAACGGACGGAGTGCCTCAGATACTTTTCTATCTTTGCAGCAACGCCATATGGCTTTTATTCTCAACGTCTGTTACCAACAATGCACATGCATTTACGGCAAATGCAAATGTTTTCGGCAAAGTCTATTTCCCGAGGCTTACAATACCGATATCAAACATGCTGTCTTCCATAATACAGTTTGGTATACAGATGATACTCGTGCTTGCTTTCTTAGCATTCTATCTTTTCAAAGGTGAAGTGCATCCGAACTGGAGCGCTTGGGCTTTGATACCGTTTGCCCTTTTACACATAGGCGTTATGGGCTTGGGTTTTGGCATTATAATATCAAGCTTGACAACAAAGTATCGCGATTTGGCAATTTTGGTAACATTCGGCGTTCAACTGTGGATGTACATAACTCCCATTGTTTACCCCCTCTCGGCAATGGGTGGTGGAATAATGGAAATGATTATGATGTTCAACCCTGTAACGGCTCCTGTAGAACTTTTAAGGTACGCAATTTTGGGACAGGGCGTTGTAAGGCTTGATTATTACCTCATATCCATCGCGGTAACCCTGGTTGTTGCCGTGCTCGGTGTGATGCTCTTCAACAAGGTTGAAAAGACATTTATGGATACGGTCTGAGGAGGGCGAAAATATGAGTAAAGAGAATAACACAATGGTTCAAACAAACAGACCGATAGCCATAAAAGCAACAAGTGTAAAGAAAAGATACAGGCTTGGCCAGATAGGCGGCGGTACGCTTACGGGTGATTTGCAAAGCTGGTGGGCAAGAGTAAGGGGCAAGGAAGACCCGAATACCAAAATCGGCACTGACCAGCGCCTTGTCGGTCAAACGTTCATGGCGTTAAACGGTATAGATTTGACTGTCTATCAAGGCGAAGCACTTGGTATTATTGGTGGAAACGGTGCAGGTAAAAGTACATTTTTGAAGCTCTTGAGCCGTGTTACAGCTCCCACCGAGGGCGAAATTGATATAAACGGACGCATAACGTCCATGCTTGAAGTAGGTACAGGCTTCCATGGCGAAATGACCGGTAGGGAAAATGTATACTTGAACGGTGCCATACTCGGTATGACAAAGGCGGAAATAGATGCCAAGATGGAGGAAATAATAGAATTCAGCGAAGTTCGTGAATTTATTGATACCCCCGTCAAGAGATATTCAAGCGGTATGTATGTAAAGCTCGCTTTCTCTGTTGCTGCACATCTTGATTCTGAAATAATGATAATGGATGAGGTCTTGGCAGTTGGCGATATGGCTTTCCAGAGAAAGTGCCTTGAAAGAATGCGTCGTGCCGCAAAGGACGAGGGCAGAACAGTTTTATATGTCAGCCATAACATGAATACGATCCGTCAGCTTTGCGACAGATGTATAGTTCTTGACAAAGGCAAGATAATATTCTCGGGTGGTGTTGAAGAAGCTATTGAACTTTATATGGGAAAGGCGATAGATTGCCCGAAGCGTGTGGACCTTGCAAAGGCAGCTCGTCCGCACCATAAGTGTAAGGATGGAATAAAGCTTACGGCAGCAGAAATAGTAAATGCTGATGAATGGCGGATAAAGGTCGGTGATAAGCTTCGCTATAACATAACGGTTAAAGCAACCAAGGATATGGAAAATGTGTGCTTCAAAACAAGAGTAATGACAGCCGATGAAAATTCAGTTTCATTGTTCTTGGCACCCAACCTTATCACTTGTAAGGCAGGCGAGGAGATTGAAATACCCTTGGAAGCAGATACATCGCAGCTTGTCCCCGGTAAATATTTGTTAACACCTGCTTTATATGACATAAATGAATTCGGTGAAATGATGTTCTTTGACCATGTCCATGCAAGTATAGGTCTTGAAGTAGAAACAAAGCTCGGTTTCTGCTCAAACATGAAATGGGATCAGCGCTGGTGGGGCAATATCAAATTACCCGATATAGTGGACTTGAGAAAATAGAAAAACAGAATTGGGACGGAAATGGCTTTCCGTCTCTTTTTTTGTTTTATATACCTGTTTGCCTTGACAAATTTCTTTGTTTTAGATAGACTTTACTATTAGAATAATATGTAAAGGAGTAGGCTTTTGCCGCTTTTTTTATGAAGGATATGCCAAAAACTTATGACCACAGTGATGTGGAAAGCAGACTCTATGAAAAATGGGAAAGCTCAGGCTATTTCCATGCAGAACCCAACGAGAATAAACCACCCTATTGTATAGTTATACCCCCACCGAATATCACGGGTAAGCTTCATATGGGACACGCTTTGGACGAAACCTTGCAGGACGTTCTTATTCGCTATAAGCGTATGAGCGGTTTTGAGACCTTGTGGCTTCCGGGTACTGACCATGCTTCGATTGCAACCGAGGTTAAAATCGTTGAGCAGATGGCAAAGGAAGGTATCGACAAGCGTGACATCGGAAGAAAAGCATTCCTCGAGCGCGCTTGGGAATGGAAAAAAGAGTACGGCGGAACAATAGTTCAGCAGCTTAAGAAGCTCGGTTCATCAGCTGATTGGGAGCGTGAACGCTTCACAATGGACGAGGGCTGCAGCCGTGCCGTTACAAAGGTGTTCGTAGAGCTTTATAACAAGGGCTTGATTTACAGGGGCGACAGAATTATAAATTGGTGTCCCGACTGCAAAACTGCACTTTCAGATGCAGAAGTTGAATATGAAGAGCAGGACAGCTCACTCTGGCACGTAAGATATGATGCTCCCGATAAGAGCTATTCCATTATCTGCGCTACAACGCGTCCCGAGACAATCCCCGGTGACAGCGGTATTGCTGTTAACCCCGAAGATCCGAGATATAAGGATATCATCGGTAAGACGGTTGTTGTTCCCGTAATCGGTCGTGAGATTCCCATCGTTGCCGATGAATATGTAGAAATTGACTTTGGTACGGGTGCTGTTAAAATCACCCCTGCACATGACCCGAATGACTTTGAGGTCGGCGTAAGATGCGGTCTTGAGTCAATCAAGATATTTACGGATGACGGCAAGCTCAATGAGTATGCAGGAAAGTATGAAGGTATGGACAGATTTGAGTTCAGAAAGGTATTCGTTGAAGAACTCAAGAACGCAGGCGCACTCGTAAAGACAGAGCCCTATAAGCACAATGTCGGTACTTGCTATCGCTGTCACGCAACTGTTGAGCCCATTGTTTCAAAGCAATGGTTCGTTGACATGAAGCCCCTTGCAAAGCCGGCTATCGAGGCTGTAAGAAGCGGTGATATCAAGTTCGTTCCCGAACGTTTTGATAAGACGTATTATAACTGGATGGAAAAAATCAAGGATTGGTGCATTTCCCGTCAGCTCTGGTGGGGACATCAGATTCCTGCATATTACTGCGATGCTTGTGGTGAGATGACCGTATGCGAAGAAGTTATAGACACCTGCCCGTTGTGCGGTGCGCCCGTACGCCGTGATGAGGATGTTCTTGATACATGGTTCAGCTCAGGTATGTGGCCGTTCTCAACCTTGGGTTGGCCCGATAATACTGAAGAGCTTAAGTATTTCTATCCCACATCAACGCTCGTAACAGGCTATGACATTATCTTCTTCTGGATTGCAAGAATGATAGTATTCGGCATGGAAGTAATGAAAGAAAAGCCGTTCAGCACAGTTTATGTCCACGGTATCGTCCGCGATGAGCTCGGCAGAAAGATGAGCAAGTCCTTGGGCAACGGCATCGATCCTTTGGAAATCATTAAGGACTACGGTGCAGACTCATTGAGATTCAGCCTGATAACAGGTAACTCCGCAGGTAACGACATGCGCTTCCATATCAAGAAGGTTGAAGCTGCACGTAACTTCTGCAACAAGGTCTATAACGCATCACGCTTTGTAATGATGAACCTCGGTGATGAAGAAGTTGGCGGGATTGACACTTCGATGCTTGACACGGCGGATAAGTGGATTCTCTCACGCCTCAACACGATAGTAAAAGAGGTTACATATAACCTTGATTCTTATGATTTGAATCTTGCCGCACAGAAGATTTATGACTTCATCTGGACAGAGTTCTGTGATTGGTATATCGAGATGGCAAAGCCCCGTCTCTATGGTGAGGACGAAGCACAGAAGAAGAACGTCCGTGCGGTATTGGTTCGCGTACTTGGCGATTCAATGAAGCTCTTGCATCCGTTCATGCCGTTCATAACGGAAGAACTTTACCTGAGCCTCAAGAGCAACTGCGAAACTATAATGCGTGAGGATTGGTGCAAGGAAACAAGCGAGTTTGACTTTGCTCAGGACGAGGAAAATATGGAAGGCATCATGGAGATAATCCGCAGCGTCCGTAACGTGCGCGCAGAAATGAATGTTCCCCCGTCAAAGCGTGTAGCAATAACACTCGTTTCAACAGAAGAAAATAAGGCAATCTGCGAAGCTTGCACACCTTACATCATTCGCCTTGCAGGTGCTGAAACCGTTTCTGTTCAGCTTGATAAGAACGGTATTTCAGACAATGCAGTCGGTATTGTATGCAGAATAGCAGAAGCTTATATTCCCCTTGAAGAACTCGTTGACCTTGAAAAGGAAAGAGAAAGAGTAACCAAGGAAATTACACGCATAAACGGTGAAATTGCACGCGCACAGGGCAAGCTCAATAATCAAGGCTTTGTAGCAAAGGCTCCGGCACACGTCATCGAGGAAGAAAAAGTAAAGCTTGAAAACGCAAAAGCAATGCTTGAAAAGCTCGAAACACGCCTCAAAGATTTAGGCTGAAATTCATCTCAAACATAAACAAATCAAAACTCAGTCACGATAATGTGACTGAGTTTTTTGTGCTGCAATTACAGTACATGAACACATAAAAGCATGGCGGAATATTTTAATTAAAAAGGGAGTGAAAAAGGTGCGTCAAAGAATCTATGACAGAGAGGCTGCTAAAGAGTATGCGCAAAAGTGGGCGCTCGCAAGAAATCCTGCCTATTTCGATTTTGAAAACATAGGCGGTGACTGCACAAGTTTTGCTTCGCAATGTATATATGCAGGAGCGAAAGTTATGAATTATACGCCCGTAGTCGGGTGGTTTTACAGAACTGCTTCCGATAGGACAGCTTCTTGGACGGGTGTTGAATATCTTTACAATTTTCTTACTTCAAACAATTCTGTGGGGCCGTATGCGAGAGTGGCAACAAGGCGTGTGGCAGAGGTGGGGGATATAATCCAGCTCGGAAATTACAACGACGAATTTTATCATAGCCTCGTTATAACCTCTATTTTTCCTACAATAAAGGTTTGTGCACACACCACAGACTCAAAAAACAGACCGCTTTACACATACAACTACGAAACCGCCCGTATTTTGCACATTGAGGGTGTGAGGGATTGGTGAGGAAATGTAACTGTTCAATACCAAAAAATCAGGCAATGCTTTGCCTGATTTTTGTTATGCACCCTTGTTTGTTTTTGGTGACTTTTTTAAAAAAAGTCAACGGGGTGTAAGGGGCAGCGCCCCTTAAATAATCATATCTCGATTTTGGGGTTTTCGATATTGCGACGGTAGAGGACGAATTTTCTGCCAATGCACTGTACGGGCTCTGCACAGACGGCACTTGAAAGCTCGTCCGATGCTTCGCGAGCAGTAAGGTCGCAGGTTTCAAGGATTGAAACTTTGATAAGCTCCCTCGTTCTTAAAGCGTTATCGATTTCAATTATCGTGTTTTCTGTTATTCCGCCTTTCCCGATTTGGAAAATCGGGGTGAGTGTATTTGCCATTGAACGCAATGCTGCACGCTGTTTACTTGTAAGCATAAATCTATATCCTTTCGCTGTTATTCTATAAAGTCAAATTCCCAGTCGCCCATACGGACAGTGCTTTCCTCGTTTGCACCCTTTTCACGCAGGGCATCTATTATGCCCTCCTTGATGAGGAACTGCTGGAACCTTCTCATTGACTCGTCATCCTCTGCATATGTCGTATCGAGAAGATATTCTATTGAACCGCCTGTTAATACGAATACTCCTTCCTCGTCAATCTCGATTTCAAAGCCCGGCACATACTTGTGCGACTCAATCATGTCTTCCTCATCAAATTCAAAGGTCTTGGGAAGCGTTGAGAGCGTTTTTATTACTTCGTCGAGCAATTTATCAAAACCGCTGACTGTTGCTGCAGAGACGGGGAATACGGGCACTTTGGCATGCTCCTGCAAACGCTTCAGGTTTTCATCGTCGAACATAATGTCGGTTTTGTTTGCGGCGATTATCTGTGGAATGTGCGCAAGGCGTTCACTGTACTTTTCAAGCTCTTTATTTATACGGTCAAGGTCTTCGACAGGGTCGCGACCTTCGCAGCCTGAAACGTCAATTACATGAATGAGCATACGCGTGCGCTCAACGTGACGAAGAAAATCGTGCCCTAAGCCTGCACCGTCTGCCGCACCCTCGATAAGACCGGGAATATCCGCAAGCACGAATGTGGAGTCGTAACGCTTTACAACACCGAGGTTCGGTGTGAGGGTTGTGAAGTGATAGTTTGCAATCTTGGGCTTTGCACTTGTGAGTACGGAAAGAATTGTTGACTTCCCTACATTGGGCAAGCCTAAAAGACCGACATCGGCAATGGTCTTAAGCTCAAGCTCAACTTCATGCTCAAAAGTCTTTTGCCCTGGCTGGGAGAACTTGGGTGCCTGGCGTGTGGGTGTTGCAAATCTTGCGTTGCCCTTACCGCCCTTGCCGCCGTGAAGAACTACCTTTTGCTTGCCCTGATGAGTCATGTCGGCAACTATGCGCGAAGTTTCGATATCGCGAACAAGCGTACCAACGGGCACTTTTATTATCATGTCCTTACCGTCTTTACCGCGTGACATTTTTGCCCTGCCGTTTTCACCGCGCTCAGCACGGTAGTGGCGCATGAAGCGAAAATCCAAAAGCGTGTTCATATCCTTGTCAGCAACAAAGACTACGTTGCCGCCTTTGCCGCCGTCGCCACCGTCGGGACCGCCGCGCATAACATACTTTTCACGGTGAAAAGAAGCGGCACCGTCGCCACCGTCACCTGCTTTTATAAATATTTTTACCTTGTCTACGAATTGCATTTTTTCTGTTTGTTGTACTCCTTACAAAATTCGGCTACACAACAGGCGGTGCATTTGGGATTCCTTGCACTGCAAGTGCGTCTGCCGTGAAAAATAATCAAGTGGTGAGCAAGAGACCACATATCTTCGTCAATGTTTTGCATAAGCTGCTTTTCCGTGTTTAAAACATCTTTCGAGTTTGCAAGCCCAAGCCTGTTTGCTACCCTGAAAACATGGGTGTCAACAGCAATCGCAGGCACTGAGAACGCATTTGACAAAACAACATTCGCGGTCTTGCGTCCCACACCGGGAAGTGCCGTGAGCTCTTCTCGCGTTGAGGGAACATTGCCACCGTGTGACTTTAATATTATACGGCTTGTATTTAATATGTTGCGACATTTCGTTTTATATAATCCGCACCCTTTAATATAAGGGGAAAGCTCGTCCTCCGTCAAGTCGGCAAATTGCTGCGGAGTATTATATTTTTTGAAAAGTACAGCCGTACACTTGTTTACCTGCTTATCGGTGCATTGGGCTGAAAGCATGGTTGCCACCAAAAGCTCAAAAGGCGTGGTGAAATCAAGCTCGCACCGTGAATCGGGATATTCGTTTTTTAATCTCAAGAGTATTTCAAAGAAACGCTCTTTGTCTTTTTTTGTAACTCTCATGGCTTTAGTTTAGTTGATGCGGACAAAAAATGCAAACTACTTTTTATTCATCATGCTCATAAGTCGTGCAAGCATGGCAGGATCGGGAGCGTTTGAAGCCCCTTTTGAAGAATTATTCATGTTTGACAGCATATTAAAAAGAGGAAGCGGATTAAATGAAGTCTGATTGTTTTTCATGCTGTCCTGTATGGGGGCTTGGGGTGCTTTTTTCTGAATACTCGGAAGCGACAACCTCGACGTAATGTGCATTCTTTCAGCAGGTGCTATAAAGGCTTCTATTGCAAGCAAAAACTCGGATGCCTTTTGTGCACCCTGTTCGTTTTTTATGCGTTTTGCAAGTAAAAAAGCCGGCGACTCGCTTGGCTGTTGCGGATTTGTGTTTTGAGTGTTTATGTTGACTTTATTGGGCGGTATCGGGGAACGAACCATTCTTTGCACAGCGTTTACCTCCGTTTTATTGAAGTACTATATAGTATGCAAAAAAAGTTTTTTGTGAACCTTTGAAAAAAGAGGGCATAAAATATGGGGAGGTGATTTTTATGAAGCGTGACTTAAAAACATTTATGCGTGGCGAAACAGTTAACTCGGACGCACAGGAAACGATGGAAAAATACGGCTCAAAAAATGATGATGAGCTTATGAGTGAGCTTAATGCATTGAAAGAAAGCGGAGTTGTCAACAATCAGGAACTCTTGAAGATGGCAAAAACGATAGGGCCCATGCTCAACGAGAGCCAAAGAAAGAAACTTGATGATTTGATAGTAAAACTCATGGACTAAAAGCCCTGAAGGGCTTAGGATAATAAGTTAGAAGTAATAATGAAATAGTGAATAAGTCAGGAAAAAACCTCCGTCACAAAAGCCGTGACGGAGGTTTTATATAGTTTACTTGTTTTTGATTACTTTTTACAAAAAGTAATCGGGGGTGTGGGGGCGGAGCCCCTGCACAATTACTCGCCCTTTTTCTTGCGGTAATCGTCGATTGCGCTCTTTACGGCTTCCTCAGCCAAAACAGAGCAATGTATTTTCACGGGGGGGAGACCTTCAAGTGCTTCTACAACAGCCTGGTTTGTGAGCGAAAGTGCTTCGTCGATGCTCTTGCCCTTTATCATCTCGGTTGCCATTGAGGATGTTGCAATGGCTGCACCGCAGCCGAATGTCTTAAAGCCGACTTCTTCGATTATTTCATCGTCGTTGACTTTGATGAACATCTGCATGATGTCACCGCACTTTGCATTGCCAACCATGCCAACACCGTTTGCACCCTCTACTTCGCCCATGTTGCGGGGATTTGAAAAATGATCCAAAACTTTATCTGTATACATCATGTTGATTATTCTCCTTGTTATTTGTTATATAAGGGTGACATTGCACGAAGCGTCTTAACCGCTTTTTCCAAAACGTCAACCGTGTAATCGATTTCTTCCTGTGTCGTATTCTCTGAAAGCGTGAGCCTTACGCTTCCGTGAGCTACCTCGTGCGGAAGCCCCATTGCCAAAAGTACATGCGATGGGTCGAGCGAACCCGATGTGCAGGCACTTCCGCTTGAAGCTGCTACGCCATTAAGGTCAAGATGCAAAAGTATGCCTTCGCCCTCGATGTAACGGATACTGTAATTTACATTATTGGGCAAGCGGTCCGTTCTGTGACCGTTGAGCTTTACTCCGTCAATGCGGGCTTCGATTGAATTCATAAGCCTGTCACGAAGTGTGAGCATCTTTTGTGTGTTTTCTTCCATGTTCAAAACGGCTTCTTCAATAGCAGCACCCATACCGACTATTCCGGCTACGTTTTCAGTGCCTGCTCTGCGGTTTTTCTCCTGTGCACCGCCAACTATGAGGGAGGGGATTCTTATGCCCTTTCTTATGTAGAGAGCACCAACACCCTTGGGACCGTGGAATTTATGTGCAGACATTGAAAGCATATCAATGTTCATTGCCTTAACATCAACGGGAACATGACCGACAGCCTGAACAGCATCTGTGTGGAAGTAAACACCGCGGTTTTTGCAAACCTCGCCAATCTCAGTAATTGGCATTATTGTGCCGACTTCATTGTTTGCAAACATTACGGTAACAAGAATAGTCTTATCCGTGATTGCTTCTTCTACTTGGTGAGCAGTTACCATTCCGAATTCGTCAACGGGAAGGTATGTAACCTCAAAGCCACGCTTTTCAAGCTCCTCGCAAGCATGAAGCACCGCATGATGTTCAACAGCGGTTGTTATTATGTGGTTACCCTTGTCACGAAGACGGGCTGCCGTGCCCATTATAACGGTGTTGTCGCTCTCCGTGCCGCCACCCGTGAAGAATATTTCTTCGGGCAAAGCACCGATTGCAGCAGCTACCTGTTCGCGTGCTTTTTCAACAGCACTCTTTGCAGTTCTGCCAAAAGCATGAAAGCTTGAGGGATTACCGTGTATCTCGGTAAGGTAGGGCATCATGCTGTCAAGTGCCTTAGGAGATAAAGCCGTTGTTGCAGCATTATCAAGATAAACTTTCATCATTACAATTTTCCTCACAATCCGTAATCGCTTTGCCCTCATTTAAGATATCGGCAAGCGTTGTTGTATTTAATACCTCGTCTATGGACGATTGAAGCTTTAACCAAAGCGGCCGTGTTATGCACGATGACGTGTTGCTGCATGAAGAACTTTCACCGCATCTTCCCACACAGTCTGCTACTGAAGTATTCCCCTCAAGAGCAAATAATATATCGCCGATGTTTATTTGCTGAGGCTCACGTGTGAGCATATAGCCACCGCCTGCACCGCGTATCGACTCAACAAGCCCCTCTTTTTTCAAAAGACTCATAAGCTGTTCAAGATACGCTTCACTTATGCCTTGCTTTTGTGCCAAGCACGATGCACTGACCACGCCTTTGCCATAATTCAAAGCGAGCTCAGCCATTGCCTTAATTCCGTATTTTCCACGTGTTGACACTTTTTTCATACTCAAAATGATACGCCTTTATTACTCCTTTGTCAATAAATCCAAGTAAATTACTTGGGATTATTTTTAAAACAAAAGACTCCCTTTAAAAGAGAGCCTTTTGTTTTTTTAAACACGGATGTGTTTTTTACGGAATGAGCTTTTCTGCAACGTCTGTACGCTCCCAGGGGAGGTCGAGATCGTTTCTGCCGAAGTGACCGTAAGCTGCTGTCTGACGGTAGATGGGGCTTCTCAAATTAAGCCTCTCTATGATAGCTTCGGGACGGAGGTCGAAGTGTTCTTCAATAAGCTGCTGGATGCGTTCATCACTTACAACGCCTGTGCCGTCTGTATCAACGAGGATTGAAACGGGGCGTGCAACGCCGATTGCGTATGCAAGCTGAACTTCACAGCGTGAAGCGAGCTTTGCTGCAACGATGTTCTTTGCAACGTAACGTGCGGCATATGCTGCACTTCTGTCAACCTTTGTCGGGTCCTTACCGGAGAATGCGCCACCGCCGTGACGGCCCATTCCGCCGTATGTATCAACGATTATCTTTCTGCCTGTGAGACCTGCATCGCCCTGAGGACCGCCGATTACGAAACGGCCTGTGGGGTTAACGTAAATCTTTGTATCTGTATCAAGATATTCAGCAGGGATTATGGGCTTGATAACATTTTCAAGGATATCAAGGCGAATCTTATTGAGGTCAACATCGGGATCATGCTGTGTTGAAATAACGATTGTATCAACACGGATGGGCTTGCCGTTGTCATACTCAACAGTTACCTGGCTCTTACCGTCGGGACGGAGATATGTCAAGATGCCGTCCTTGCGAACTTTGGTAAGTCTGCGTGTGAGAGCGTGTGCCAATGAGATGGGGAGGGGCATATATTCGGGTGTTTCGTCACAAGCAAAGCCGAACATCATACCCTGGTCACCTGCACCTGTTGTGAAGTTGTCAGTAGTTTCGCCGCTCTTTGTTTCGAGGGACTTGTCAACGCCCATTGCGATGTCGGGTGACTGTTCCTTGATAGCTGTGATAACTGTAAGTGAGCTGCTGTCAAAACCGTATTCGGGCTTATCGTAACCGATATCCTTTACAACATCACGAACGAGCTTTGTGATATCAACTTCACAGTTAGCTGTGATTTCGCCCATAACGAGCACTGTACCTGTTGTTGCTGCACACTCGCAAGCTACGCGAGCGTTCTTGTCCTGTGCGAAAATCGCATCAAGCACTGCATCGGATATGCAGTCACAAACCTTATCGGGATGTCCTTCGGTTACCGATTCTGAAGTAAAGAGTTTTCTTGCCATTTTAAAAACCTCCAAAAATAAAATCAACCTCACACAGTGATGAGGTCAGATTATACATCGCTCATCTTTCAATGCGTGTGCATTGCCGGAATTGGCACCTTGCTGTAAGTAGGTTGCCGGGCTTCACAGGGCCGTTCCCTCTGCCTCTCTTGATAAACTGTATTTGGTTGTTGCATGAATATTATCATAAAAAAACCGTTCGTGTCAATAGTTGCTTAGGGTGAATATGTGTATTATAATCAAATAAGTCGCATTTTTTGCAAAGTTCACACGGAGTTTAATTTTATGAAGCATGTTTTAGGGTGTATACGACGGGCTGACGAGCGTTTTAATATGATAAGGGATGGCGACAAGGTGTGCGTAGGCGTATCGGGCGGTAAGGACAGCCTGCTTTTGATGTACGGCTTGAAGCTTTACCAGCGCTTTTCCAAAAAACGCTATGACCTTTGCGCCGTAATGCTCGACTTGGGGCTGAATGGCGAATCCTTTGACCCCGTTCAGGAATATGCAGACTCCATAGAAGTACCCCTTGACATAATAAAAACCGACATCGGTGAGGTTGTATTCAATATCCGTAAAGAAAGCCACCCCTGCGCACTTTGCTCAAAATTAAGGCGTGGAGCCTTGAATGATGCCGCGGTTCAAAGGGGAGCTAACCTTGTTGCACTCGGGCATAACAGGGATGATGTTATAGAAACATTTTTCCTGAGCCTTTTATACGAGAGCCGTTTGAATACTTTCGGACCTGTTACATACCTCGGAAGAAAGGATGTAACGGTTATCCGCCCGATGATTTTCCTGCCAGAAAAGTATGCCTTGGGCGTTGCACGAAAGCTTGAATTGCCTATAAGAAAGCCCAACTGCGAAGCTGCAGGGAACACAAAACGCGAGGACATGAAGGATATAATAAAATATCTTTCAAAGTTTGTTCCAAATCCCGAAGAGCGAATTATGAAGGCAATAGCGGACACTCATAAATACGGAATGTGGGACAGGCTTCGCTTGCCTCCGAGGGACTTGGCTGAAGGAATTGAGAATTTTATTTCGGAAGACTTGAATAATGACTGAAATTCTTTTGGGTATAACAGCAGTAATGAGCATAATTGCGTTTATTATGATGGGCGTTGACAAAAGCCTTGCAAGGCACAATAAACGCAGAATAAGCGAAAAGGCACTTATGCTTTCAGCACTTTTGATGGGCGGTGTAGGTGCATATGTCGGAATGTATACATTCCGTCATAAAACAAAGCACTTAAAATTCACATTGGGTGTACCGCTGATTATAGTATTAAATATTGCAATAATAATCGCCGCTTCAAAGTTTGCTTGAAAGCGGCGAATTTTTTATTATGCTATGCAGGACTTGTGCACATAGCCTGTGAATGAATCTGCCTGGCAATAGTACCAATTTCCTGATTTTGATATCACGTTTATTTCTGTGTTTGGTGCCAATACTGATATGACTTCACTGCTTGTGGAAGCCGTCAGTCTCATGTTTGCGCGGATATCGCTTCTTATAAATTTAATGTTTTCGGCAACTATGATATCGGAGCTTTCATACCCTTTAAGTACGGGATAGTTTACTGCAACCGTGCGTTTTAAATTGGCTGTTTTTACGTGCCCGTGTATGTATTTATCACCGCACTTATATTCTATGACGCACCATTCCTTGTTGTATGGTGAAAGGTATTTTACCTGTGTTCCCTTGGGTGCCGTTGCTTTCAAAACCGAGTTTTCCCTTGCTCTTGAATAAATCTTCAATGTGTCCTTTGCACTGTAAACATCAACGGTGAGCTTGTAGTTGTTGGGTTCAAAAAGCAGGTACTGTGTTTTAACATAGCCTGTTTTACCGTTTAACAATTCTATTTTGCACCATGTGGGACTTATCTGCAAAAGTGAGCACTTTGTGTTCGCATTAAGATAGCCTATTGTTGTATCGTTAACGCTGCTTGAGCCTGTACGCAAGGGAGTGTTGTCCGCCTTTATAACTGCAGGAAGCTCAAGTGGCCAAGCCTTTGTGTCCGTGGGCTGTTTGTATTTTGAGAATGAAGGCATTGTGCTTTTAACTTGCTTTACGAGTGCATCATTCTTTGCGCGCTTGACTATTTTACAGGTTGTTTCGGGAGGACAGTTGTAGAATATGAATTTTGCCATGTCGGTAGTTGTTCTTACGCAGCCGTGCGAAGCCGCTGTGCCGAGTGTATTGTATGCCGAGCGTGACATGGATGATGTTTTTTGGGAAGAGTACATTACGGAGTGAATGTATATACCGCGTACAATCTGCGACCAGTACTGTGCGTATTCGCCAAAAGCGACAAAGTAACCGAAGCGCTCCTTCATGTGCCCAAGGGGGTATGTGCCTGCACCCGTTGGGGTTTCGGCCTTGCCCGTTGTGCAAAGTGCCTGCTTTACTATGCTGTTATCATGATTATCAATAACTGTGATGATCTGATTTGTAAGGTCGATATCTATCGTGTATCTGTAAGGGTCAGTATTATCATAGTCAACCTTTGAGGTGAAGCCCGTTATATATTCTGCGTTTGAAATAAGAGCAGGCGATAATACCGAAACAAATACAAGCAAAGCAATAAGCATGCAGGACAAGCGTTTCATCATAATACAATAACTCCCTGTAAAAAAATACGGTATTATTATATGCCGTTTGTGTCCAACTTGTCCATAAAAAATGAAGCGAAAAATCCGAGAATCAAAAGAAATGTGTTTAATATCTGAATATATGACATTTCAATGCCCGGGAAAATCAAAACAACGGTACCTAAAAGTAAGCCGAATGATGTGTAATATGTTGCACAGCGATACTTCAAGAGCATCTTTCTTACGAATATGAAAAGAAGTGCAGCCACAATGAGTCCGCCAAGGAGAGCAGATAAAAGCATGGGGATATCGAATGAATTGAGTGAGGAAAGCAAGGGTTCATAAAGCCCTACAAACATGAGCAGGAATGAAGAGCTTATGCCGGGAATTACAATGCCTGTGGCTATTACGCCACCGCAGAACATGGCGGTAAAGAAGTTAAACGGAAGTGCCTCGCCTGCAACAAAAGTTTTTTCGAGGAAGAAAAGACCTACAGCAAAGGCTATGCCTATTGCCGTGCCTATGAGATATCTGGGCTTGAACGCATTACCATCATTTGCCTGCTTAAGAAAGGAGGGTACACCGCCAAGCACAAGCCCCATGAGGAGATATGTGAGCGAAACTTCGTATTTGCTCAAGAGCCATTCAAGAAGGAAGCTCATAGGCAAAAGCCCTATAAGTGAGCCGATTAGTAACGGGATAAGAAAGGAAAGACTCTTTTTAGTGTCTTTAAAAAAGTTTGCAATTGCATCGAGTATTTTCTCATAAATACCCGTTGCTACTGCAAGTATTCCACCGCTTGCGCCGGGCAAAATTCCGCCAAAGCCAATTATTGCACCTTTGAAAATCAATAAAAGGGTTTCGTTCTTCTTTTGTTTTTTCATTTGTACTTTTTATTCCTTTATTTATCTTGCCTGATTTATTTTTGAAATGCCGACAACAGCCTGCGAAACAAGTGTTGCATCGTATACGTTGAGGCTTCCCGACGAGTCAATATCGGCAGCGAGTGCATAAGCGCCTTCAAGCTTCTTTATGCCAACAACGTGCTGCATTATCAGGTTGGCATCTAAAATATTACAGGTGCCGTCACCATCAACGTCGCCGTATATAACTACGGTATATTGCTTGCCCATATAGCTTATTACCGAATTTGTACCGATGAATTTTGGTTCAATGTGCCCAAATGACAAAAGATGTGCGCCATATATCGGAGCAAAAAATTCAGAAGGCGACAAGCTGTAACCAACATTTGTCAATGTTTGGATTTTATCGTTGAATATATAGTCGGATACGGGGGTGGTGGGTGTTGGTGTCGGCTTAGGTGTAGGTGTAGGTCGCGCCGTAGGAGTTGTCAATACGGGAGGCATTGTGAATATTGGTGCAGGAACAAGTTCGAAAAAACCAAGTGTTGCACCGGGGAAGAAGAATGCAAGGATTTCATCATATGTCATATTGTATTTATCGCTTGCCATTATCTGTGCACTGCTTTGGCTTAAGCCTACTCCGTGACCGAAACGCCTGTGATAAACAGCATAGCCGCCGTCAACCTGTTGGACATTGTAGATGCGAAGCTCCGTTCTTGTCATTACGTTCAATGAATAAAGCTCCGACATTTTGAATGTGAAGGAGAATGTTATATCGCGTGTTGTGCGTTCTTCTTCAGTTTCTTTTAAGGCTGTGCTTTTTAAAACTGAATCGGTCAATTTTAAAGGTTCATTAAGTGTTAAAACGCCTTTTTTCAGTACGGTATCCATTATTATATCGTCTGCAGTTACACTTGCATTGAGTGTTACATGAGCGTATACATGATCTACGGACTCCGTTGTGCCTTCTGCGTTTGTTGAATACATATCGCTTATGCTGTTTATGCTCAAAACCTGAGCATTCATTGTTGCAACACCTGCTGACACAAGTGCCTGACGCGTATAAGACAGGAGGAACGAATTTATTTTTTTATATGAGGAATACCATATGCCGTCATTCTTGGGTTGAGTTGTTTCGGTTAAGTATTTTGAGGTGTTTTCGGATGGGAAGAAGGCCATCTCAACACGCGAACCGTTATTTTCAAGGTCGTAAGGGTCGCTTACCTGCTTGTAAGCTCCGTCATAATACGTGGGATATCCCCAGGCTTGTTCAGGCATAACTGTTTCGCCACCGTTGCTGTGAGAGTAGAAGGTGGGGAAGAGCTTGCCATCTAAATACATTGCTTCGTTTATAGTTGCATCAACTGCTGCGATACACTTTACAAAAGCAGGTGAGTAGCCCTCGTAAACCTGGTCCTGCGATGTATCCCTTGTGTCGTATATCGAAGATGATGAGGTGGTGTCTATTTTGTAGCAAACAAAGCCCTTGCTTGCGATAGCCTGACTCTTTAATGCCTCAAGCGGTGAGTATTCGGGCATTTCGTTGGGAACTACACCGTAAAGATAATGAAGCATGCATACCGTATTGATAAGGCGGAGATGATGCCCGGATGATGATTTATATGTGCGGATCGTAAGGTCACCAAGATAGTTGAGTGTGAGGTTGTGGTTTGTGTTGTAAAGAGAGAAGTAACCTGCCTCGATTTCAGCCTTTGTGCGACGCAAAGTCATGATATTGCCACTGTCGAATATCAATGTTGCCGAGCTTTCACTTCCGCTTGATGAATAACGCACGGAGAGTATTCCCGTGTCTGAATCCGTTGAAATGTAAAGCTTTCCGTCCGTGACCGTTGAGTTTATTTCGGGTATGTAGTAAGTACCCTTGAGCGATACCTCTTTTTTGGTTTCATAATCGCCTATGCTGAGCTTAACGCGAACAGTGCTGTAATCTGACTTGGCACTTGCAGACATAAACGGAAGTGCAAGCGAAACAAGCAAAACAGCAAGCGTAAAAATCGCAATTATTCTGTTACGCAAAATACAGCACCTCCATTATAATAAAAAGTCTTACACCAATTATAAATGATGTAAGACTTTAAAGTAACGATTAGAGCTTTTAATTAACAATTCGTTAGCATATATGGAACATTTAGTACAACTTTAACTATTTTTGGCTTACAATGTCGATGCCTACAGCCTGTGACATAACAGCGGTTGCATCTGCCACGCTGATTGTTCCGTCGTGATTTGCATCAGCAGCATCGGTATATATGCCGTTTATTGTGTGTATGCCGACTATGTGGTTCATGATTGTTGAAGCATCTGCAACATCGAGAATACCGTTGCCGTTAAGGTCACCGTATATCTTTATTGTGTAGTGCTTGGGGGTTGATGAACCTTGGGTGTAAAGATACGCACTGCAACCTGTGCCGACATAGCTTCCCCTTGTGCCTATAATATTTACCGAAGTAAGGTTCGGTATTGATTCAAGTATAAGCTGCTCAACGCGTGAAGGCGTAGTGTTTGAGGGAATATTAGATATCGTTTTTTCTGCTTCGTTTATGATGCAGGCGGAATTGATATCTTTAAGTGTAACACCTATATACCTAAGCGAAGCCGAAGCATCGGACGAGGGGGTAAACACACGGTTTTTAGGCTTGATTACTATTGCACCTCCACCGTAAATGGTGGCAGAAGCGGATGAGGTGTAAAGAATGGGATTTACTGAATTGAACTTATCCGATGTGCCAAAGCCGTAAATACCGTCAAAATCATTCGGGTCGTTTGCAATAAGCGCAATTTTAAACGCAAGCATTATTTCAGAAAGCGTTTTGCCATCAAGTGCAGTACCCTCCAGTGCTGCCATTATAGCTTTTTCATCCGTGGGATTTGCATCGTTGGCGAAAACATCAAGCAGTTTTTTGAAGGACTTATAGGTTCCTGTCTGCGCCTTTAAATACTGACCGAAAAGGCAGTTCATGCCGTAACAGGAAATGTCGGACTCGTTCCATGCGTAAGCGGAGTAACCGCTTGCATAGGAAGCTCCGTATGTGTTGAGCTGGTCTATTCTGCTCTCAAGTGTTGAATTGGGATAAACAGCTTCCTGGGCTGCCATTGAGCAGGCTTCATCAAGCCATGTGCTTGCCCATGCCGTGCTTCCCGATTGCGTATTTGTCCAATACTTTGAGAAGCTGATAAGGTGCTGCATTTCGTGCGCTATTGTGTGGAATACCGAGTCAAGCGACGATGAGCCGTTGAATGAGATGGAGGGGTATGTGTCCAGATGTATCATGGCGGACATATTGCCGTATGTGGGAACAAGGTCACCGCTCCAGAAAAAGCCAGTGTGATAGCTGTTTGTTGTTGTGCCGAACCCATCCTGTAAATCATATACGAGAATATTGAGCTTGCCCATGCCCTTGGGATCATAGAAAGTGCCGAAGTTTTCAGTCATTGCAGGTAAAATTTTGTTGTCATATTCGTCTGCAATTTCCTGTGCCTGTTCAAGCGTTATTGCATATTCTTCTGAGGGAATGTACCAAACATAGCAGTTTTTGCCTGTAAGAGCGAGAGTAAACGTCTTTGAAACAAGCGTGTTGCTTCCAATGGTGGGAAATACGTTAAAAACGCGCTCCTGACCGGTTGCATAAGTTTTGATTGAGAAAAGCTGATTCAAAAGTGTGCTCTTTGCAGGATAAACCGTTTCGGGAGCTTTGAAGTGAACGCTTTTCATTTCATCTGTATTTTCATCCTTTTCAGAAACGGATGAGGATACGAGCTTGCCGCTCAATGAGCCAGTTGCCATTGAAGATGAAGCCACAGTTGAAGGATTGTAAATTACAACATAATCACCCTCATAACCGCCCGACGGATTCGTGTCAAGTCCCAAAATACCGTCATTTACGGGTACGGCATGGGAAGTAGTGAACGGAACGAGAGTTAATGACAAAAGCATTATTACGGAAAGAACGAACGCGGAAAGAGCTTTGATGCGTTTTTGCATGGTGAATACCTCCGAAATAATTATTTAAACAGTTAAAGTAATGTTTCTATAAAGTAATGTAATTATATCATTATAAAAAAATCATGTCTACTGTAAACACTATATAAGTTGTGATACAAAGCAAGGCAAAACGCCCACAATAAGACAGTAAACAATACAGCCGAAGTTTTCAACACGCAAAAGACGGTGCCTTGTGTTTGAAAAGAAAATGCAGGTCATGCACGTTAAAAAAGCAAGTGCCGACAAAACATAGCAAAAAGGTGTTGAATTTAAAAATGTAAGTGCGATTACAAAGAATACAAAAGACAAAGCCGTTGACGCATATAAAAGTATGTGGCGTATATTCTTGAAATGCGAGGTTTGGGGGAGAGTACGCCTTAAAGCTATATCAAAAGCATAAAACGCAAAAAGTCTTGAAAGCATATAGCAAAGTGTGGGAAAAATATCGGGAACCTTTGATGCAGCAAAGGCTTGTGTGATGACGATAAAAGCATCTGCAAAAAAGAGGTTTGCAGCTCTTAAAAATATAAAAAGCTCGGTACGCTTCAAGATATAACCCTTCATAAAAAAGGAAGAGGAGTTCAAAATACAAAAACCGAGAACAAATACAAGCGATATAATAAGATAGTATGAGAGAAAGAAAGTTGCAATCACGCAAAGAGCCGTGAAAGCAAAGCCTGCCATCTTGAGTTCGGTCAAAGTAATAAGACCGCTCGGAACAGGACGATCCTTGTGATGAGCGGAGTCGTACTTGAAATCCCTGTGTTCATCGCCGATACGGGTCAGGGCAAACATGGTGAAAGTAACGAGTGAAGCACAAAGAAAGCTCCAAACCGAAAACGGAATGTCAAAGGGCGTGGTTGAATAAAGTGCCATGCCGAGAGTTATAAGAAAAGCAGTCGGCAAAAGGTACAGTATAGGAAAACGCTCTGATTGATATGTGGAAAAACGATTATCCATGAAGGGCCCTTTTTGAAAAATAAATGTCAAAATCAGCTATAATTATATTGCAAATACAAAATAAAGTAAAGTTGAATACAAAAAAGATAAAAAGATGTATTGCAAAATCAAAAAAAGTGTGATACTATATTTCCCACGCCGAAGTGATGGAATTGGCAGACGTGACGGACTCAAAATCCGTTGGTAGCGATACCGTGTGGGTTCGAGTCCCACCTTCGGCACCAAAAACAAAAGCACCCGAATGGGTGCTTTTGTTTTTGGTATAAAAGGGACTCGAAGGGCGGAAAAGAAAACGCTCCGGTGTGAGCGTTTTCCCGCCCCGGGGAGCGAAAGGAGCGAGCGCGGGCAGTGCGGAGCACAAGTAAGCCGCGGATTGAGCGGAGAAGTCCCACCTTCGGCACCAACAACAAAAGCACCCGAGAGGGTGCTTTTTTGTTGGTGCAGTGAAATAAATCCCTGTCGGGATTTGTGAAATACGCTATGCGTGTGAAATATGGCTTCGCCATGTGAAATGCCTGCGGGCGTGAGAGGATTTATTTTATTTCACTTGATGCTTGCATCAAATTTCACAATGACAATAAGTCATTATTTCACATTTTGCGTGAGCAAAATATTTCACTTTAACTCCTTTTGCAAACATGATATAACTATGGTAAGAGAGGTGGTGCTTGTATGGCTGAATCTAAACTTCGTGAGCTCTCGACAGACTTTGCTGTTAAGATTATAAAATTGTGTGAAGGTATAAAGGGACATCACTCACTTGTAAACCAGTTAGAGCGCTCGGCAACGTCGATTGGTGCAAATATCCATGAAGCAAACTATGCACACGGTAAGCCTGATTTTATTGCTAAATTACAAATTGCATTGAAAGAATGCTATGAAACAGAATACTGGCTGGAATTATTTGTAAAATCCGATATCTTAAACAGAGAAACCGCAGGTAATCTTTATAACCAATGTGGTACTATTCGTCGCGTTCTGATTGCTTCCATCAATACTGCAAAAGAAAATACCAAATAATCACATACTGACAAATATGCTCCATGCTACTTCCCTCATTGCACATACCAACATTTTAGTGTATAATACCTCATATCTTCGGGGCAGGGTGAAAATCCCTACTGGCGGTTAAAGTCCGCGAGCGAGCGTATGAGCTTGCTGATTCGGTGAAAGTCCGAAACCAACAGTAAAGTCTGGATGGAAGAAGATTGAAACGGTATATTTTTATTGAGGATTATTGCTTCTTTAGTACCTTTCTTTTTTCTTGCTTTGTCTTGAGATGAAAAAGTAGATACTAAGGAGTTTTTTTATGGAAAAAAGTAAAATGTTCAATGCAAGAAAATTGACAATGACAGCAATGTTCGGTGCAATTTCATTCATCTTGATGTTCTTTAAACTCAATATTCCGTTTTTCTCACCTGTTGCGGATTTTGACTTGTCGGCATTTCCCGAGCTTTTGGGCGGATTTATGCTCGGACCGATTTGTGCACTTGTGATTATTGTGATAAAGCTTGCTTTGAAGCTTGCAATACTCGGCACATCAACAATGTTCACGGGTGAATTACAAAACTTGCTTTTGAGCATAGCTTATGTATTGCCTGCGGTGCTTTACTACCGAAAGAACAGGACAAAAAAGGGTGCTGTAATCGGCGTAGTAATCGGAAGCGTGGCAAGCATCATAATCGCCGTGTTTACGAATATTTATTTGATTTTTCCTTTTTATATGGAAGTTTTTGGCATGGATTGGGAAAAAATAATCGGAATGTTTTCCGCAGCAAATTCTTACATAAAAGATGTTCCCACACTTATCGCCTTCTCAATAGTTCCGTTTAATCTCATTTCAAGAACGGTAACATCCCTGTTGACAATATTGCTTTATAAAAAGATAAGCGTCCCAATGAAAAAATGGATGGCGTAGATGGGAACAATATGGGTGAGATTATAGTTAGGAAATCATAAGATTGTTTTTGAAGTTAACGAACGTATGGTAATATTTCATCCAAAAACTTTTCAACAACTGCAATCTGTGTTGATGTGCAGTTTCGGAGTTTATCAAAAATAGGTTTAAGTTCAGCATCGGATAAATTGTTTTCCGATGCTTTTATATTTATTAAATCATCTAAACCTACTTTGAAGAAATCGCAAATTTGGAGCATTTTTTGTATGTTAATCGGACGTTCTCCACGTTCGATGCTTCCCCAATAGTTGATATCATAATTTAAGGCTTCGCAAAATTTTTCTCTCGTTAAGCCGTGCAATTCACGCAAATGACGTACATTCCTTGCTATTTCAGAAGTTTGTTTATTGATATCCATGAAATCACCCCCTACACATATTGTATTGAAAAGGGGATTGGGTATACATATCTGCATTGCTAAAGTTACTATTGCAAATTGCATAAGCGAATGCTATAATGTCGAAAAAAGAAAGAAGGTATATTTATGGCGTGTTTTTATCATCAGGATCGTGTGGCAACTGCAGTTTGCAACACTTGCGGCAAGGCACTGTGTACAGAGTGTGGAAGCCGTTTTCAGCCTCCGACATGCATGGAGTGTGCAGAAGATTATGCAGAAAACGTGAAGTCAGAAATGAAGAAGAACATTATCATCAGCGTAGTTTTAATGGTAGTAGGAATCATTGTTACTATGAATCCGCTGGGATTCCTTTTGGCCGGCATACCGTGGGGCTGGAGTGCCTTGAATAAAATAACTCCTGCGATATTTTTGTGGCTACCGTTGATTGGTTGGGTTATTTATTTCTTAATAAAGTTAATCATTGCGTATGTTATCGGAATAGTGGCTCTGCCTGTTAAGCTTTATCAATGGACAAAAGAAGTATCAAAAATTAAAAAGTTGCAAGAAGATATTGCAAACAGCAGATGTGCGTAAAAGCCAAAACTTTATTTTAAACAAGTGAGGACAAGCTGATATGATAATAATAATTTCGTTGACTGTGCTTGGCGTAATAGCGTTTCTGCTTATTGGCTGGGGAACAATGATTGCAGCGTGGCTTTGGAGTCATGCGGTAGTCGTAGGAATTATTATATTTATACTTCATGGATTGCTGTCACTGTTGTGTGCAGTAAATTCAGCAAGTGAGTATTCCATTTTAGGATTGATACTGTCGCTCGTCCATTCTGTTATACCTGTAATCACACTGATAACGGCATATGATGCGTCATTTGCAGAGGGTGGAGGTTTTACCGTAAGCTTAATGCTGAATTGGATAATCATATTTTTTGTGATGATTGGAGTAGAATGGTTGTTTCTCACTGCAATTAATACAGATGGCGGAAGGTCATACGGCAAATTTATTCTGTTCAGCATATTAAATATCGGCGCATCTGCCTTGCTGTTATCAATAGTTAAAACGGCAGGAATGGTATAATTGAGTAACAAATAATGTTCGCTTGTTTTTGTATAGCTTTCTGATTTTTTAGGTAAACTATCCCTGTAATAATAATGACGGGAGGTAGTTTGGCATGAAGAAGCAGAGTAAGAAAAAGAGCAAGCAGGGCGAAAGCAAAGAAAACAACAGCGTCCAGCAGATTTCAAATCAAAGTGAACAGAAATAAGCAATATAAAAATATCGCAGCCTGTATGGGCTGCGATATTTTTGTGACGCATTGAAAATTACTTGATCTTTACGCCGTATATTTTCTCTGCACGGGTACCTATTACTATTGTATCTCCGAAGGCTGCGGGGCTTGCTTCAAAGTTGCCCTCAAGCTCAAGCATATCAAGCTTCTCGCCTGTTCTTCCGTCAAAGAGATACATCTTGCCGGCTGAGGTACATTCTACAATGTAACCGTCGCCATTGTCGTCATAGATGATAAGGGGGGATGACCAGCTGTATGAGCCGAGCTCTTTTACCCAAACCTTTTCACCGTTTGCCTTGTTGTAGGCTACAAGAACGCCGCGTGTCTCTGTGTCAACCGTCATTGCGTATGCTACATATACGAGGTCGCTGAGGTTGTTCTTGCCAAGGGCTGCAGTATCCTGTATACCGCCCGATACGCTTGAGCGTGTGCAGCGGTAGCCCTGGTCCTTCCAGACTATTTCACCTGTCAAGGCGTTGATCTTCCAGAACGGAATGTAGCCGTAGTTGTTGCTGTCAACCGTCCAGTGAAGTGATGTTCCGATATAGATTGATGCTTCGCCCGTTTTTTCGTCTACTTCAAATACGGGGGAACAGTTTGTATCGTCCATAACATCCTGCATCCATACAACTTCGAGAGTGTTTATATCAATACAGAAAAGGTTGCCTGCGTTGTCGGATACATACATATAATGTCTCCAGATAACGGGGCTTGACTCGAAGCCGAGCCAGTAGGATGATGTACCGCCATCTCTTGAACGCGAGGTAGAATAACGCATCTTAACCGTATCTGACGGGTTTATACTGATTGTACCGTTTTGTGCATCGTAGTTTGTATTGAGCTTCATCTGGTAAACGATGCCGTTTTCGGCCGCATAAGTCAGAGTGTCGCTCTCTGTGTGTATGAGGGATGCAGGGTCAAAAGCTGTGAAGCTTCTCTGTGCAAACGGATCGCTTGCACCGTAGCTGTACAGCATCTTGCCGTCAATGAGTGAGAATATCATGTTTCGGGCAGCACCGTTGGGACCGTCATCACCTGCGCCTACATACAAAAGCGGATAACCTCTCGGGTCAAGGCTTCCTGCACCCTTGAATGTCCAGCCACCGCTTATCTTGTCACGCGTGAATGAACCGTCTTTTAGGTCGAGGAAGTAAATATTGCTGTTTTCTGTTGCGTAGATTATTTCAACGAGGTCTTGCTGTGCTTTCTTCTCGCTGTAAATATTCATGTTGTTCTTGGTTTGCTCATCCCAACGCACGATGAGGGGCTGACCTGTCCAACCGCAGCCAAACCATGTGCCGGCACCGCTTTTGCTGATGCTTCCGCGAATTTCGGTTGTCCATGCAAGCTCAAGCTTCTTTTCACTTACCGTGCCTGCCGTGCCGTATGTCGGATCGTTTCTGTAATTGTTTCCGCGGAATGTCGTGACGCCAACCATATCTGTATAGCTTTCAGCATCGGGGAAAGTAAGGTCTGCGTGCCAGAGGTGAGTTGAAATTCTGCCGAATGAGTTTTCCTTCTCGGTCTCAAGCCCGAAGGTGTCCGGATGCGTTGATGCTACAGATGTAGGATCCGGGATCGGAACAGGAGTGGGAGTCAGCTCTGCCTGGCTGCTGCTGCCGGGGGTTGAGCTTGTACCTACCTGAAAAGGATCCGTAATGGGGTTTTCTCTGTTATGTGAACATGAAACTATAAGGAATATTCCAAGCAGGATTATTACTATGATTATAAGGATAAAAAGAAAAAATCTCGGTGTGAGTCTGTATCTTTTTCTGCGTTTCTTTTGTACCATAATATACCTCCAAACATACTTATTATACAACTGTCCCGATGCTAACACAAGTTAACTAACTGTAACGGATACAGATTGACTTATTACCTCATAATATGCTACGATTTACAAAATAGGTTTTGTTTCAAGGAGACTGATTATGAAAAGAATAATAGCAGTGATTTCATGTATAATAATGATGTTCGCATTTTGTGCCTGCGATGTTGAATACAATGGTGGAAATGCAAGTCAAGATCTTGAGCCCGTCTTGGCAACTATAACGGTTGCAGGCTATGGTGATATAAAGCTTGAGCTTTATCCCGATATCGCACCCATAACCGTTGCAAACTTTGTACAGCTTGCAAGCGACGGCTATTATGAAGGCAAAATATTCCACAGAGTCATGAAGAACTTTATGATTCAGGGCGGCTCAAGTGACGGATTTGGCTATGAAGGGTCAGAGCATAACATAAAAGGCGAATTTGATGCAAACGGCATTGAAAACAGTCTCAAGCACGAAAGAGGCGTTATCTCAATGGCGCGTTTGGAAAAAGATATGGACAGTGCATCATCACAGTTCTTTATCGTGCATAAGACAAGTCCCCACCTTGACGGTGATTATGCGGCATTTGGCAAGGTAATTTCGGGCATGGAAATTGTTGATGCAATAGCATCCGTTCAAACTGACGGATACAACAACAAACCGCTTACAGATGTTGTTATTGAAAAAGTCACAACAGAGGGCGGAGAATACCTCGTTCCTCAGTATGTAAACTGATATGGAACATTAATACAGACAAGAAGGAGTAAAGCGAATGCTTATAAATGACGTTCTTGCAAAAATGCGAGAGGGCGATGTTTCGGCTTTCAAAACATTGTTTGATAAATACGGCCGTCAGCTTTATCGCGAGGCACTTGTAAGCTGTAAGGGCGACCATAAGGCAGCTGCCAAAAAGGTGTTCGACGTTTTTAACGCCATCAATAATATTGCAAAGCGTGAGCAGAAGGCCGGCGACCAAAAGATAGCTGCTGTCTTATCAAAGGCTGAACAGGCAGAAAAGATAGAAAATGCCTGCCTCAATGCAGTATGGAGTTCATTGAGTAATTCGTTTGATGAGAATGTAAAAACTCAAAGAGCGATGGCAAACAGTGCTATTGCAAATCAAAGTGCATGGATAAACGGCAAGAAGATGGAAACCGTTTCAGAACATGTAGCGCAGGTGCGTGCAGATGAAGAGCAAAGAGAAAAGGAACGGCTTGAGAACCCTGATGGCGAAAATGACTTTGAAAACAAAATTCCGAGCGACCTTTTATTACAGGCGTATCCCGATGATGTAATCGAGGGCTCTGAAATGGAGGCAAAACGCAAGAAGGTAAGCAAGAGAAGCGTTTTAATGCTTGTTGTGATAGTAATATTGGTGTTGTTCCTTCTTTGGAGCATACTTGGAATAATTCTTGCAGTAACACCTTCAACTGCACATATCGATATAGGCTTCGGTGGATTTATAAACGGCATAAAGCGCTTGTTCGGGTGGTAAATTAAGGCGGTAACAAAAGAGGAAGGCTTATAAAAAATTATGGCACACAGCAAGAAAACAGTAAAAACTCAGAACAATATTAAACCTATTGCATTGAAAAAACAGAACGTATTTACAGAGCTCCCGTTTTATGCAATGATAGGCTTCATGTTTTTGGCATATGTAATTTTGCATGAAGTAATGTTCAGTATGTTCGGACAT
Source organism: Clostridia bacterium (assembly GCA_017407205.1). Lineage (GTDB taxonomy): Bacteria > Bacillota > Clostridia > Christensenellales > CAG-138 > RGIG3096. The sequence continues at coordinate 96,094 of JAFQXA010000019.1, forward strand.
GATGACAGAACCTTGTTTGGGCATAATTGGTGGGACAGTTATTCATACCAAGCGCAGATGTGGCTAAACGGCAGAGTGGACGTAGACCATCGCGCATGGCTTGAAATAGCACAGTACGGGGATAAGTATTTTATATCGTTCCCTCCGCTTCCGTCGGTTGTTATGCTCCCGTTTGTTATACTGTTCGGCGGTGAGTTTGAAACTCCCAATAACCTCATAATTGCTTTGTTTGGCATTATAACAGCTTGCTTTGCATATGCTTCGCTTCGCAAGATAAACATGAAAGCTTGGATAGCGGCATTCTGTGCGATGGCGTTTGTTTTCGGAAGCAATATGCTTTTCATCACCACAATGGGCGGTGTATGGTTCTTGGCACAGATGCTTGCTATACTTTTCTTGATGTGCATGATTTATTGTGCACAGTGCAACAAGAGAACTCTTGCATATGCAATGATTGCTTTAGCTGTCGGTTGCAGACCTTTTTCAATAGTTGCAGCAATACCCCTCTTTGCGTATTTCACAGAGCGTGATATTGAAAACGGAGTCATTGCCAAAAACTCAAAGGGCTTCTTCAAGTACATACTCGGTCAATGCAAGTATTTAATAATCCCGTTTGTTATCGGATGTATATATATGCTTTACAATTATGTACGCTTTGACAGTCCCTTCCAGTTCGGTCACGATTATTTGCCCGAATTCATGTATGAATCCGTTGACGGACAGTTCAATGTATCCTACATAAGCTCAAATCTTTATAAGCTCCTTGTGTATTTCCCCGAAATAACTTCAACGGGCTTGAGCTTCCCGATGTTTAACGGATTTTTGTTCTACATTGCAAATCCGTTCTTCCTTGTTGTGATCATAAAGGTCGTAATTGACACAATAAAGAAACGCTTTGACTTATTAAGCATAGCCTCAATGATATTCATGCTTCTGTCGCTCGTATTCTTCATAGAGGAATACAACTACGGAAATGAAATCTTCAGAACCCTTGCACTCATATCAACGGCACTCGCAGTTGTACTGTTCCTTGTAAAGTTCATATATGATTTGTTCGTAGAAAAGAAAACAGGCACAGTTCGTATCGCTCTGATAGTTGCAATGTATATAGGGCTCATATTCACCTGCTATCATAAGACATTGGGTGGCTGGCAGTTCGGTGCAAGATACACTGCTGACTTTTTACCGCTTGCATTCTTCTATATGCTTCTTGATAAGGAATGGAAGATTAAGTGGTACGAGTATGCGATAGCAGTATTTGCAATAGCATTCAATGTCTACGGTGCAATCATGGGACAGATATAAAACAAATCAAAACATTAAAAAGGAGAAAAATACAATGGTAGTTATAGAAATGGAAGGCGGCGGCCGTATCACTTTAGAGCTTGATAAAACGGCAGCACCCAACACGGTCACAAACTTTTTGAACCTTGCAGCAAAGGGCTTTTATGACGGCCTGACATTCCACCGCATAATCCACGGCTTCATGATTCAGGGCGGTTGTCCCGACGGAACGGGCATGGGCGGTCCGGGCTACAGCATAAAGGGCGAGTTCATAGGCAACGGCTTCAATAACCCCATTGAGCACAAGCGCGGCGTTATCTCAATGGCTCGTACTTCATTCCCCGATTCGGCAGGCTCGCAGTTCTTTATTATGCATAAGGATTCACCTTTCCTGGACGGTCAGTATGCGGCTTTCGGTCATGTTGTTGAAGGCATGGAAGTGGTTGATGAAATAGCATCAATTCCTACTGATTTCAGAGATGCTCCCAAGGTAGCAGTAAGAATAAAGAAGGTTACGCTCATTGATGAGGACGGCTCAAAAGAACCCGAAAAGTGCTGATAAAAACAGAATAAAATACTAAAAAAACGGGCAGTATATTTGCATGGGAAACAAAGTTAAAAATGCAATAACTGCCTTTTTTGCACCCTCAAGCAAGGGGAAAGGAATCAATGATTATGAGATTTATCTGTCTGCTCAAAAGGAAAAGCATACAAAGCAGGATTTTGAGTATAAGCCCCTTATAAGCGTGGTTGTAAACAGGGCGGATAAAAAGCTTAAAGCATCACTTGAAAAACAAGACTATGATAATTGGGAGCTTGTCCAGAACGGTGAAAAGACATCGGGCGATTTTGTGCTTTTGCTCACGGATGACTGTGTGCTTGAAGAGGACGCTCTTTCTTGCTTTGCAGCGGAAATAAACAAAAATGCACGAATCGATATGATTTATTCGGACGAGGATGAAATAAACGAAAAACAGGAAAGAGTAAATCCGCTCTTCAAGCCCGACTATTCCGAAATTACGCTTTTAAGCTATAACTTTATAGGTGCTGCGATGTTGATAAGCAAGGAGATTTTTGCGAAACTGTCGGATGCGGATTTGTCAAACGAAGATTCTCTCTATGACACGGCGTTAAGATGTGTGGCATACTCTGATGTCATAATACACATAAAAAAAGTGCTTGTTTCGCGAAGAAAAAAGCGAGGCGTTATTTCAAAAGAGGGTGGACTTTATGCGATAAAGTCATATCTTCAGTATAGGCGCCGTTCAATGCTTATGGATGAGGGATTGGTGAAAGGAACTTTTTGCGTACAGGAGGTCAGCAAAAAGAAAAAGTCGCTCGGCATAGTCATAGTAAGCGGTGGCGATATACTCGCCTTAAGACGGCTTCTTGAATCAATTGAGGAGTGCGTTTTCCATATGACAAAAAAGATAGTTGTTATTCGCTTCGGTATAAATGATGCAAGGGAGAAAGCATACTGCGATTTGCTTGAAAAAAGCGGTGCTGTCAAGATGATTTACAGCGAGGAAAGAAATTACTCAAAGCTTTGCAATGTTGGAGCACGCGAAAATGACTGCGATGTGTTGATGTTTTTAAATCCCAATATGGAAATAATATCGCCGTTTCATATAAAAAATCTTATGGAGAATTTGAATTCCGAAAAAGTCGGTGCTGTTGCCTGTAAAATTGTCGATAAGGGCGGAAAACTTTCAGATTGCGGTATAACCGTTGGGCTTGACGGTACGTATGGCTGCCTTTATACGGGTGAAAAAAACGATTTTGAGGATGATGTAAAGAATAGGTTTGTAAATGTTAAGCGTGAGGTAACAGCGGTTTCTGCAAACTCGTTCACGATAAGGCGTGATGTGTTCTTTGATGCAGGAGGTTTTGACGAAACGATAAAAACTCCCGATGCAGCAATAGAACTGTCTTTGAGACTCAAGAGAAGAGGCTTTTTTAATGTTTATGACCCGAGAGCTGTTATGATAAAGCATGAAGACGGTTTTGAGTGGGAAAGAAGCGAGAATGACAAGATAAGAATGTATGATGCTTTAAGACAAATGCTGATTACAGGCGACCCGTGTTATAATCCGAACTACGATTATGCGTGCTTGATTCCGATGGTCGCGGTAAATGTCTATCCGCCGATTGAACTCAATGAAAATTACAGTAAATAAGCTCAAAAGACATATTTTATTCATTGCGTATAATTTCTTGAAATGGTATTATATAATACAGCGAATTATAAATAAAAATGAATGGATTTTGTCAGATGAGAAGAATTATAGCAACACTGTCAGCTTTAATAATATTACTTGTTTCGGTTCCGCTTTCGCTTGCGCAAAGTGCACCTTCATATTCCATTGCCGAAATAGGCTCATGTGCGTATGAGATATGTACTGCACAGGATTCAAAAAAGCCCATTCCGCAAAATTTCAAAATAGCAGGGGACATATTAAATGTTGAGGAGTGTTTTCAGCTCATAACAGATGCGGTTTTGGCAGCTGAAAACAAACAAAACGTAAAAATAGAGTTGGCAGACAATCTCAAAAAACCGCTTGCTTCAAACGGAAACAACTTAAACATCTACGCAGAGCACGAAGAATATATTTCAATGGCGAAGTCTGTTTCAAACTTCATGGCACGCTACGGTCGGGTTCCCAATTACGGCACATCAAGGTTTGGAAAAATAAGCTACGAAACAATGCTCGTTTCTTTTGCAAGAGTGCTGAAAGACTACTTGGAAAACGGTACGCTTCCTTCGGTTGTACGATTGAAGTATCTTGCACCCTTTGAAGAACAGCAGGCAACAGAAACAGAAAAAGATACAAGAATAATCGGCAGAATTCCCCTTATGAACACGGCAGAGCGTATAGGAGCCGTGATAAAAATTCAGAATAAACTCCCGAAATATATTATGCTTGACGGCATTAGATACACAATGCCGGAGCTTTACTATGCCTTTGCAAAGCTTGTAATGGACTTTTCAGCGGGAAATGTAGGTGATATTGAAATTGTTGATGCACAACCCGGCGAAAGCAATGGCGAAAATCTTAAGGATGGCTCGCTTTCAAGGGGTGACTATATATCCGTTGCACGTGCGGTCTTAAAGGAAGTACAGGAAAACGGCATGGTTCCGAGCTATTGCGAAACACCGCTCGGTGAGATGGGCATGGAAAGCGGCATATACTTCCTGAGCGAGATTATAAAGCATTATAAATACAGATATTATTTGCCTGACACATTTGCTGTCACTACATGGAAAACACTTACGGGTGAGGAATTACCGCTTCCCGTTGAAACTGCAACACCTACTCCGAGGCCTACGCCTACTCCGTATATCGGCAAGGGCGCAATGGAGGGTGATGAGTTTGAAACAGGTGCTGTCGGCGTATATGGTGCTGTTTCAAGTGCAAGCAAGTTTGCATCACAAATCGGCCTTGATATATTGAAAGCAGGCGGCAACGCTGTTGATGCTGCTGTGGCAACAATATTTGCAGTCGGTCTTTGTGAACCGTCCGGTTCGTCCGTTGGCGGTGGCGGTTTGTCCGTTATCTATCTTGCGGAACAGGCAAAATATATAGTTTTTGACTATATGTCCCAAACTCCGTCCGTTTTGAATGGAAGTGGCAGAGCAAACAAAATTGCAATTCCCGGCATTGTTCACGGTGCAATATCAATGCTTGAAAAGTATGGCACAATGTCACTTAAAGAAGTTCTTGCTCCCACAATCAAGCTTGCACGCGAGGGATTTGAAGTAACCTCCACAATGGCGTACAAGATGACAATAATACCCACACAATATCCGTACGCAGTAAACCTTTATCGCAATGAAACAAGTGATTTGTACAGCAAGGGTGATATTTATAAGAATCCCGACCTTGCAGATACTTTGGAGCTTATTGCAAACAGGGGTATTGAAGGATTTTACAACAGCGAATTTACCGACATGATGTGTGATTATCTGATTGATAACGGAAGCTCGGTTTCAAAACAGGACTTTGCAAACTATACATCACTTGAGCGTGTTCCGCTTACGACTACGTACAGGGGTTACAAGGTGTATGCAGGCTCAGGTACGGCTCAGGGCGGTTCGAGAGTTATAGGTATGCTCAACAGCATGAGTCAGTATGACCTTGCAGCCTTAGGCCATGACAATCCCGAAACAGTCAGAATAACGGCAACAGCGTTTGGCGTTCGTCCTGTATCAAATGCGATTTCGATACTTAAGCAGGAAGTTCTTGATTCTGTAGATCTTGAAAATTGCGATTGGTACGATATGAAGAGCACAACAATGCTTACAACGTATGATCGCTTTGGCAATATGGTGGCATCGAACAATACTTTGGGTGATAATTTCGGAAGTGCTGTTGCAGTTCCGGGTACGGGCTTCTGCTTCAATTCCGGCATGAATACAAGCACGGGCAAACCGTCATCAAGAATACAGAGCACAATGGCACCTGTTATCGTGGCACACGAGAATGGCTTGCCGATGCTTGCAGCAGGTTCGCCCGGTAACAGTGCAATAATTACGGCTACTGCAATAACCGTAAGCAATGTTATTGATTTTGGTATGAATGTAAGCCAGGCAATAAATGCTCCGAGATTTTACGGAAGCGGTTCAACGCTTACTATTGAAAACCGTTATTCAAGATCGACACTCGATGCTTTGCGTAACATGGGCTACAGCTTGAGCACAGGTGAATCATACAGCCAGGGCGTTGGCTGTGTATCTGCAATATATGTTGATGATGACGGAACGATATATGCAGGTGCGGACTACAGACGCGAATATATGGCGTATGCTTATTAAACAATATATAAAATTGATATATAAGAGGTGTGGGATATGAAAAAGGCGTTAGCAATTATTTTGGTTATAGCCATGATAATGGCGTATTTTCCTGCTACGCTTGCTGCAAGCGGATTTACTGCAAATCAGGTTCTTGATGCTGCACAGGCGACAAAGCTTTATGTTGAGCAGAACGGCAAGCTTCCCGAGAGCGTTAAAATCGCAAGTGAAGATGTAGAAATGCCCATGTTCTTTGGCGTGCTTTTGAAGACTACGCTTGCACTTAATGAAAGTGGCGATTTAAGCCAAAGCATAGTGGGTGAAAACTGTGGTGAAGCGAGTAACCCTCAGGATAAGGTAAAAAGTGTTAATATTGATAAGGACAAGTATCTTGAAATGGCACAAAACGGAATAACCTTTGTTTCAGAAAACGGCCGTTGTCCGAACTTTTTAACGGTTGTTTCCGGCACGAGGATTTCCTACAACAATGCTATTTATGTTTATTCGTCAATACTCACTTATTATAAAACATATGAGGCACTGCCCGACAGTATAGATGTTGTTTCGTGGAAAGAGCTCACGGGTGATGATACAGGAAATTCCGTATCAACACCAAAGCCGACAGCAACCCTCAAGCCGACGGCTGAGCCCTTGGGTAAATCCTATAAAAAGAGCGATATTGCAACAGCTGCAATAGCTATTGAACGCACACTCAAGTCAACGAAGGAGTTCCCTGAAACTGTCATGGTAGCGGGTGACAGTATACAGTTTGCACAGTATATGTATATTGCGTCCATGGCAATATCTTATTACAATAGCGGAACTGATTCGGAAATACCGCTTAAGGATATCGCAACTGCTCCGTCACCTACACAAACCGAAACATCGGCTACAATTACAAAAGATGAATACCTTGTTTTGGCAGAAAAGGCTGTAACATATTCTGACAGCAACAGCAGAATGCCCAACTATTTCACATCGGAAATAGGTAGTGTAGGTTATCAATCCTTTGCTCTTGCAATTGTTACAATTCTTGCATCATGCGCAAAGAACGGTGCATTGCCCGAAAGCATAAATCTTATTCCGTGGCATGTTTTTGCGACAATGGGTGGCTCAGCAGTTACCGCGGAGCCTGTAAAAGTGAATTTTGAAGCAGTGCGCCGAATTGCAGAACGTGTAGCCGTTGCAACAAGAAGGCAGAGTGAGCTTCCTATAAGTGTTTCTGTTTTTGGTGTGAAAGTATATATGTCAAGTTTGCTTTCGCTTTTTACAGATACAGTTGCAGGTCTGCAATCTGAAAAAGAGGAATTTGAAATCAAGAACATTCTTCCTGTTGTAAAGGGCAATGAAAGCCTTAAGGAAGGTGCACTTTCAAAAAATGAATATCTCATTTTGGCAAAGGATATACAGGAATACATATTATTTGAGGATGAAGCTCCTCAAAGCATGCTTTGCTCACTTGGTATGATGAGCTTTGAAAATCTTGTTTATACATACGCGAGCTTGCTTTCAGGAGCTGATGCAGACGGAGAGCTTGCAGACAGCATTACCGTAAAGACTTGGGAAAATATAACGGGCGAAAAGCTTCAAACTCCGTCAACAGTTCCCGTATACACTCCGGTTCCCGAATTCTTGCCCGAAAAGGTACAAACACAAAGTTCAACACGGATAAAGACGGTAGCTTATAATGACGTAGCTCAAGCTGCCAAACGCTTGGTGTCAAGAATCAAATATTCAAAGACGCTTCCCAAAACGGTTGCAGTCAGTGGCGAAACCATAAGTATCCCTGAATTCTTACTTCTTATGATGAACACTGTTTCCTATATAAACGGTAACATTCTATCAAGAGTGCAACGCGTTTGGGCTGACAGTCCTGAGGGTGACGGTGAGAATATTGCAAACGGCGTTACAATCACAAAGGAAGAATATGCACAAAAAACAAAGGAAGCGGTAGCCTATACAAAGAGTACGGGTTTGGCACCGTCCTACATCATAACAGCTAAAGGTACAATGGGCTTTAAAACAAGTCTGTACTTCTATGCCAAAGTGTTGTCTTCATTCCTTGACGAAGAGAAACTCCCCGATTCGGTGACTGTTGAAACATGGGAAAGCTTGACCGGCATGAAACTGCCGGCTCCCATGATAACCTTATCACCTGTGCCGACTCCGGTCCCTACACCTTATAACGGCCCCGGTGTTATGGAGGGTGACCTTTACGGAACAAGCGGTGTAGGCACAAATGGCGGTGTAGCAAGTGCAAGCAAATATGCTTCGAAGATTGGTGTTGATATCCTCAAGGCAGGCGGTAACGCTATAGATGCCGCTGTTGCAACTATTTTTGCGGTCGGTCTTTGCGAGCCTTCAGGTTCAAGCTTGGGCGGTGGCGGAATTACGGTAATCTACCTTGCAGAAGAGGATAAGTATATTACCATGGACTACATGGTAGGTGGAACAGGCAAGGGAGGTGCAGGCATCCCGGGTATTCCCCTCGGTGCCGTAACAATGCTCGAAAAGTACGGTACAATGACCTTGCAGGAGATACTCAAGCCTGTCATTAAGCTTGCAAACGAGGGCTTTGCGGTCACAAATACATTTTGCAAAAAGTCAAAGCTTGTAGCAGATAAGAAAGATGAATATATAAGGACACTTTTCAGAAACAGCGAGGGCGAATATTTCAGCGAGGGTGATATATTCAAAAATGAAGACCTTGGTAAAGTGCTTCAGGCCATAAGTGATAACGGGATCTCATATTTCTATGACAGTGAATTTACTGATGAGCTGTGTGCGTATATGCAGAGCCGTGGACTCACAATGACTCGTGAGCTGTTTGCGTCCTATGAAGTAATTGAAGGTGAACCGAGAGTTGGAGAGTACAGGGGACACACCATTTACGCAGGCTCGGGTACGGCAACCGGCGGTGCAAGTGTGCTTTCAATGCTTAAGAAGATGGACGATTATGACCTTGAACTTTTGGGACATGACCATCCTGAAACAGTCAGGATAACTGCAACAAGCTTCGGCATTCGTCCCGCGAGCAGCTTGAATACAAAGGTGTTGAGTCTTGAAGAGCTTACCGAGGATGTTGACTGGTTTGATACAAAGTCTACAACAATGCTCGTAACGCGTGATGAGTGGGGTAACATGGTTGCGTCAAACAATACGCTCGGTGCAAACTTCGGTTCCGAAATCGCAATGCCCGGCACGGGATTCTGTATTTCGTCAAGAAACTGTGCGGTTGGTGACAGAGTATCAAGCACGATGGCACCTTGCATAGTCGCACACGCTGACGGAACACCGATGCTCGGTGTCGGATCACCGGGCAACAGTGCGATAATAACGGCAACTGCAATCACGATAAGCAATATGCTCGACTTTGATATGACTGTTGCGGAGGCAATTCATGCTCCGAGACTTTACGGCAGCGGTTCAACCATAACAATAGAGGCTCGGTATTCGCCTTGGGTTCTTGAAGAGCTTAAAGCAATGCGATTTAATCTCTATGATAAGGACGAGTTCAGCGACGGGGTAGGCTGCGTCAGTGCAATACACGTTGACGAGTACGGCAAAGTATATGCTTCAGCTGATATAAGACGAGAATATATGGCATATGCCTATTAAAAGCAAATAATATACTTATTTTACAAAAAACGAACACCTTGGTGTTCGTTTTTTTACGTTAAAGAATCCAAGCTCATGAAATAATATATAAAAAATTTCTTGAAATTTTACTTATAAAATGTTATTGTGTGTAGTGTGGGTGTTCATTATTAACCATATGTTAATAAACACTCGCTAAAATGTATGTAAAAACATAGAAAGTAAAGAAAAGGTGGAGTGGTCAAATGAAAAAGTGTTTAGCTTTCCTGTTGGCATTTGCAATGTTGCTTTCAATCTTGCCCATGAGCGTTTTTGCAGCAGAAGAAGCAGAAGCGTTTGAACTCGGTACAATTTTTGAAGCAGCAAAAGCAGCAGCTGACGGTATTAACCAAAACAGAGCATTGCCCGAAAAGGCAATTGTA
>JAFQXA010000020.1 GCA_017407205.1 Clostridia bacterium
AAGTGACCTTGGTACAATGAACTACTGCAACATGATCTACATGTTCTCCAACATCTTGAAGTTCTACCTCGCATACGGCTTCTTGCCCGATACAATGGCTGTACAGCCCTGGGGTACATATGACTTCCAGAACAAATAATTGTAAGAACGAGTAGAAACGTTAAAACAGTTATTAAAGGACCGCACAAACTGTGCGGTCCTTTTTCGTGTCAGACGAGCTTTGCATTGACTATTGAATTGCAAAAATATATAATTTCAGCAATAAGAAAAGGAAGGGGGGCGCGTATGCTTGATAAGCTTACAAAGCGCATCAGGAGCTTTGTTGCAAAAATCAAAGAAGACAGGAAGAACTACAATAAAGCAAACGAAAACTGCAAAGCGATTATTGCATCAAACTACTTTTCCTGTTACAAGGGCGTGACGGTATTAAAGACAGCCTTTAAATCCTCCTTTTCGTTTGGATTTATCGGTTTAAGTAAAAAGCATCAGGATATAAACACAATAAAGCATGAATACGGTCACAGATTACAGCTTGAAAAAATGGGCTTTTTCCGCTATCTTTTCTCTGTTGCCTGCCCGTCCGTCACCATAAATATTCTTGCAAGAATGAAAAAACTGCCCTATGACTATTACAGCTATCCTTGGGAAAAGGAAGCCGATGAGCTTGGAGGTGTTTTGGGCAGACGCTGCACAGCCCCGACATTGCCCGATGACGGATACAAGTCATATTTTGGTCTTATCAAGCTGTTTTTCAAAAAGAGAAAACTATAAAAGAGCATTTCAGATACTGCCGAAATGCTCTTTATTTTTTCATCTTACTTTACTCAAATATCATCAGACCGAAGTCCTGCGGACGGTGGAACTGCGGTGTTTCGCTGTTTATTCTGTTCCATGAAATGAAGTGGGGCTTTTCTGTTTCATCACCGCATTTGTAGCAGTTTGCGCGGATTTTCATGCCCGAAGTCGGCTTGAAGTCGGGGACTATTATGCGGATAAAGTCATAAGGGATTGTATAAAGCACACTCCAGCCGTTTTCGGTGCGTGCGGTTTCGGCACTTACTATGGATTTCTCTGCTTCAACCGTTACAAGGCGCAGAATTTCCTGACTGTTTCTGCCAAAGCCTACAAAGGTCGAGCCGTTGGGGTTTGACTCAAAGTCAAAATATCTGAGGTCACCCTCTATGGGGCAGAAGAAGAATTCAAGACAGCTGTCCGTCCAGACGGGCGAGGTTTGCGTGGTGTAACGCGCAAGAACTGCCTTTTCCTTTGCGGTAAGATAAGCATATATTGCTGTTTCATCATATGCAATCTGTGCTGTGGCGCATATATCTGTTTTTTCGGTCCATTGATGATTGTCAATGTTGAGCACGGGTATTTTTGCCCAATCTATATCGCTTGAAGCGACCTTTTTAATTGTATATTCTCTCATTTTGTTCACCTCAAAAAAGATTATATACTGTAAAGGTTTCAACATCAAACAAATATTTGCATTTTTGCAGAATATTCTCTAAATTGTCTATAATTACAGGGTACTCCTTTTGGTCTGTCTTTGCGGTGTAATAACAGCTTTGTATATAAAGCTCCAGCTCGTCAACATCTTCATGATTTAAAAAAAGCTTGAGTATGCTTGACGATTTCTGAAAGCGGTCAACCATTTTTTGCGTATTTTCGATGATTTTGTCACCGTTGTCTTCTTCAATTCCGATTTTTGTGTTATTGGCATATATATTTATATCGTCAAGCAAGTCATTCAGATAGTTTCGCGGAAATATGAAAAGAAAAACCAATGCAAGCACAAGAAGTATGCACATCAAAAGATTTGTAAGTTCACTTCTTAATGAGTTCGTCATTTTTTGTTCTCCTTGGTGATGTCGATATATGTGACTTTGGATTTTTGCTTGTCATTGCACTGTATGTGCAAAAGCTTGGTTGACGGATTCAAAAACGCAAAAAACACATCTTCCACGCTTTTAATGTCCGCTTTTTTGAGCTGCTTTTCAAGCCATACCTTATCAAATCCGACCTCTTTTAGTGCCGTTTCACATATCTTCGAGTCCTCTATCAGCATGGACGGAATCAAAGATTCGGGGGGCGGAATATTCATATCCTCATAGCTTGGCTGAAGCTGTGCGCCCTTTTTCAAAATCGATATGTCGCCATTGGTTTCAAGTATTGCGTATTCTACCGACGACAGCTCAAAAACGTCTTTTGCACGCATTTGCTCTATAAGGTCGTTTAACGTGTATCGGGCGGTCTTGAGCGCTTTTTCGACGACTATGCCCTTTTCTACCACAATGAGCGGTGTTCCCGATATTATGCTCCGAAACTGCCTGCTTTTAAGCGAAAGATAGGATATGAGCTGTTGAAGCAGTATGAGTGCAAGTATGGGTACTATGCCGTATATAAGCGGTATGCTCATGTTTGAGGCAGGCTCGGAAGCAAGGTCTGCAATCAAGAGCGTGATTATAAGGTCAAACGGCTGAAGATCGCTTAACTGTCTTTTGCCTGTCAGGCGGAATGCAAACAATACAAGTGAATACAGTATTACGGTTCGGACAAAAAGAATGAGCATAAAAATACCTCCGCTTTTAATATGCCCACGGCTTTTGTTTTTATGTTCAGTCACAAGAATGCTTCGCCGTGAATATCAATAAATCAACAAAAATATGGAGGCTATTGTATGAAAAAAGTATTGGCAGTATTGCTCGTCGCCGTTTTTCTGCTCTCGCTTACAGCTTGTGGGCAGAAAAATGATTTGAGGAAAATAACTATTAACGAAGTTACCCGTTCCGTGTTCTATGCACCGCTTTATGCAGGCATAACAAAGGGCTTTTTTGAAAAGGAAGGGCTCGACATTGAGATAGTAACGGGTGGCGGAAGTGACAAGAGCATGACGGCACTTTTGGCAGGCGAAGCGGAAATTTCGCTCATGGGTCCCGAAACGGGCGTTTATGTTGTGAACGAGGGAAAGGAAAACCACCCGATGATTATTGCACAGCTTACAAAGCGTGACGGTTCGTTCCTTGTCGGAAGGGAAGATGGTGATTTCTCGTGGGAAAACTTAAAGGGTAAAAGCGTTATAGGCGGAAGACCCGGCGGTATGCCCTATATGACACTTCTCTATGTTCTGAAGAAAAACGGGCTTGTGCCGGGTGAAAATGTCGAGGTTATTGACAATATCCAGTTCAACCTCATGGGCGGTGCATTCGAAGGCGGTACGGGCGATTATGTAACATTGTTTGAGCCCACGGCAAGCCAGTTTGAAAACGCAGGAAAGGGCTATATCGTAGCGAACATGGGACTTGAATCGGGCGAGGTACCCTACACGGCATTCATGGTTATGCCCGACACGATAAAGAACGATTCAAAGATGGTGGAAGCTTTTGTTCGCGCACTTTACAAGGCGCAGGAATGGGTATGGAGTGCAAGCGATGAGGAGATTGCAAAGGCAATGCAGCCGTTTTTCCCCGACAGCGATGTAGAAACACTTTCACTTGTAGCAAAGAGCTATCGCGAGACGGATTCATGGACGAAAAACGGTGTAATGACTGAGGATTCGTTTACAAGACTTCAGGATATCATGGACGGTGCAGGCGAGCTTGCAAACCGCGTTGATTTCAATAAACTCGTTGACAATTCCTTTGCACAAAAGGCAATGGAAGGCAAATAAGGATTTAAAGCATATCGCCCAAGCATAAAAATGCTTGGGCGTTTTCTGTGTTGTTATATCTTCGTGAACTTTGGTTTAATACGCTTTTTTTCTTTTGAGCATTGTAGTATAATCAACGAATGCAAAAAGGAGAAGATTTTTGATGAAAAACCGTATTTTTTGGATATTTATTATTTTAACGGCGATTGTATCTTCGCTCTTTGGCTGTGATGCCGTTGAGCTTTTTTCCGCGTCCGACAAAATAATAATATCCGAAGTGGTATCATCGTCTTCAAGCTCCCTGATTGTTAAAAATCTTGACTCTCCTGATTGGATTGAGCTTTACAATGCAACCGATGAGGATATTGATATTTCAGGATTTACCATTGAAAGAACCGACGTAAAGGGCGCAAGCTATACTTTTGAGTCGGGCGTTATAAAGGCAAAGGACTATTTTGTTATACTTGCCTCCGATGCACAAAGCGAAACTGATTTTGAGTATCCGTCCGTAGGCTTTAAGCTTCCCAAAGAGGGGGCAGGCATTGTGTTGAAGGATGCACACGGCAATGTGATGACAAAGATTTCCGTTCCGTCACTTGACAGCGATGTGAGCTATGCGTATCACGGGGGAAGGTATTACTACTGCCTTACGGCAACTCCGTCAAAGGAAAATGCAGGTCTTTTGTTTAAAAAGGCTTCCGATATATATGATGTTGACTATACGGAAAACGAGATTTATATAAACGAAGCAAACCGTTCGTTTGTGGAGCTTTACAACAGAAGCGAGAGGGCAGTACAGCTTGCATACTTCACTCTTTCGGATAACGCAGGCGATATGGCGAAGTGGCGCTTCCCCTACTATGAGCTCAAGCCCAATGAATACTTTACCGTAAGCCTTGACTTTACGGGCGAATATGCGGCTTCGTTCTCGGTTTCGGCGCAAGAGGGCTTTATCTATCTTGCTTTGGGCGGAAAACAGTATGATTTTCTTGACCTTTCAAGCGTGGGTGAGGGTATGTCCGTGGGCCGCAATGATGAGGGCGAAAAGGTTTTCTTTGCTGAAGCAACACGTGGCGAAAAGAACAGCGACTCGTATGCTGAGCTTAATACGCCCAAGCCGATGGGCGAGACAGCACCCGTTTATATAAATGAGCTGATGATAGAAAACAAGAACACGCTTGTTGACGAGGATGGTGACCGTTCACCGTGGGTTGAAGTATACAACGCTTCAGATAAAAGCATAAATCTTAGTAACTACTTCCTTTCCGATAATTCGGGTGATTTATTGAAGTGGCGTTTACCCGATTATGAGCTTAAAGGCGGAGAGTATTTTATAATATATCTTTCGGGCAAGGATAAGGATAAGCACACATCTTTCCGTGTAAGTGACGGTGAAGCGCTTATTCTGACGGATTTTTCAAGCTTTGAATATGAGAATGTGCTTTTCCCGGATGAGAGCCGTCTTGACAATGTTTCCTACGGCAAAAAGGACTCAAAGTGGCTTTTCTTTGCAAAGGCAACACCGGGCATGGAAAACATAACGCACGCAAGCGAGAGCATCAATAATGCGGACAAGCTTGACAAAACAAGCCTTTTTATAAGCGAAGTATCCTCATCAAAGGCTGCAAGAAGCACTGCAAAAGACTGGATAGAAATATATAACCCGACAGACAGCTCGTATCCGCTTGACGGGCTGTTTTTGTCGGACGACCTTTCAAATCTTCAAAAGTATGCCCTCACGGGGAGCATAGGCCCTCTTTCGTATGAAGTTTTTTCCGTATCGACAGAGAGCGGAGCTTTTTCCGTATCGCAGGCAGGCGAAACACTCTACCTGTCCGACGGCAGCTGTATTTTTGACACGTTTGAAACAGGCGCATTAAGGCTTGGCGTTACAAGCGGAAGAGCAAGCGGTGATTTTTCGGGCGAAAGAGTTTTCTTTGCAAGCCCTACAAAGGGAAGCGAAAATGCACAGCCACTCAAGGCACAGCTCAATGTCCCCGTCTTTTCCCGTGCAGGCGGTATTGTGGATGCACCTTTCACGCTTTCACTTACGGGCGAGGGCGATATATATTACACGCTCGACTCTGAGGCACCCGACAAGAATTCCACGCTCTATACAAAGCCCATAAACATAAAAGAGAACACCGTTGTAAGGGCGGTTTGCGTGAAAGACGGGCATATTTCAAGCGATATAATTTCAACAACCTATCTGTTTGAGGAAAAGCACACAATCCCCGTTGTTTGCATAAGCTCTGAAAAGTCGGACTTCAATGCTGTCTATGCGGTTGAGGAATGGTCTTATAAAAAAAGCGATATTGTGGAACGGGAGTGCTTTGTCGAATATTATGAGGCTGACGGCACACTCGCAGCAAGCTTCCCGGCAGGCTTCAGAGTTTCGGGCAACTCAACGCGAAAATATGCACAAAAATCGCTCAATCTCTATCTGAGAAGCGGATATGGACAGACCTCGGTCGTTTATCCGTTCTTTGAGGATTACCCCATAACCTCGTTCAGCTCACTCACGCTCAGGAACGCAGGGCAGAACTATGACGGCTCAAGGCTTGTCGATGCGTATGCAGGCGTTTTGTTTTCGAGTCTTAATCTTGACTGTGCAATGTCGCGCTTTGTTGCGGTCTATATAAACGGCAGATATTGGGGACTTTATGACCTCAAAGAAAATCAGAACGAGAGCTGTTTTGCGTATCAACACGGCGTTGACGAAAACAAGATAAACGTAATTCGCAGAAACACTTTTGCGATAGCAGGAAACAACTCACAAATCAAACAGGTGCTTGAATATGCACAAAATTGGAATTTGACTAAGCAGGAAAATTACGAAAGATTTTGCGAGTATGTCGATGCGGATTCGTGGATCGATTATATAATTGCCCGTTCCTATTGCGGTGACGGTGATATATACAATCAAAAGATGTGGAACACGAACGATTATGAGATAAAGTGGCGTCCCGTATTTTTTGACTGCGATTTTTCGTTCAGAAGCAAGACGAGCAATACGCTTTTTCAGTATTTCACGGGCGAGGGCTTCACAACGCCCGACGGTTCAAAGACGAACATGTATATACCGACAGCACTCAAGGCAAATGCTTCATGGCGCGATAAGTTTGTAAAGCGCTATGCCGAGGTGATGAAGGTTTTTCCCGAGTATTCACTCACGCTTTACGATGAAATGGTGGCCGAAATGAGGGAAGAAATGAAAAGGCACACGCAGCGCTGGGGATTTATGAGCTATTCAGCATGGGAAAATGCCGTAAAAGCGCAGAGAGAGATAATAGAAGCACGCCCCAAAGCGATAGTTAAGCAGATACAGAATGTATTTTCCGTGCCTACGGAGCGTATGCAGGCACTTTTTCCCGATTTTTATTGAAAAAATGCTTGACTCATACATTTTGATGTGATATCATAGCCAACGGAAAAGTAAATAGCTTGCCAAAGACAGCAGGTAGTGATTGCACGTAAATCCAGCCGAGGTAGCAAAAAACAAGGTTTTTGTTAGTTACCCCTGTCTTTGTGACAGGGGTTTAGTTTTTTACGAGATCACGCAAGGAGGTGAAAACATGGCAAACGCTCAGGTTATTGAAATGAAAGCTCAACAGGTAGCAGAGGTTGCAGAAAAAATCCGCAAGGCTCAGTCATTGGTTGTATTTGACTACCGTGGACTTACAGTTGAAGAGGTTACGGCACTCCGTAACAATATGCGTAAGGCAGGCGTTGAATATGTAGTTTTGAAGAACTCAATAGTAGAACGCGCAGCAAAAGAAGCAGAAATCGACGAAAGCATCAACGAGTTCCTGAAAGGACCTTCAGCATTCGCATTCGGTTATGATGATGCAGTAGCACCTGCAAAAATCCTTAAGGAGAGCATCAAGAAGTATAAGAAGTGTGAAATCAAGGGCGGTATCATCAACGGTGTTGTATCAGACGCAGCAGCAATGAACACATTGGCAGATCTCCCGTCAAGAGAAGTTCTCTTGTCACGCTTGCTTGGCAGCATGATGTCCCCCATTTCCGGCTTGGCAATCGTTCTCGATCAGATTGCAAAGAAGGCAGACGGCGCACAGGCTGAATAATATTGTGTGCAAAACAAATCCAATTTATAATTTTGAAATTTAACAGGAGGAAAATACAATGAATAAAGAGCAACTTATTGCTGATATCAAAGCTATGACAGTTTTGGAGCTTTCAGAGCTCGTAAAGGCACTTGAAGAGGAATTTGGCGTATCCGCAGCAGCAACAGCAGTAGCAGTAGCAGGCCCCGCAGCAGGCGCAGCTGAAGCAGCAGAAGAAAAGACAGAGTTTGACGCAATCTTGAAGGACGTTGGTCCCGAAAAGATTAAGGTTATCAAGGTTGTTCGCGAAGTTACAGGTCTTGGCCTTAAAGAAGCTAAGGAACTCGTTGACGGCGCTCCCAAGCCCCTCAAGGAAAGTGCTTCAAAGGAAGAATGCGAAAAGATCGCAGCAGCTTTCAAAGAAGTTGGCGCAACAGTCGAAATCAAGTAATTTCGGTTTTACAAACAAAAGCTCGTGCAATGCACGGGCTTTTTTTGTTTGAAAAGTGAAGATAAAAGATATATTATAAGTATATATACAGAGGCTTGAAGTGCTTTTAATTTACGGGAGGTCAGAATGAAGCATTTATTGGTGGTTGTTGATATTCAGAACGATTTTGTTGACGGTGCACTCGGCACTAAGGAAGCAGTTTCGATTATAGAGGGTGCAGCAAGGAAGATCCGTGAGTTTGAGGGTGAAATTTTTGTCACCTATGATACCCATTTTGAAAACTATGCGGATACTTCAGAGGGGCAAAAGCTGCCTGTTCCGCATTGCATAAAGGGCACTCAGGGTTGGGAACTCAATAAAACCGTAGCCGAGGCTCTTTCGGGCAAAAAGTATATTGCCGTTGAAAAGAATACGTTTGGCTCCACAGAGCTTCCCAAGCTTATAAAGGAAGCCGTTTCGGATGAGGATTTTGACATCACCCTTATCGGGCTTTGCACCGATATTTGTGTAGTATCAAATGCTCTGATTTTAAAGGCAAATTTCCCCGAAAAAGAGATATATGTTGATGCTTCCTGCTGTGCAGGCGTAACGGTTAATTCCCACGAGGCGGCACTTTTAACCATGAAAATGTGCCAGATAAATTTGAAGTGACAGGTAATATTGAATAAGTACGGAAAAACTCTGCCTCAAGGCAGGGTTTTTTGTTTATACCAACCATTTATTTACTATCGGTATTTTGTGCAGGCACGCTGAAATTGCAAAAGATATTACAGTGACCAGCGAACCGATGCAAATGACCGCCAACAGCGGATTGAAAGAAAGGGTATTAAGACCGAAGCGTTCGAGCTGTTCAAGCACAAGTGCATGAACGAGATATACGCCGAAGCTGTAATCGGACAGCTTTTTCACAAAACGGTTCAGCTTGAGATGAGGGTAGCTTCTGTATTTGAACCATGTGAAAATTGCAATTCCGTTGAACAGTATATTTACAGTAAGAACTTCATAGTAATTCTGATTGAGCGACTGAGTTTTGATTGAGATGAAAGCGGTTACTATTATGGTAAAAATAAAGCCAAGTATTCCGAGAATATAGATGCCTGCCCGTTGTTTCTTGCTCAGCTCCGTTTTGTTGATATAATATCCCAGAACGAAAAAGCCGGTAAATCCTAAAACCGTATGTACATTGATTGTGGCTATATTATCGTAAATCTTATTGATTGCGACGATGAATTTGTCTGCCAAGGTGCCTCCTTCGGGCAATGTATTGAAGAAGACTTGTCCGAAATCAAGTGCCAGGTTTTTAAGTTCGGGCAGCAGGAAAACGAAAATGAAGGACAGCAGGAGGAAGTATTTCGTATTGGAATCGGTTGCAACAATGGGCTTTATAAACGGCAAACACATATAAAGGCCGATTATCATGAGTATAAACCACATATGATAATGTCCGAGAATTGCAGCCATTAACTTTTCGGCAGCTCCCTCAACAAAAACAGCATACACGAGGGACCACACGATAAAAGAAATCACCATTCTCAGTATGTTCTTTGAATACAGCTTTTTAATCGGTATATCCCTGCTTAAAAAAATACAGCCGCTTATCATAACAAAAACGGGAACGCACCATCTGCCTATGCTGTCAAAAACATTAAATACGTTCCATGCAAATCCGGTAACGTCGGCCGTATGCCAATTCTGTGCGGCAGTATGAGCAAAAATCAATGCAAGAGTGGCAAAGACTCTCAGATAATCAAAATATATTATTCTGTCTGTTTTCTTATCAAGTGATGCTGAACTCATACTTCTTTATCCCCTGTTCTGTTCAATTAAAAATATACTGATTATAAACCATTGTATTAAGTTTTATTGTTAAAGTCAACATTAACAGCGGAAAGCCTTCGGCTTGAAGTGATAAATAATGCTGAATAAAGCAGCAAGCCTTCAGTTCTGATTTATTATTATTCATATATTGCAAACCAAGAGTCTGCAGTTATATACAATACTTCTCATTGCACAGATTTGACGGATTTGGTACAACAACAGAATGAGTACATTTTTTACAGGAGAATATGATGTAGCGGTTTTGGGTGCCGGTCACGCAGGTTGTGAATCGGCACTTGCGTGCGCCCGAATGGGACTTAATACCCTTTGTCTGACGCTTGACCTTGATGCCGTATGCTCAATACGGGCAAGGGCGAGGCGGTTCATTCCCTGCGCGTGCAGAGCTTTTGTGTGTCGGCTTGTTTGTGTGGAGCTTTCGGGGGAAACATCGGTTGTTTTACCGCTTTTTTGTATCGGGCAGGAAGAACAATATCGCTATGCTTGCTGTAATAAGAGTAATAGCTGTTATAAGCATTATGTTGCTGTCGCCCGTCTGAGGAGGCTCCGCGTTGAAGCCTTGGGTAAATGTAATGTTGGGCGACATATTTTCATACTGCTTTCCTATTGTGCCGTTTAAGTTTTCAACAATGTATTTTTCGAGCATTTCGACATCGAGCATACCGTCGTTCTGCACGATTTGCGCACCCTCAAACATTTTCATTCCGCTGCCGTGTTCAAGAATACAATAGTTATGTGATGCAAAAGTATATTCTTTGTTAAGGTCAATGGGCTCATATTTTCCGTTTTCGCGGTTGAATACCTTGATATCGTATACGCGATACTCTCCCGAAACGCCGTTGAACTGTTCATTCTCGTCAATTATGACGGAATGGGGTATTGCCATGTTCACAGAGAATGTAATGCCCGACATATGGGGGAAGGAGCCTTCCTCCGCAGGCAGGTTCAAAATTGACATTTCAAGCATATCCTTAACAACCTGTCCGCTTACCTTGGCAACCACAACCTGATTGTTGAACGGGAATACATTGAGGACATCATTAAAGGTCACCTCGCCTGACTCCATCATAGAGCGAAGACCTCCGCCGTTGATATAGCCTATGTCGGCACCCGTGACGAAACGGAATGCATCGGCACAAAAATCGCCGAGGTTGGTTTCACCGAGTCTTACAAGGCGGTTGCCGTTCTCATCATGGGTTATGAGGTCAACCTCGCTCACCCCGATTTTACGCTCGCCAAGCTGTGCATATTCGTTGTTTATCTTTGCTATATAGTCATCGATCCCGGAATCGGTATTATCGTATTCTTCCGTTTTTATAAGCTCCGTTTTGATATTGCCGTCTGAAACGGTCAGCTTGCCTATGTGCTCAAATTTAGTTCCCGTAGAAGTTAATACGACCTCGTTTCCGCCTTCATCGGTGAGCTTCATGCTTTCAATTACGCTGTGGGAATGTCCGTCAAGAACAACATCAAGACCGCTTGTGTTCTCAATGAGGTCCTCAATATCTGAATACAGCGACTCTTCCTCATAGCCGATATGCGAAAGTGCCACTATTACATCCGCACCTGCCTGTTTTGCAGAATCAATGCTTGATTGCACAACATCATAAAGCGTATTCGGATTGAAAGTGAAAATATAGTTGCCGTCATCATCCTTGAACTGGCCGGGGAATGACGACGAAATTGTTGACGGTGTCGTAATTCCTATGTAGGCAATATCAACATCACCGTAAGAAACGATGGAGTATGGCTCAAAATAAGACTTTTCTTCACCTATTCTTTGGAAGTTACAGCAGACGGGCTTGGTGTTCATAATATCAACAAGCTCGTTAAGCCTTGAAAGACGGTAATCAAACTCATGATTTCCCAAAGTGACAGCATCATATCCTACAAGGTTCATTAAATTTACTATGTATTCGCCCTTTGAAACAGCACCGAGGCTGCTGCCCTGAACATAATCGCCGACAGAAACCACACCTACATGAGCATAGTTTTGCTGAAGCTCCTTTTTCATTGCTGAAATTTTGGAATAACCCTCAACGGCACAATGCACATCGTTTTCGTAAAGAATGATAATATCCTCCGTATTTTGTGTAGCATATACCGATAAAGGCATAATGTGAAGTGCCAAGACCAAGCACAGGATAACCGAAAAAACAGTCTTTTTCATTTTAGCCTCGCTCCTTTTTTAAAACTTTTGAATTCGTATACCGATAAATAATTATATACAGAATACATGTGCTTTTTCAATGAGAAAAATCGATGCTGATATGACAGAACTTTTATTCGGAACTTATTTCGTGTTTACTGTGCCTTACGCCACTAACGTTAAATATTGTTATGAAAATAGTACAGCGTTAATACATCAACATCAAAGTAGTAGACGGTGTAGTCGTCATATTTACCGTATGTGTCCTTTGTTTTAATATAAAAGAAATCACCCTTGGAAACAACGCTTTTGTCAAAGTCGTAATTTGCCTGTAATTTTCCGCCTGTTATTTGAACCCATTCTTCAAAATTGTCTATATAGAGCAAAATTTCCTCGACATCAGCGTAAGTTACTGTGCGGAAAAATTCTGAAGCTTCAAAGTCCTGAACGGTAATGGAGTCATATGTGTACTTTGCATAATCGGTATAATCCTGAAATCCGCCCGAAGTAAAAAAAGACTTGCTTGTATAACGAGGTAAAGAATCAATTATCGGATCGGAAAAAGTGCAGGAAGAAAATATGGGCAAAAGTAAAGCTAATGTAAAACAAATTATAAACCGCTTGAAAAACATATTATTCCGCCTTTTTATATTCCAAAATGTCACCGACCTGACAGTCAAGTGCTTCGCAAAGCTTTATGAGAGTCGATATTTTTATTGCCTTTGCCTTGCCGTTTTTCAGTACGGACATATTGGCAAGCGTTATTCCCACACGCTCTGAAAGTTCTGTTACGCTCATTTTCCTTTTTGCAAGCATTACATCAATATTAAAAATTATATTGCCTTCCATTTGTGCCTCCTATATGGTCAGATCGTTTTCATCCTGCAAGAGTGCCGCTTTCTTCACAAGGTGTGACATCACCGCTGCCACGATGGCAATTGCAATGCCGAAAAATTCAACGAACAATGAAAGCAGTACTATGCTCGGATGCGACATGTTTAACATCATAAGCACAAGATGCCCTATAAAAAAGTATACGGTATCACCCAATGCAAGGCCGGAGATCCATTTAAAAAGAGAGGCGTTTTTCATGCAAAAAGCATTGTCCTTTCCAATGTTTACGGCAATTTTCAAGCCGCAGAAAAGCACCGCATAACAGGGAAGCGCCGAGATCCAGATAAAAACCAGCCACGGATAAAGCATATATGAAAATTCATCATAAGTCTCTGCGATTGAAAAGCCGAACATTGGCACTATCACGCCGTATATAATGAGACCGCATATGCCGACACCTATAATAATGCCCTTGAGCCAATTTGAAAGAGTTTTTTGTTCCATTTCTGAAAAACCTCCTTGATTGTTTGATTGCAATATAACACACAAATAATCGTAAGTCAACAATTATTTATCGTATTGCGATAAATAATTGTTGACTCTGAACGAGATATATTCATTTTGGTGGCGAATGAACGAAAATTCACCCTCCGTCAATGCGGTGACGGAGGGTGAAAGTGTTTATAAGTTTGTTTCCGTGGGGCCGGTGGGAGGAACATCGCTGTTTTCGCTGCGTTTTTTCTTGTTTTTGTTTACTGCCGCAATAATTGCTCCTGTAATGCCGCCGACTGCTGCACCGATAACTGTTTTTGTTAAAACATTACCCCAGAATGAGTCTGTTTTCTTTTCCTTCAATGAGGTATCAACATCAAAATGTATGCTGTTTACGATGCTTTCAATCTCTTTGTAATCCCAGTCGGTAAACTGTGATGTTGCCTGAAAAGTGAATGTATAGCTTTCTTTGTTTACTACAGTAATGAACTCACAAAGGTGGAAATTAAGCGTTGAATCAAAATAGTCAAGCCTTGCGAATTTATAATTGTTCTCATAGACCGAGTATTTTTCGGAGCCGAGCTGTTCTGCGAAGGCTTTTGCTATCTCCGAAACATCATCATATTCATAGTTTGAAAGATTAACCATGCCGGAATCAACAGGGTTTTTTCTTACAAACAGCTCTATATAGTTGCCGTCTTCAAAACAAAGGACAGCATCCATGTAAACTTTGTTTTGAAGGAAAAGCTCGTTCATATATTCGTAGGTGATCTCGAATTCCGCAAGCTCTTTGTTGTCTTTTATGTTTTCGCGTGTGAATACGTACCACGAGGTTTCGTCTATGGAAAGACTTATGTCGGTATCAGCCAAAGTATACGTCTTTGCATATGCGCTTGTGGGTAAAAGAGAAATAACGCATAAAATGACGGTCAGTAAAAATAAAATGCTTCGTTTCATATAAGGTGTTCCTTTTTGCAACTTTTGTGTCACAGTTTTTCGAGGGCAGAAGTGATCGAGGAAACGGACCTGAAGTCGGAAAGCTCAAAGCTCTGGAGCGAAAGGGGCTTGTCCAATGCTTTTGAAAGCTCGGACACCATCGTGACGGTTGAAAGTGAGTCGAGTATTCCGTTTTCCAGAAGGTCGAGCTCAAGGTTTTCTTCAAGATCGCTCTTTTCGATGCCTGTTATTGCTTCGAGTATGGTCAATACAGTTTCATTTGTGTTCATGGCGATTTATTCTCCTTTGATTATATGCCTGATTTCATTATCGGGATTTTCCGTTAGTGCTTTTACTATGTTTTCCAAAGCACGCTTTGCCTTTATGATCTGCTCACGGTCAAAACGCTTTTTCTGGTATGTGAGCTTTATTTCCGCGCGGTCGCCCTTTACTTCCAAAAACGCACAGTAGAACTGATACGGGATTGTTTTGTAGGGCAATCTCCTAATTTCATACTTTGAAGCCCGGGCTGTGTTGCTGTATTCCATTGAGCTGAACATCATCCAGCCGTGCAGGAAGTTGAGCTTATTGCGAAAAGCCTCCTTGTAGGATATTGGAGTCCTGTCGCCCTCTGAAAGCTTGCCGTGCAAAAGGAATTCAAGGAAGCGTGTATACTGCGCCTTTAAGAATTCGCGAGTGTTGAGATTCGCGTCAATATCGTAAAAAACGGGTATCGTGTTCATCATACAGCCCGATGTTTGCTTGAGGGGGAACGTGGTTCGCCCATGTGACAATGAATAAATGCAGAAGTTATCCGCCCTTGTAAGTGAGTTGACTGTCAGGGCAACGAGTGACATAAAAAGGAATTGGAGCGAAAAGCCCTCATCCTTGCAAAGCGTGCAAAGCTTTTCGTATATTTCGCCCGAAAATACGGCTGTTTCCTCGCCTGCTTCCCCGTTTGAAGCACGCCTGCCTGCCGGGAATGAATAATGGCGCTGATTATTGTAGCAATGCTTCCAGAATGCCATGTCTTCTTTGTGCTGAGCTGACTTTTTATATTCTTCCCTCTGCGTGAAAAAGTCTGTAACAGAGTAGCTCTTTTTTGGGGCTTCGGGCGTTTCGCCCCTTGAAAATGAATCATAGAACGACTCAAGCTCATGAAACATCAGATTCATGCTGAACCCGTCGGTGCAGGCGTGGTGCATACGGATTACGAGTGCACCGCATGAGCCCATATCAACAAGCGTTGCCCAAAAAAGCTTGTCCGCCGTCAAGGGAATCTTGTATTTATCTATTGTTTTGAGATATTCCTCAAATTCTTCTCTTGAAGCAAGCTTTACGCGGTCAAGCGTGCAGGGCGTAAAGTCCTGAACATACTGAAAAAGGCGGAGCCCTTTTCTGAATATTTTAAGACGGTAGGAATCGTTACGCTCGATCACGAGATTGAACGCCTTTTCAAGTGCCTCATAATCGCAGTTTTCGGGCACAAGGAAGTATGAGCTTAATATATTGTTTTCCTTGACGTCTTCTGGACGAAGTGAAAATATCTGCGACATTACCATCAAGGATTGGGGTTCACTTAATTTATAAATTGGTTTTTCCATTTTTTTATTCCTCGTTGGCACGCTTTCTGAGGGCTACGCGGTCAACCTTAAAGTTTATATTCTTTGGAAGTTCCTCAACAAAAACTATCTTTTGAGGTATCATGTGCGACTCAACACGTTCTTTCAAGCCGTTCTTTATTGCAAGAACTGCCGCTATGTTGGAAACCATCTCGTCCGCCTTTACAACAAATGCGACCAGGGACGCAGTGGGCTGTTCCTTTACCGTAACAGCACAGTCTGCAACTATATCAAGCTGTTTCATATTGGCTTCGATATCTTCAAGCTCTATTCTGTTTCCGCCTATCTTTATGCGGTTATCCTTGCGTCCCACAAAATAGTAGAGTCCGTTTTCGCGGCGAACAATATCACCTGCGCGGTAACCGCGCTTTTTGTCCTCAGTTTCGAAAAATACGGAAGCGGTAAGCTCTTCGCGGTTCAAGTAGCCGTTTGAAACACAGTCACCTGTTACAACAAGCTCACCCGTCGCATTTTCATCGGTGATTTCGCCGCCGTTTTCGTCAACAAGTGAAATTTGCACGCCTTCCATCGGTTGACCTATGGGCATGACTGTCTGGTCGCTTTTGAGCATTTCGTCCGTTATTACGCAAACCATGGGACCCGATGCAAGCTCGGACATACCGTAAATGTTTAAAAGCCGCAAACGGGGGAAACGCTCTTTCACCGTTGCTGCAAGCTCTTTGGACATTGGCTCACCACCCATTGAGATGAGTGCAAGTGAGGGGAAAGCATCACTTGAAAATTCGGGCGAGGTGAGCAGGCGGCGAATCATGCTCGGCGTGCCTGCCATGGTGTGCGGTTGAATATTTCTAAGGTGTTCCATAAGCGTGGCATGGTCATGCACAATTCTCTTTGAAAAGCCGTAAAGCGTAACGTGCGCCGTTGCAAACATATAGTATACATTGTAGAACGATGCGCTGAATGCGTAGGACGAGAACATAACCGTTCTTATATCTTCGTCGGGCAGGGCAGGGGCGATTACCTTGTGCATCTGACCTATACGTGATTTGATATTATTGTATGAAATGCGAACACCCTTGGGCGTGCCTGTGCTTCCCGATGTGTAAACGAGGCAGGCATCATCATTGCCCTTTACATAGTTTGATTCATCTGCTTCCTGCCCGTGCCATGTGTTTACAAGCTCGTCTATATCGGCGGACATTTTGATATCATAGCCGTCAGATGGGAACCTTTCGCTGTGCGGATTGAGGATCACCTTTGCTTTGCAATCCTCAAGTATTGAGCTTATTCTGTGCGTGGGATAGTACGAGGGCAGAACAACATAGGCCCTTCCCGATTTCAATATGCCGAATATCGAGGGGAGCATATCGTTTTCCTTGTCGCCGTATATTGCAACGGGCTCTTTTGAAGTGCCGTACTTGTCAAGCAAATAGAGGGCAACGGCTTCAGAACGCTCCCAGAATGTGCGGTACGACATGGCATTTGTACCGTCATGTACGGCGGTACGGTTGCTGTCTTTTAAAGTTCGTAAATTATGAATAAACATATTCAGTCCTTTTTAATCAAAGCGTTTATTGTGATTGAACCGAGCGAGTTTCCCAAAACTATGAGCATGAATTTCAATAAGTTGTCCCAACTGAAATTGATGCAAAGGTACGGGAAATCAACAATGCAGTGCTCAAAGCCTGCCAAAATAAATGTCATTATGCAGAAAACCGTGATAAGGGGCTTTTTGCAATGAACTGCAATGAACATACAAATTCCGCACATGAAGCCACGGACAAAAAGCTCAAGGTAACCGCTTTGGAACTTGGGTATTGCCACCGCCAGGCATTGCTCATAAAAACCCGACTTTGTAAAGAGTGCAAATATTACCGAAGCGACGCCTATGAAGTTAAATACGAGTATTACGCCCAGGGTTTTAAGCGGTATATCTTTAATGTAGCCGATTTTTCCCGTGTAGAGCTTCAACTCGCGGTCTATAATCACCAAAAGAGCAACAGAAAAGAGCATTGCCCTCACATATATATTCTCCGTTTGTACGCTTAATGCTGTGCCTATTCCGATAAGAACACCGCTTAATATCGAATGGCGGACGGTTTCCTTCATTTTACGATACCTTTCAACAAGTGTATACCCATTAAGTATATATAAGATTAGATATAATTTCAAGTCGCTTGATTGCTTTTTATGGGGGTATATGCTACAATACCAAAAGCCGAACAGGAAAAAAACAGGCATTTTTAAGATTGAGGTAATACTATTATGAAACTTGACAGACTTGTTGGTGACAGATTCCGTGAAAGACCTGCTGACTGTATTGTTGACAGCCATGCTTTCATGGTACGTGGCGGTTATGTAAAGTATGTTGCAAACGGTATTTTTTCATCCTATACACCGCTTAAGCGTGTAACGAAAAAGATTGAGCAGATTCTTCGTGAGGAAATGGACAGAGTTGACGGACAGGAAGTGCAGTTCCCCGTTGTAATGCCTGCTTCGATATGGCAGGAATCGGGCAGATACGAGAGTATCGGCAAGGAAATGGCTCGCTTTAACGACAGAAACTCAAGCCCCTTGGTTCTCGGCATGACGCATGAGGAAGCGGCGGTTCACCTTGTTCGTGAATACGGTCAGAGCTATTTGAAGTATCCGTTCATGGTTTATCAGATACAGACAAAGTTCAGGGATGAAGCAAGACCGAGGGCAGGCCTCATTCGTGTTCGCGAATTTACGATGAAGGATGCATATTCATTCCACACAAGCCAGGAGGACCTCGAGGAATACTACAAGAGATGCCATGAGGCATATGAACGCATTTATGCAAGAGTAGGGCTTCCGCAGGTAATCTCCGTGGCTTCCGACTCGGGCATGATGGGCGGCAGCGTTTCCCACGAGTTCATGCTCCTGACCGGCATTGGTGAGGACTCAATCGTCATATGCAACGATTGCGATTATAAGGCAAACATGGAAGCGGCAGAATGCATAATAAAGCCCATGCGTGACGAAGTTTCAAAGGAGTTTGAAAAGGTTCATACACCCGGTGCTCACACAATCGAAGAAGTTTGCGAATTCTTGAAGTGCGAACCCAAGGATTCATGCAAGGCAGTTGTTTATCAGCGCAATGCAGATGATCACTATGTTGTTCTCTTTATCCGTGGTGACCTTGAAGTTAACGAAACAAAGCTTACAAACTTCCTGGGATATGATGTTCACCCGGCAATAATTACGGATGAATGTGGCCTCGTAGCAGGCTTCATAGGCCCTGTTGGCTTAAAGGGCGAGTGTACCGTTCTCTATGACCGTTCCTTGATGGGCAGAAATAATCTCGTATGCGGTGCAAACGAAGCGGAGCACCACGCAACAGGTCTTGATATGCAGCGTGATGTAAAGGGCGCAGAATATCATGATTTTGCGAAGATACAGGAGGGCGGAATTTGCCCCGTTTGCGGTAAAGAATCAATCACAATTTCACGCGGTATCGAGGTAGGCAATATATTCCAGCTCGGCACAAAATACACAAAGTCAATGGATATGACATACCTTGATAAGGACGGTAAGACACAGCATCCCATCATGGGCTGCTACGGCATAGGCGTTGGCAGACTTGCAGCTGCAATCTGCGAAGAGCATCACGACGATTACGGCCCCATATGGCCCTTGTCCGTTGCTCCCTGGCAGGTACACCTCTGCGCAGTCCGTGCAGACGATGAGGAAGTTCGCGCATATGCGGACAAGATGTATGAGGACCTTACGAATGCAGGCATCGAAGTAATATATGATGACCGCAAGGTATCAGCAGGCGTTATGTTCTCGGATGCAGACCTTCTCGGCGTTCCCTACAGAGTAATAGTAAGCCCCAGAAACATGAAGCAGGGCGTTGTTGAACTCACAGCACGCGACAAGTCGTTCTCGGAAAGTAAGTCCACCGAAACAGCAACCGAGGAAATCATAAACCTCGTTCGCGAAAATCTGAAGTTTTAATTCATAAATCAAAAGCAAGAAAAGCAGGAGAAATCCTGCTTTTTTTAATGCTCGTTGTAATTTTCGATTATAAGGGCTACGCTCTGCTTCTTTTTGGGTGACAGCTTTCGATATTCGTTTATAAGCTGTGCTTCTTCTTTGTTTAAGTCATAGGGGGTGACATTTTCGATTTTTCGTCTTATATCGCTGTTGCCTATCAAGTAATCAACCGATGTATTGAAAAAATCGGCTATCTTTATAAGCGTTGCGATATCGGGCTCAATATCATGGTTTTCATACTTGTTAATGGACTGCTGACTGAATGAAATAACATCGGCAAGTTGTTTTTGACTTATCCCATGCTCTAAACGCAGCTTCTTAAGATTCTTCAACATAAAAACACCTCCACCCTTTAATGTTAACAACGAAAAGTAGTTTTATAAAAAACCTATAATTAGTAATTGACTACAACCTAAGGTTGTTGTAAAATTATGTCAATAAATATCAAAAATAGGGGGAAGAAAAATGAAAAGAACGGTTGCACTTGTATTGGTTGTATTGTTAAGCTTTTATGCGGTTGGTTGCGCATCCGTGCAGAGTGCTGAAAAGCTCAAAGAAAAAGGACAATATGCAAAGGCACTTGAAATGCTGAAAAAAGTAGATTCAGAGGAATCACGTGCGCTTCTTGTACCTTACACAGAAGCATATGCACAGCAGTTGATTAAAGACGGTGAGTATCAAAAAGCAAAGGATATTTTGCTTGAGTTGGGTGATGCTTCATATGACAAATTGCTTTTAGGACAAAGTAATTGCGGTTTGTTATATGAGATAATCAAGGAAAAAGGCACTAAAGGAAACGAAGGCAAGCGAATTTATACTCCGTTGGATGATGAGGAAGTTTTATATTTGGAAATCACGGATGATAATACACTCGTTTTAGGATTGGATTTTGAAAATACAGTTGGGGCAGCTGAAAGAAGTATTAAAATTTATATTGACGGAAAGAGCAATAATCCCTATTGCGAGTTTGTACACGGCATTTCAATGAATTTGCTTGGGGTATCAATGATATATAGAGGCGAGGGTTTTGGACGCATAACGAATAAAACGCCTAACAGTAAAAGCCCGATATTTGAAATAGATTTGGAAAAGTACAGCGAAACGGGAAATAACAAAAACGGTAATTTGAAAGAAGTAGCAGTATCGATAAATAATGAGTCAATTAAAAAGATGTTATCCAAGTTGCCTTCATTGGTAAGCCAAAACGGTCTTCAGATCAGCTCGGTAAACGAATTGGGTATTTTCTAAGGAAAGGATATATAGGAAATGAAAAGAACGGTTGCTTTATTGTTGGTTTTGGTAGTGCTTGTAGGAACAATGGGATGTGCAAAGAATTATGATGATGACTATGACGGTCTGTGGTTGTGCCATACATTATCAGATAATGGTGACACATTAGCATGGGATATAGGGTCATGCAGAGGAAGCAGCACTAATGTTTTATTGCTTATGACACCAGAAGACTTATATGAATACATCAGAGAAGGCAGAGGAGCAATTATAATAGACTATAATGAAGAGAAGGAGTGCGGAGAAGATTACTTTCTCTTGAATAGGGATGTTTTTGTTGAGTTGGGTAAGCCATATGAGAAAGAATATTCACGGTTTACCGTAAAAAGAGAAAAAGGAAAGGTTGTTAGTATCGAACAGAATGGCGTGACATATTGGCGTTTATCGGATGAAAAAGTGGAAGAAATTACCACAGGCAAAATGTCACTTTCAGATTTTGAGAAAATATTTATTATAGCATAAGGCAGGATTCGTTAAGTATGGAAATTTTAGGTTATATCATTGCTTTTGGTTTTATAGTTTACGGACTTTATTCACTTATCAACGACGGTCGTGAGAAAGGTATAGGTTTTGTGATTTTTGAAATAATCGGAGTAATAATTCTTGCTGCTTTAGGATTATGAAAAACGAGCGAACTGTTAACATTATATTACTTGTAGTGTGTGCTTGTTTGTATTTATTCATCCGGTGGTTTAGGACAGCGTATCAACATAGCAATTTTGTTTTTCTGAAATATCATTTTTCAGATCTGTTGGCACCAATTGTTGTACTGTCGTACGGCAGTTTTCTACTTAATATTCGAAAGAGGCATTCAATAAAAAAGCTCAAATATATAACAGGCTTGTGTTTGCTTTGTAGTTTTGTATGGGAATACTGTGCACAATTCTTATATCCTAAGAGCACATCGGACTGGTTGGATGTTTGTGCAATATTTGGTGGCGGATTTATATATTGGATTATTATAAACTTATTATCAAAGGAGGTTTGATTTTATGGGTAAAGCAATTTATAGAGCAGGTGTTGTTGTTAGCGGTAATTATAGCGGAAGAAATATTTATAAATACGATGATTCTTCGTTTATGATAGTGAGCAACGATGAAAACGGAAAAATAATCATTAACAGCTTGTTCCCTACTAATTATTTAAAGTTAAAAGAGATCTCCCGGTCTACAGTTGAGCGCTTTGAAGATGTAAGCAGTAGCCAGACAGGTGCAAATCCTTCTGCAATAGCAAAAGGTTTGTTTTGGGCCGGTCCTGTTGGCGGATTGCTCGGTGCAGCAGCAAGCCAATCAGCAACATTTGATTTAGCGATATACTTCAAGGACGGAACCAAGTCACTGATAAGAATTCTTAATTCAACAAATTATCAGGAATTGAAAAGCGCCTTATTTGTTTTATAAAAATTATAATTAGAAAGGACAGGAAAAATGAAGAAGATAATTATTTTGAGTGTAGTAATTGCATTATTCCTTTGTTCCGCGGCTTGCACGAGCAATAACACGGTCGTGAAGGAAACTGAGACGCAAACACCTACTATTAATGAGGAAAAAGAAACAAGTTCAACAATCAATAATGATTATGATTATTCTTACGATACTGATAAAAATGAAGAATATGAAGATGATCTTTATGATTGGATGAAAGACCAAAGTGAGGGCAAAGATTATTCTTACGACGATGGCGGAGACTATTTTTGCATGGGCAAGGGAGATACCTGTTCAGGAAAGACGAATAACGCGTATGATTTTTATTGCTCTTCATGTGACCCGGACGGGGATAATATAGAGGGTTAAGGTTAGAGAAAAAAGACAGGAGGAATTTTTATGAACGGTGTATGTCCTGCGTGCAGAACGGAAGTGGCATCATCTGCAAAAACTTGCGTGCATTGCGGTTGTAAGTTTAAATATAACAGTTTTTCGGAAGCTACAAAGAAAGCTTGCCCTATGAGTTGGGGTCTAACCGCAATGATTTGCGGTATTGTCGGATTAGGAACAGCGATGTTTTTGTTCATACATTGGATGGTGGGTCTACTTTTGGTTGTACTTGGCTGTATTCTTATGTGGCTGCTTACAAAAAAGAATGTAAAACAAATGCTTGAATATGAGTATTACCTTGAAAAGAAAAAGCAGTCAAGTCCGAGTGCAAACAGACCGTTTATCAATCCTGTTACTCCCACGGCTGCTCCTTATACAAATGTAAGCAGTAATGCAAATGCAGAGGCTATAGCAGAGCTTAAAAGATATAAAGAGCTATTGGATGCTGATATTATCACACAACAGGAATTTGACGAAAAAAAGAGAAAATTGCTCGGCATGTGAGTTTTGTTATTTGGCTCCCTCTGATGAGGGAGCTGTCATTTTTTGCAAAAAATGACTGAGGGAGAGAAAAACGAACAATTTCTCGAACATTCCATTTTGTCCCATTTATAGCGGTCATGTTTACCCCATAAACTCAAAGTTTATTTCGCTTTTCATGAAATCGGTGAGAGCCACGCCCTGCAAGTTGAGCGAGAGGGCGAATATGAGCTTTGTGTAGGCGGACTCGGTCGTCATGTCAAGAAGCAGTGCATTAGTTGCTTTTGCAAGGTCATGAACCGAGGAGTATTGATTACTGCCGAGCCTTGTAGGGGCGATGATGAGTGGGATATTGCGTTTTCGGCAGTTTTCGCAAAGGGTTAAAATTGAGTATTCGCTGTAAGTGTCCGTGTTGTAGCTGCGTTCTGTGCAGACGGTGCCCGAATGGTATGTTGAGTGGACTATTGCTTTTACATTATCAAGTGCGATTTTCGAGTAATCAAGCCCCGTGTAGGGATGAATGAGGAGCGCCTCACTTGATGAAAGTGTATTAAAAGCAAAGTCAAAAGTGCTTTTTTGTGAAAAGGCTTTGCATTTTTCAAGTGTTTCTTTTATTGAGGTAACGGGGAATGATTTTTCGCTTGAAGCAGAGAAAAAATCATCGGAAAAACTGCCCGACTGCATTATGGAAGTTCCAAGATGAAGGTACATAATGCCGTCCGTGTTTTGGTAGGGAACATAGACGTTTGGTGTTATGCCCTGTAAAATCAGCTCGACTGCGGTTTTAAAGTTTACGTTTGCGTTGCTTTTGTTGTCAGCAGGCGGTCTGTTTCCCGAAACGAGCATTATGGGTATCTTCGTGTCCGCAAAAACAAATGAGAAAAGTGAAGCCGTGAAAGCTAATGTGTCCGTTCCGTGCAATACGATAATTCCTGCGTAATCGGAGGCATTGAAGCCCTTTATGTGGTTTATTATTGCATTGAGCTTTGAAAAGGTCATGCTCTCGCTCAATGTCTGATTTTTGCTTTCGAGGCATGAGTCAAAAAAGAGTTCATCGGCATTTTTTACATATGAAGGGCACTCACTTTTAAACTTGTCAAGCAGAACGCTTTTTGCAAAAGTGAGGTTTAAAGAACGGTTTTCATCATTTTGGGCGGAACAAATTGTTCCGCCCGTGTAAACTGCAAGTATTTTTTTCATTATGCCTTATTTACTTCCTCGGTGAGTATATTGCGAAGCGTCTGCGGATCGCAATTGCCCTTGAGCTCCTTCATGCACTTGCCAAAGAGTGCCATGAGCGCTTTTTCCTTGCCGCTCTTATAATCGGCAACCGATTTCGGGTCAGAAGCAATTACTTCTCCGACAACCTTTTTTACAAGGTCGGTATTATCCGAAAGTATGAGGTCATTCTCCTCGGCATACTGTTCGGGATTTACCGTTTCATCGTCAAACATTGCAACGAGTATCTTCTTACCGTTTGCACGGCTTACCTTGTTGCCTGTCACAAGCAAAATGAGTTCGCCAAGCTTTTTACCGTTTAAAGTGAGCATATCATATGTCATCTGCTTGTTGTTGAGCGTCTTCATAACGTCCGAAATCATCCAGTTTGCAGCATCCTTTGCACTCTTTGAAACTGCACAGGCATCTTCAAAGCACTCGCAAAGTGCAATGCTCTGCGCTATACGGTCTGCATCATATTCGCTCAAACCGTACTCATTTATGTATTTTGCACGCTTGACTTCGGGGAATTCGGGCAATGTTGCCTTGATGCCCTCATACCAATCGTCATCAATTATAACGGGCATAACATTCGGGTCGGGGAAATAGCGGTAATCGCCTGCTGTTTCCTTGGTGCGCATTGCATAGCTTTTGCCCTTTATATCGTCCCAGCGTCTTGTTTCCTGAACAAGAACCTCGGTACCGTTCTCAATGGCATCAATATGACGTGCTGTTTCGTAGTCAATAGCACGCTTGATAGCCTCGATTGAGTTCATATTCTTCATTTCTGTGCGAACACCGAGCTTGTCGCTGCCCTCGGGGCGAACAGACAGGTTAACATCGCAGCGCATTGTGCCGTGAGCCATTTCGCACTCTGCAACCTTGGCGTAGCGAAGAAGGTTCTTTAAGCGGTCAAGGTATGCTTCAACCTCCTCGGCACTTGAAAGGTCGGGCTGGCTTACTATCTCGATAAGCGGAACGCTTGTGCGGTTGAAGTCAACATGCGTTGTGTCTTCCATGATATCGTGAACAAGCTTGCCCGCATCTTCTTCCATGTGGATCTGCTTTATGCGGATGTTCTTTTTGCCCTTTGAGGTTTCAATCTCAACAAGACCGTTTACCGCAACGGGTGCAAACCACTGCGTTGTCTGGTAAGCTGCCGGCAAATCGGGGTAATAATAGCTCTTTTTATCGAATGTCGTTGTGCGGTTTATATCGCAGTTAAGCATGAGACCTGCCTTCATACCGTAGTCAACAACACGCTTGTTAACTACAGGAAGCATACCCGGCATACCGCAGCAGGCAGGGCAAACGTGCTCGTTGGGCTCTGAGCCGTAGGAGTGAGCGGAGCAAGAGCAGAATATTTTTGATTTTGTTGCAAGCTCAACATGAACTTCAAGACCTATTACGGTTTCGTATCTCATAATTATTTGCTCTCCTTTTCATAAATTTCTGCCGCGTCAAGCAATGCTTTTTCGGAAAATGCTTTGCCCACAAGCTGAACACCACCCGTAACAACAGCAGGAAGTCCCGTTATTGATGCAGGGGCTGTATATAAGTTTTCTTCAAATGCAAGGTATTTGTTTGCTTCGATATCCTGCGTTGTGTACTCCGTCTTTGAGCAGGCAGGCATCAAAACTGCATCAAAGCTTTCAAATATTTTTGCAAAAGCTTCGACTATAATTCTGCGTGTACGCAATGCCTTGTCGTATACCTTGAAATAGTTATCGGTTGAAAGTGTTTCCGAGCCGAATAAAATTGCTGTCTTCAAAAGCTCACCGAAAGCTTCTGTGCGTGTGTTTGTATAAAGCTCGTCAAGGTTTGTAAAGTTTTGTGTGCGGTAGCCGTACTTTACGCCGTCATAGCGTGAAACGTTGTTGCAAAGCTCTGCACTCATCAAAATGTTCCATGCAACACGCGAAGCTGCAATTACGCTTTCTTCAACTTCAACAACCTCGATGCCGTTTTTCTTGAGAATTTCACAAAATGCGTTTGCCTTTTGTGCGATGCACTCACTTACGCCCTCAAACATATTCGCAAAATAAGCAACACGCTTTACGGGGGAAGTGGGAGCATCCTTTTTAAGAGAAGCACAAAGCTCTTCACTTAAGCTTGTGCCGTCTTTATCATCATGCCCTGCTATTATATCAAGCGCTTCTTTCAAAACGCCTGCGGATGAAGCCAAAAGGCTTACCGTTTCACCCGAGCAGGCAACGGGGATAGTGCCGTAGCGTGAAACCGTGCCGTATGTGGGCTTTATGCTTACAAGATCATTCTGTGCGGCAGCACGGCGGACCGAGCCGTTTACGTCAAGCGTTAAAGCGATTGCGGCTTCATTTGCCTTGACAGCTTCGGCTGTGGGGTTTAATATCTTTTCGCCGTCCGTGCAGGCACCGTTATATGATGTTTCGCCCAAAAGGTCTATTGCAAACTCGCCGACGTCTGTTTTACCGCAAAGCTCAAAGCCTGCATTCTTTAAACGTGTCAGAGCTTCTGACTCAAACAGGCTCATGTAGCCGTCAAGCATCTTCGAGCCTGCCGCTGTGGGGCAAGCCGTTGTCAATATCATATCGTCAGCAACTACCTTGAGTGCTGATGCTGTGTCGATTTTAGCAGTATATATTTTCATGGCAAATTCTCCCCGATAAAATCATTCAACAACACGGGGGACACACCAATATCCCTCGTCCGTGTCGGGTGCGCCCTTTTGGAGCTCTTCACGTGCGAACTGCTTTTTAACAACATCCTCGCGAACAACCGTCATAATGGGCATTACGTGTACCATACGCTCTGTATTTTCTGTATCTATTGCTTCAAGAACCGAAAGCTCACTGTCCCTTTTTTCAAAGAAAGCGATTACGTCTTCCTTCTGTGCTTCTGTCAGGCTGAGCTGGTTAAGCATTTCAAGTCTTCTTAATGTATCCTTATCCATAAAAATTGCTCCTTAAAATCAGTCTCTTACCTTTATATGTACTTCACGCAACTGCAATTCCGTAACTTCGCCCGGAGCGCCCATCATGAGGTCCTGTGCGTTGCCGTTAAGCGGGAATGCAATAACGTCGCGGATCGTTTCTTCGCCTGCTATGAGCATTATCATTCTGTCAACACCGGGAGCCATGCCTGCGTGCGGAGGAGCACCGAATGCAAATGCCGTATAGAGTGCGCCGAACTTAGCCTTGAGGTCTTCCTCCGTGTAGCCTGCAATGTCGAACGCTTTTCTCATTATTTCGGGGTTATGGTTACGCACAGCACCCGATGAAAGCTCAACGCCGTTGCATACGATATCATACTGGTAAGCAAAGATTTCAAGCGGATCCTTATTGAGGAGTGCATCCATGCCACCCTGGGGCATTGAGAACGGATTATGTGTAAAGTCAATCTTATTTGTTTCGCTGTTGAGCTCGTACATGGGGAAGTCAACAATGAAGCAGAACTCAAAGGAATCATCCTTGATAAGTCCAAGCTCGTTGGCTATCCAGGTTCTCATCTCGCCTGCGAGGCGGTTTATGACCGAAGCGCTGTCGCTTATGAAGAAGAGGGATTCGCCTTCCTTGATGCCGACAAGCTCTGTAAGCTCAGCCTTCTGCTCGTCTGTGAGGAACTTTGCAATGGGGCCTTTATACTCGCCGTTTTCAAGCGTGATGTAGCCGATACCGAACTTCATGCCTATGCTTCTTGAATATGTGTCTATTGCCTTTTCAAAAGCTTTCTTGCCGTCACCGTCGCCATCCTTCTTTACGAGGTAGTTTGCAACGATACCGCGGACGAGCTTGTTCTTGAAAGGAACTGTTCTGCCGTTTATTGTAAGGAATTCATGCTTTTTGAAGAAGTCCGTCAAATCCTGGATTTCTATCGGGTTGCGAAGGTCGGGCTTATCCGTGCCGTATTTGAGCATTGACTCTGCAAAGGTGATGCGGCGGAACGGGGGCTTTGAAACCTTCTTGTCCGAGAACTTTGTGAATGTGTTATACATAACCTTTTCAGCAACCTGAAAAACGTCTTCCTGCGTAGCGAATGACATTTCAAAGTCGAGCTGATAGAATTCACCGGGTGAACGGTCCTGACGTGCATCTTCATCACGGAAGCAGGGAGCTATCTGGAAATAACGGTCAAAGCCCGAAGCCATGAGAAGCTGCTTAAACTGCTGGGGTGCCTGGGGAAGTGCATAGAACTTGCCCTTGTGCTTACGGCTGGGTACAAGATAGTCACGTGCGCCTTCGGGGGATGAAGCCGTTAAAATAGGAGTCTGTATTTCAAGGAAGCCCATATCTTCCATCTGGCTTCTCAGGTAGCTCAAAATCTTTGAGCGAAGAACGATATTGTTGTGAATCTTTGAGTTTCTCAAATCAAGATACCTGTACTTTAAGCGGATATCCTCCCTTGTCTGCATGGAAGCGTCGATTTCAAAGGGCAAGCCGAGCTGGCAGGGGCCGAGAACTTCAATTTTCTCTGCACGAACTTCAATGTAGCCTGTTGCAATCTTAGCATTTACAGTTTCAGCATCACGTTCTGTTACGTTACCCTCAACGAGAATAACCGTTTCCTTGGGCATGCCTGCTATCATGCTGTCGTCAGAAACAACAATCTGCGTTACGCCATAGTGGTCACGCAGGTCAACAAAAAGGATACCGCCGTGGTCACGCACCGTGTCGATCCAGCCCGTCAATGAAACGCGCTGACCGATATGCTCCTTATTAAGTTCATTACAGGTGTGAGTTCTCAACATAATTTCAATCCTCCGAATATATTATAAAATATTATGTTACAAAGTATTCTTTTTGGTGAAAAGCGAAAAACAAAAAAACCTTTCATCCCTCAACATGGGACGAAAGGTCATCTTCCGCGATACCACCCAAATTGACCTTACATAAAGGCCCTCTCATTGCATCTTTTCGCGATGAACGTGCAGTTCTACTGATTGCATAAAAGCAACTTTCTTCTGCAAGCTCCGAAGTGTTTTTCATGTAAGCACCAATACCGCATTGCACCACCCACGGCTCTCTTAAAAGGCACTCTTACACTACTCTCTTCATCATAGCACATTTATTTTGACACATAAACGCGGCAATGTCAATAGTTACAAGGCTTTGAAGCGCTTATTATTTACACAAAAAGCAATGTAACAAGTATGAGAAGCACATAGACTGTAAGGAATACAAAACCCGAGGCTGCATAGAAAATGCCCGTGAAGAGCTTGCCCAAAACTGCGCTTACCTTAAACGGCTTGAACTTATAAAATATTATGAGTGCAAGCGTTAATATGAGGGCAATAAGGGATATTAAAAGTCCTGCCCTGAAGCCCACGGGGGTGAACGAAAGCTCAATTGTGTTTTCGCCCTCTGAAAGCTCTATGCACATGAAACCGTTTATGGCAGTTTTTATTTCGCATGGCTGTGAGTTTACCGTGCAGCTCCAGCCGCTGTCATGATATGTCGGAATCAGGAGCATATTGTGTGTTGTGTCAGTTACCGTCTTTTTTATACTCAGAGAAGCAAAGCCTGCCTTGGCATAATCGCCGTAAGCATACTGAGCATCACAAACGGCTTGAAGCTTGTCAAGCGGCATGAGCGCAAAGCTTGATGTGTCGCCTGAGGGGATATTTTCACTTGATGTGTATGTAAGCTCCACTTTGACGGTTTCGTCCTTGAAAACACCGAGTGTCAATATACCGTTGTTGTTATATGACGGGTAGGAAGTGTTTGTTGTGTTTCTGAAGTACGGAACATTCACAAAAGCACCGTTAACCTTTATTGTGCAGGTGTTTTCCTCGTTGAAATCGTTGTTGAAATAATAAAGCACCTGTTCACCTGTAACGGGTATCTCAAAGGATACCGTGTTACCGCTTGTTACACCGTTGTCGGTCAGTTCTTCAAACAGGGGTTCTTTGTCAGCAGTAAGTGCGGAATAAACCTCGTTTGAGAACGCAAACGCGTCTTTTCGGTAGTCGGCACCTATGTTCATTATTGAGGAATCAGCTAAAACCGAGAACGGCATTGTATAGTTGTTTTTGTATACATCAAATTCATTGCCTTCGCTTTGTAAGGTATAGAGCTTGTCTGAAAGCTCCTGTCTTGATACGGTTTTCTTAAAAGCAAGAAGTGCATCCGAGAAAAGAGTACCGCCGTTGTCTGACAGGCGAAGCTCACAGCGGGTGTAGCCAAAGCTTCTTGCGATTGCCTGAA
The DNA here is from genome assembly GCA_017407205.1 of Clostridia bacterium. Classification (GTDB taxonomy): domain Bacteria; phylum Bacillota; class Clostridia; order Christensenellales; family CAG-138; genus RGIG3096. The sequence goes on from JAFQXA010000020.1 coordinate 31,002, forward strand.
TTTCCATCTGCAATGAGTGTGACCAGCCCGACAAAGCAGCCTTTGAGAGTATGAATGAATAGTTGCTGCCGAATTGGTTGTCAAAAGCTTTTATTCTTTCGAGGGCATTTTCATCAAAGGTTGCGTTTTCTATGTCTTCCTGTTCGCGGAGGCTGAGTGTTTCGCCTATATAGGCATCAGCATTTTTGTTTTTTATATATCGCCCATCCGGAGAAACAAAGCCGAGACAGAGGCACAATGTAAGCACGGAGAATACCGAAGATATGCAAGCATAGCGGATTTTCTTATGCTTTATCATGAGTGCAAGTACAAATGCCAGGGCGGAAATGCCCATCACAAAGAAAAGCTTCGGTTCTTGCCTTATGATCTGATTTATATCACCGTCAAGCCTGTAGAATATTGCTGTGATTGATACAGCTGCAAGCACATTGCAGCCTATAAGGAACAGGTTGAAAAGCTTTGACTGTGCAGTGCGTTTTAAGCCGTCACCGTATTTTGATACTGCGTATGCGCAGACTGCAAGCACGATGAAAATTGAGATGAAGCCCATGCGGTTTGCAGGGCCGAAATAGCTCCCCAGATGCCATACAAGGTTTATGTTTTCAAATATTACGGGCAATGCGGGAATGAGTATTGCAAGAGCACAAAACCATTTTAATTTTATGTCTTTTTCCTGCTTGAAAAAGAAGCGAATGAGCAATGTGAGCGCAAAGCCAAGGCCTGCAAATACGAAAAGCTTGTGGGAAAATACTGAAAAGCTTGTGTTGAAAATCACTGCATCCACGCCTGTTACAAGCGAAGCACGCTTTGAAAAAAGAAGCTGCATGGCAGCAGGAACATTTATAAACGCTGAAAGGAGAACTGAGCCTGCTGCACCGAATATGAAACGCAATGATGAGATTCCGCGGATTTCCTTGGGTGTTACGAGAAATAGGTATGCACCGCCGGCGAGAAGGAGGAAGAGTGATACCATGAAAGCGATATAGAGGTTTAATACGAGCGTAAGCGTGAAAAAGATTACAAACGGATAAAGCTTTTTGCCTCGCAATACATTTTCCGCGCTGAGGAGCAGGAATGGGAATACTATTGCGCTGTCAAGCCACATTATGTGCACATAGTACATCATCACATAGCCCGAAAGAGCATATGCAACGGAAAAAAGCACGGAATAGAAAGTGGGGCAGTTAAATCTTTTTTTGAAATAACAGTATGCGGCAAAGGACATGAGTGCTGTTTTGATCATGAGGAATATTGACATATATTCCATGATCTGACCGCGAGGCACGAGATAGAAAAAGAGGTTCAAGGGGCTTAAAAGAGCACCGAAGGATATGTTCCCCATCATGCTGATGCCGCCGCCTGATAAGAATGAGAAAAAGAGCGATGTTTTACCGTGCAGAAAATCCCATATATGGGTGTAATAGGGAACATAGGTCTGTGCAAGGTCGGCAGAATCGTGTGCCTTGGCTATCGTTTCTGCCCCGAAAGGGAATATGTCTTTAACAAAAAACGTAATGAGAAGGAAAAGCAGGGTTATTGCAGGCGGTATGAGGTATGATAAAAAGTTCCTTGAGCATTTATCTGTGCACTTCATGAGAAAAAGCCCTTTCCACTACATAAATAAAGATATAATAACAATATCATAAAGGCATAAATAGGTCAAATCGAGTTTAATTTGTTGCAAATAATGCAGCGGTTTATTATAATTTAATTATCTGTGTATCTTAATTTTGAAAGGGGCAGCATTATGGCAAAAAAGCGTACAGAAAAGGGCAGTGCAAAGGCTCAGATCCTGGAAACCGCCATGCAGCTTTTTAAAGAGCAGGGCATAAACGGTACAAGCCTTAATGACATAGCGACTGCCGCTTCATTGAGCAAGGGAACACTGTATTATTACTATCCCGCAAAGGATGGACTTGTAGAGGACATAATCGCTATAAATACCGATGTTATTACGGAAATGTTTTTTGCGTGGGTTTCATCGGTTGACAGGAGAAGCACAGCCGAAGAAACGATTGAAGAATTGCTTGGCAGTATCCTTGAACAGGATGATTTATGCAAGCTTCACACCGTAATAAGTGTTGAAGCATCAAGAAATCCTGTTGCCGCACAGCTTTTGAATGAGAAGTATAACCAATGGGCGGTAATACTTGAAATGGGCACTTTGAAAATCCGTCCGAGGGAAGCACAGCTTATTACAAAAAGGGCGCCTTTGTTTTTCACGCTTTTAAACGGCTGTATGCTTGACAAGGCTTCGGGCATTGAGACCGATATCAAAGAGCTTGCACACATTTTCCTTGCGAAATAAGGCTGTAAAATTGTATTTATGATGAAAACTGCGTATAAAAAAAGCATATCGCCCATAAAACTTCTGCCCTTAGGATACCTCACAGTTATCCTTGTGGGAACTTTGCTTCTGTCATTGCCCGTTGCGGTACACGGTGAAAGGCTTACCTTTTTTGAGGCCATATTCACTGCGACGAGTGCATCGTGCGTTACGGGGCTGGTGCTTGTGGATACGGGCACAAAGTTCACTTTCTTTGGACAGCTTGTACTGTTGATTCTCATACAGCTTGGCGGTCTGGGCTTCATGGTGGCTGCAACTGCACTGTTTATGGCAATCAAGCGTAGGATATCACTCCATGAAAGAATGACCTTGGCAGAATCGATGGGTGAGGATAAACTACAAGGCGTTGTAAACCTTGCAGGCACGGCCTTCAAAATGGCATTCACAATAGAGTCCGTCGGGGCTTTGCTGTTTGCGATAAGATTTATTCCGGATTTTGGATTCTTAAAAGGCGCGTGGTACAGCATATTCCACAGTGTGTCGGCGTTTTGTAATGCAGGCTTTGATTTGATGGGAGATTATTCCTCACTTACTGCATATGCACAAAGTCCGATAGTCAACATAACGGCAATGATGCTTATTTTGCTCGGCGGCTTCGGCTTTGCTGTGCTTTTGGACTTGATGGAAAAGCCCAAGCAAAAGCGTATCCACTTCAGGCTGCATACGAAAATAGTTCTTTTCATGAATGTTGTTTTGCTTGTTTTGGGCGCTGTTGTGTTTTTTGTGCTTGAATACGGCAATCCCAAAACGATGGGTGAAATGAGTGTTGCGCAGAAAGTATTGGCATCATTTTTCCAGTCAACTACCTGTAGGACGGCAGGCTTTAATACGGTGGATCAGAATTTGCTTACCGATGCTTCAAAGCTCATGTCGGTAATATTGATGTTTATAGGCGGTGCACCGGCAGGCACGGCGGGCGGTATAAAAGTTACTACCGTTGCGGTTATTTTGATAGCTGTGCGTTCGTTTATACGAGGCGCAAGAGATAACGAATGCTTTAAAAGGCGAATATCCCCAAGTGCTGTAAGGCGTGCCATTGCTGTTTTCGTGATAGGATTTATGGTGCTTGTGACATCTGTAATGCTTGTATCTGTTGCCGAACAGCAAGGAACGCATACGTTTTTAAATCAGCTTTATGAAGTTGCTTCGGCGCTTGGAACTGTCGGCTTGTCCGTTGGTGTTACAGCTCAGGCGACTACGGTTACACAAGTTATCCTGTGTATACTTATGTATACAGGCAGAGTCGGTATTTTGACCTTGGCGCTGGCATTGGGCGGAAAAGAGGCAAAATCCGACATACGTTATCCCGAAGAAGATATTATGGTAGGATGAAGAAAGGAAAAGGTTATGAAAAGCTTTGCGGTAATAGGTTTGGGAAGATTCGGCTACAGCCTTGCTACAACATTGTGCAAGCTTGGGCACGAGGTTTTGGCGGTGGACATAGACGAAAAGCCCATAAGGGCAATAAAATCGGAAGTCACTCATGCCGTGCAGGCAAATACGACGGACGAACAAACGCTTTACAAGCTTGGAATACGCAATTTTGACTGCGTTGCAATCTGTTTAGGTGACGATATCCGTTCGTCAATACTGACAACGGTTCTTTGCAAGGACCTCGGTGCAAAGCTTATAATCGCAAAGGCATCGGATGACCTGCACGCAAAGCTTCTTTACAAGACGGGTGCCGATAAGGTAATTCAGCCCGAGCGTGACAGCGGCGCACGCCTTGCCCGTTCGCTTACTTCAGACAGCATTGTGGATTATCTTGAGCTTTCCGATGAATACAGTATAAATGAAATCCGCATACCTCAAAACTGGGTGGAGAAATCACTTGTCGAGCTTGATGTAAGAACAAAGTTTGGCATATCTGTAATCGCAATACGAAGAAATGACGAGATAATAGTAACAATAGACCCTCAAAAGCCCCTTTGTGAAAACGACATTCTCGTAATAATCGGTTCAAACGAACAGCTTGCAAAAGTTGAGAAACTTTGATTTTTTCATAAGGTTGACAATAAAAGTCAGCTAAATTATAATGGGTAAGCACACGAAAAAGCGTTTATAGCTCTTGTGTGCTTCAAACTCAATACGCACCTATAGCTCAGCAGGATAGAGCGTCCGCCTCCTAAGGTTATACTAAATCACTCGCCTTTGCAAAAAGGCAAATGGTAATTTGTTTGAATTGTATCGTATATGCGCCCGTAGCTCAGCAGGATAGAGCGTTCGCCTCCTAAGGTGGCGTTATAACGGGCAACTCATAAAAACTTCATATAGGATTACAGTTCGAGTTTCTTCGGGCTTAATCATAAATTTAGCCATGTCGCAATAGCTCAGTTGGATAG
>JAFQXA010000021.1 GCA_017407205.1 Clostridia bacterium
GGGCGCAATGCTCCTTTTGGGCATGGTGAGTGCCATTATAAGTAAAAACCCCGATATGATACTTGATTCGATGCTTGAAGGTGCAAACGAAGCCGCCACCTTGTGCATTTCGCTTTGCGGTGGGTATATGCTCTGGATGGGCATTATGAACATTGCAAAAGAGGCAGGGCTTATAAATTCGCTTTCGAGGATAATGGAAAAACCGCTTAAAAAGCTTTTTCCGTCCTCAAAAAAGGCGATCGCACCTATCACATTGAACCTTGCCGCCAATTTTTTCGGCATGGGAAGCGCGGCAACGCCTTTCGGACTCATGGCAATGAAAGAATTGAAAAAAGAAAGCAAGCTTCAAAATCAGGCAAGTGACGATATGTGTATGTTCTTAGCACTTAATTCGTCCGCCATTGAGCTTTTGCCGACAACCGTAATCACACTTCGCGCCTCCCTTAATTCTGAGGATCCTTACAATGTGGTCGTGCCTACATTCATTGCCTCAATATTCGCTTTTATCTCTGCGATCATACTGTCAAAGCTCTTTTCAAAAATAGGGAGGGATAAAAAAAGATGAATTACATACTTCCCGTACTTCTCTTTTTGCTCATCGCCTGGGCACTTCATAAAAAGGTGGATGTTTATTCTTCGTTTATAGAAGGTGCGACAGACTCGCTTTCCATGATAGTAAAAATACTTCCGTCAATGGCGGCAATGATGCTCGCCTTGTCCCTGGCCCGTACATCGGGAGTTATTGATGCCCTTATTTCCTTGCTGTCTCCCTTGCTTCATATACTCGGAATAGATAAAGCACTCGTTCCGCTTTTGGTGCTTCGTCCGTTTTCGGGAAGTGCGGCACTCTCGCTTTTAAATGATGTGCTTGTAAGTGAGGGAGTGGATTCGCTTCCTGCCGTTACCGCAAGCAATATGCTCGGCTCAACCGAAACAATATTTTATACCATAGCTCTTTACTTCGGTTCCGTCGGCATAACAAAAACACGGTATTCTGTTCCCGTTGCCCTGATTTCGGGGCTTGTAGGAGCTGTTGCCGCCATAGTTTTAACTCCCTTTTTTATGTGAATTTGCATTTTTGCAAAAATTCTGTTATATTATAGGGTGTTTGATTAAGGGGGGAAACTTATGCGTATTGACACATTGCCGCAATATACAAAATTACCGAGCAATCATATTTCAAATTGTACGGTAATAGTTGTTGACGTATTGCGTGCTTCCACGTCAATAATAACAGCGGTCCAAAACGGTGCACAGCAAATAGTGCCGACGGCCGATGCAGGTGAAGCCGCAGCAGTTGTAGGTCGCCTCGGGCTTCGCGATTGCGTGCTTGCAGGTGAACGCGGCGGTGAAAAGCTTTCGGGCTTTGACATCGGCAACTCGCCGTCTGAGTTTTCAAAAAGTCTCGTTGGCGGTAAAACGGTTGTTATAAGCACCACGAACGGCACGGTTGCAATCCACGGCTTAAGCAGTGCAAAAACGCTTCTTATCGGCGGCATGATAAACAAAACCGCCATTGCAAAAAAGGCGTTGGAGCTTAAAAACGATGTTTTGATCGTTTGTGCAGGTACCGACGGTAATGTTTCGGCCGATGATATTTGCGCGGCAGGTGCCATTGCCGATGCAATAGTAAATAACTCGGATGAAACCGTCGATTTGACTGATTTCACACGAGTCTCAATAGCTCTTTATAAAGATTTGCATGACGAAAGATTTGACCTTTCAAAAACAAGGCATTTCAGCCGTCTTGTAGAACTCGGCTTTGAAAAAGATACCGAGCTTTGCTTTGAGGAAGATGTTACGGACGTTGTGCCCGTTTATGCAAACGGTATAATAACACTCTTCCGTTAATGTTCAATATTATCAACGAATTCTGAAACTCCCAGACGTGCAATTGCATTGAGGGAGTTTTTGTATTCTCCGATTTCATGCGATGCGTGTGCATCGCTTCCGACAACAAGGTGCGCTCCGTTTTTTGCAGCACAAAGAATATCCTCATCACTCATCGTAAGGTGGCGGTTATTAAGCTCCAATAAAACGCCAAGTTCCCTTGCACCTTTTGAAAGAGTGTCCATATCCTGCTTTACATATTCGCCCGGATGGGACAGTATATTTATCTTATATTTTTCTGCAGCCTCCAATATTGATTTTGCGTGTATTACGCTGTCGCCCTTTGAAACATTAAAGGCTTCAAAAAGCGACTTCATCATATAAGCATCACGCGGGAAAACACAGCGGTGATATCCAAGCAGGAGCACATCAAAAAGTGCTCTTGTTTCTTTGTCCTTCGGAGCATCACACTCGCCGTATGCCGTCATGTTGCACTCAAGCCCCATGAGTATCTCTATCCTGCCTGCATATTTGTTTTTGAGTGCATCGATTTCTTTTTTTAATGCAAAAAGCCTCGTCCCCCTTACTCCATAGAGCAGGTGGGATGAGGCATGTTCACTTATTGCTATTTTTTTAAGGTTTGCATTTATCGCCGCAACAACATTCTCCTCGACCGTATTTTTGCCGTGGCTGTATACCGTGTGCGTGTGATAATCAGCAAAAACCCTCATTTAAAATTCCTTGATTACTTAGCTTTTCTTACAGCCAAAAGTGCTGTCAAAGCAGTCAGCCAGGCAGACATTGTAATGTTTGTTTCCCTGCCTACCAAACGCTTGATATCATCAAGGCGTGATGTGCAGAAGAAGAAATCGGAATAGTTGCTTGAAGCTGCGTTTACATAGTTTGAAATAAGAACCGTCATAGCACCGCGCTGCTTTGCGGTTTTGACTGTTTCGGTTATAATCTTTGTTCTGCCCGAGCGTGTTACACCGATGAACAAATCATCACGCTGAAGCTTCTTGCTGTAAAGCTCCATCGTCATCGTATCATTGACGGAAACTGCATCAAAGCCCAAAAATACAAGCTGTTTTGCAAGGTCATATGCAAATGTCGCAGAAGCAGCCGTACCGAAAACAATAATACGTCTTGCTGTAATAATCGAGTCTGCAAGGTTTGTCAAAGCTTTCTTGTCAAGAGCCTTCAATGTATCCTCAATAGCTTCTGCACAGGACTTGAATGTCTTTTCAATTATTGCTGCATCGGAATCCTTTTCGGAAATGGGCTCCGTAGTTTCAATTTCCATAGCAGCACTGCCCTGTGCAAGTGCTACACGGAAATCCAAAAAACCTTCATAACCAAGCTTTTTAGCAAGGCGTGTTACCGACGGTACGCTTACGCCGACCTCGTTTGCAATCTCATTTATAACCATCAAAGGAGCTTTCGCCGGGTTGTTAAGTATAAATTCCGCTACTCTGCGTTCAGCAGTAGGGAGTGATGCATATGCAGATTTAATCTTCATAATCGCTGGCATAAAATTCTACCTCCACAATTGCCAATTTTCATCGACTACTATGGTAGCATAATTTTATACAAATTACAACACTAAAATTTTACTAATACAAAAATTTTTAGTAAGTTTTTATCATTATTCCTTGTGTAAACACTGTTTTTATTACCAAATTAACCTTAAATATGCCGTTTTTTTTGCAGAATGATATATTATTATCAATATTTCGCTTATTTCCTTCCAACTAAAGTGTTGTTTTTTTACATATCGCAAAGATTGAGCTGTTTCGGAAAAGTCTGTTTTTCCGTCACATTTTTCTACACTTTTTCAACACATTCTTTTACCCCCTGCAATTATACTTCCTCTATGGCTGCAACAAAGATATTATTAAGAAAAAAATTGCTGTCACAGCTTGAAAAGCATGACGCTTTATATTTACTTTCAGAGCTTGTCCTGTCCGCTTTTTTGGCAATGGGTACAAACTCTCGTGGGCTTGCGCCTTTTGGTGTGGGTTTTATTTGCGGTATTTCCGTTTTCGGCGAATTTCCGCTTATTGCTTTTGGAGGAAGTTTTGTCACTTCTTTGCTTTTATCGGATTTCGGACAAGCTATAGTGTCTTTTTTGTTCATGCTGTCCCTGCTTTTTATTGAGTCACCGCACAGGAAGCTGTCTCAAAAGCAAAAATCGGTGCTCCTCGTTGTTTTGCAGGCCGTAATTTTGCCTGTTTTTTATGGATTTTCACTTGAAATTCTCGGCTACTCATTTGCTTCAATATCGCTTTCGCTTGGCTTTTCGCATATTGCCGCCTCATCACTTGAAGCATTAAAAGCGCTTGCAAAAAAGCGTACAGTTTCCTCGTCACGGCTTCTTCCCCTCCTCGCTTTCGGAGCAACGGTTATATACTGCACGGGCAGGATAGAGTTTTTCGGCATAAGTCTTTCTGCCATGATCACCGTTTTCCTGATTTTGCTTACAATAAAACTATCAGAAAAGCTAACAGCACCTCTCACAATATTCCTGATAGGTACTTACTTGATTTCAACCTCATCGCAAGCAAGTGTCTCCCTTATTCTTTGCGTATGTGCCGCCCTTTCTGCAACCTTTAAAGATTACAAAAGGTGGATAATGCCTTCCGCCTTTGCATTAAGCACAGCAATGCTCGTGCTCATCACAAAAAACGACATCATGTTAATTGCAGAAGCTCTTTTAGCCTGTGCAGCCTTCATAGTGCTTCCTCGTTCATTTCACAGCAAGATTGAGTTTTACAGCAAGCAAAAATCAAATGCAGCTTACGAAGCAAAGCTCTTGCTTTTGCAAGAAAAGCTTTTGTCCGCTTCAAAAATAATATGTTCATTGGCGAAAATGTTTTCTTTGGATAACAAAAGACTTTTTCTTGCAAACCGCTGTCTTTTTTCATCGGGCAAGCTCATGAAAAAGCTCAGCGAAGAAGCTTCTGTCACACAAAAAACAAAAAGATGCACGGTTGACGTGGGAATAGCATCTCTGCCCAAAGCAGGAAACAGGGAAACGGGTGACAGCCTTGCAATAAGCGAATACGGGATTTTCAATCTCCTTGCCTTGTCAGACGGAATGGGAAGCGGCATAAGCGCTCACAATGAAAGCAAGGCTGCGCTTGACCTGCTTTGCGACCTGCTTTCAATAGGTTTTGAGCTGAAAGAAGCACTCGAGTGTGCCAATATAGCGATGCTCGAAAAACGCACAAGCGATATGTATGCAACAATGGACGCTGTAAGAATAAACTGTTCAAGCATGACTGCCGAGTTTGTAAAGCAGGGCTCGCCCGACAGTTTCATAGTACGCGATGACCGCGTTATAAAAATCAGCACGGAAGCTCTGCCAATAGGCATACTCGAGGAAGCAAAGCCCTCACTTTACCCCATAAAGCTTTGTCGCGGTGACATCATATTTTTAATGACGGACGGCATGAGCGAAGCCATGGGACACCGAATAATTGATATGCTGTCCGATGTCTGCATGCGGCTTTCCTCCCCATCATCAATAGCCGACGAACTTATTTATACCGCGCGTGCATTGTCCGATTGCGACGATATTACGGTAATAGTTGCCAAAATAGTTTGATTTTCACAAAAGTTCATAGTGTAATCATATTTTAGGACTTCTTTTACTTTAAAATAGTGTTATAATAAGAAAAAAGGAACTTTTTATGGAAAAAACTTCAAAAAGCATCATGGTATGCGTCACAAACCAGAAAAGCTGTGAACGTCTTATTCGTCACGGCAAAGAACGCCAAAACGAAAATATCAATCTGTTTGTTGTCCACTGTGTGCAGACGGGGCAGAATTTCATGAACTCCGTCTTTGAGTCCGATGCTGTGGAATATCTTTTCACGGCAGCACAGCTTGCAGGAGCTCAACTGTCACTTTTGCGTGCAGACAATGTGGACGATGCACTCGTTGACTTTGCATCCCAAAACAATGTCGGCACAATAGTCATGGGCGCAAGCCCTGCAGGAAGCGAAAACAATATAGTTATGCGTCTTCAGCGCCGCTTGCCGAGCATTGAATTTGATATAGTCGGATAAAATAAAACAAAACGATAAAGGAGTAATAAAAATGGCAGAAATCAACTTAAACGAAATGAAAGAATATATAATGAACAAATTCAAGGCAGAGGGTGACTTTGACTTCTTAAAAGAAGGCGAGCTTGACAAGATGGTTTCAACGCTTATCGACGAGGATACCGCCTACCAGGAAGAGCTTGGCGAGGATGGCATCTATGATGACGACGATGCATACGACCGCATGTTTGAAAAGCTCAAGGCAACCTATCCCGAATACAAAATGTACTGCATGCGCATGGCAGAAGACTTCCTCGATTTCATGGAAGAATATCTCGTCTCAATCGATGCTATTGAGTGGGAATAAAGCATTTGCCAAGGGCAAATGCAATTAAATCCACACGTCGTGTGGACTAAATCTGCCATGCAGATGAATTCGTTTTGCTGCGCTTCACGATGAAGTCGCTTCGCGATATTGTGGATTTAATCTTACCGAAAACGCAGTTTTCGACTGTTCTCTGATTGTAAAGAGTAATTCATCCCGCAATTTTTGCGGGATTTCTTTTTGCAATAAAACGGCTTTTCGAAAAGGGGCGAAAATGATATAATCATGTCAATGATAATTAAAAGGGGCAGAACTTATGCTTGAAAATGTCGTAAATGTCGTAAATGATGCACTTTACAGCTACATTCTTATTATCGTCCTTGTACTGGGTGGTTTGTACTTTACCTTCAGAACAAAATTTGTTCAGTTCAGACTTTTGAAGGAGCAGTTTAGGGCAGTTACAGAGAAGCCACAGGACGGTAAGGGAGTTTCATCCTTCCAGGCGCTCATGGTTTCAACGGCATCACGTGTCGGCACGGGCAATATCATCGGCGTTTCCACGGCGCTGTGTCTCGGCGGTTTCGGCTCCATATTCTGGATGTGGATTATTGCTATCATCGGTTCGGCATCCGCTTTTATAGAGAGTACGCTTGCTCAGATTTACAAGCGCAGAGGCCCCGACGGCAGCTATGGCGGACCAGCTTATTATATCGAGTCGGCTCTTAAAAACCGCACGCTTGCGATTGTATTCTCGATTTTCCTCATTTTAACCTATGGTGTGGGCTTCAATATGTTGGCTTCCTATAATTTGCAGTCAACATTCTCGTCCTACTCATTTTATAATCCCGAAATTTCACCTTGGATTATAGGTGTTGTTCTTGCAGCTGTTGTGGCTTTTTGCCTCTTTGGCGGCGGCAAACGAATAATAAGTGCTACAACATTTATTGTTCCTTTAATGGGTGTTGCATACATCGCTGTTGCCGTTATTATCACGATTATCAATGCAGGTGCTCTCCCTGGTATTTTCAAGGAGATTTTTACAGGCGCTTTTGATTTTGAAGCTATCTTCGGCGGTTTCACCGGTTCCTGTGTTATGTACGGAGTAAAGCGCGGTCTTTTCAGTAACGAGGCAGGTGTTGGCAGTGCGCCCAATGCTTCCGCTTCGGCTGATGTTGCCCATCCTGTCAAGCAGGGGCTTGTTCAGGTTCTCTCCGTATTCATTGATACCATACTCGTCTGCTCTGCAACAGCATTCATGTGTATGGCATCGGGCGTTGCTCCCACAGCTGAGCTCTCAGGTGCACCGTATGTCCAGGCTTCTCTCAAGGCGGTTCTTGGCGATTTCGGCCCCATATTTATCACTGTAGCAATGATACTCTTTGCATTTACTACACTTTTAGGCAATCTTTTCTATGTAGACAAGGCTTTCCGCCATATCCTGGGCAAGACACCGAACAAGTCTTTCTATACTGTTTACTACATAATCGCTTCACTCGTAATTCTTTTCGGTGCCGTGCTGAGTGCAGACCTCCTCTGGGGCGTTGCGGATATTCTCATGGGCGGTATGACTATCATCAATATTCCCGTTATTCTTTATCTGTGCAAGTATGCTATCAGCGCTTTGGATGACTACATTGAGCAACGCAGACAGGGCAAGGAGCCCGTATTCAAAGCCAAGAACATTGGCTTGCCGCATGAGACCGATTATTGGAATTGATGATAACTTACTAAGCTTTATTTTTGGCTTTTGCAAGCATTTAAAGGTGCTTGCAAAGGCCTTTTTGTTTTTTATAAAAAGGTGTTGACAAATATATCGGCTGACGATATAATCAATATAACGGAAGCCGATATAACGGATGACGTAATAAAACGAAGGCGAGGTTGAAATATGTCAAGTGCAGCACTTACGGAAGCAGTATATTATATTTTACTGTCGCTGATCGAGCCCATGCACGGATATGGAATTATGCAGAATGTTGAGCAATTGTCAAACGGCAGGGTAAAGCTTGCAGCAGGCACTCTTTACGGTGCGATAAACACACTTCTTGAAAAGGGGTGGATAACGGCTTTGTCGGGCGAGAAGGACAGCAGAAAAAAGGAATATCAGATAACAGAGGAAGGCAAGCGGATACTTCAGACGGAGCTTCTGCGCCTGCGTGAGCTTATCGAAAACGGAAACCGCATATTGGAGGTAAAGTAAATGAGGCAGACTATTCGTAAACTTTTTTGGGTTTGGGACTTTGACAAGGAAGAAAAATGGCTGAATGAAATGGCAGCAAAAGGATTGTCCCTTGTAGCTGTCGGCTTCTGCAAATATGAGTTTGAGGATTGTAAGCCGGGCGAATACAGAATCTGTCTTCAGCTTCTTGATAAAATGCCCGGTCATCCCGAAAGCAGAAAATATATTGAATTTCTCGAAACAACGGGAGCAGAGCACGTCGGTTCATTTACACGATGGGTGTATTTCCGCAAAAAGGCTTCCGAAGGTGAATTTGAACTGTTTTCCGACAATGCATCACGCATAAAATATCTCGGCAGTGTTATCAGCCTGATTGCGTTTGTAACCATAATGAATTTATTTGTAGGTCTTTACAATCTTTTTCTTGCAGTCACCTATTCAAGCTCAGTCAATTATTTAGGCTTTTTGAACCTTGCTCTCGGAATTTTTGGTGCTTTGGGAGTCTTGCGTTTGTTCAAAAAACGCAAAAGAATGAAAGAAGAGGGACAGTTGTTCGAATAATCTCACGATATTTAAAATATTCTGCCGTGCTTTTGAGCACGGCAGTTTTTCTATTTTTTAAAAGTATGATATAATTATATGATAAACTCGAAAAAAGAATGATTTTGATGGAATTTATTTAAAAGAACTTAAACAAAAGCGAATTTCAAGCGGGAAGGATAATAGGTATGAGTATGATACCCAAACATTTGATGTCAGAAGAAGATATCAAATTGCAATTTATTACACCTGCGATAACGGCAAAGTGGGACATCAGCAAAATTACGATGGAAACAAAGCTCACAGATGGAAAAATCAATCTGAAGGGCAATCTTGTAGTGCGTGAAAAGCCGAAACGTGCAGACTATGTGTTGTATCTTGCACCGAACACCCCGATTGCTATTATTGAAGCTAAAGATAATAACCATAGTGTTTCTTATGGTTTACAGCAGGCGATGGCTTATGCTAAAATGCTTGATCTTCCTTTTGCGTATAGCTCAAATGGTGACGGCTTTGCAGAGCATGATTTTTTAACAGGCAAAGAACGTCAGTTTGGCATGGATGAGTTCCCCACCGAAGAAGAATTGATTGCTCGTTACAAAATAGAGTCGGGCTTGACGCCTAAACAAGATGCTATTCAACAGCAACCTTACTATTCAAGTCAAAACACTTATCCGCCTCGTTATTATCAGCGTATCGCAATCAATAGAACAGTTGATGCTATTGCACGCGGACAGGATCGTTTGCTTTTGGTCATGGCAACCGGTACCGGTAAAACCTATACCGCTTTTCAAATTGTTTATCGCTTGCTGAAAAGTGGATTAAAGAGAAAGGTATTGTATTTAGCTGACCGAAACATTCTTGTGGATCAATCTATTCAGCAGGACTTTTCTCCTCTTGAGAAAACGATCCATAAAATTAATTTTGCGAAAGATGATCCTGTTACCATCACTTCTCACGAGGTTTATTTCTCTCTTTATCAGCAGCTTGCAGGTAACGAAGAAAATGAAGATGAAGGAACCGGAGAAGAGGCTGTTGCCCGCTTTGCAAAACTCTTTAACAAGGATTTCTTTGATCTTATTATCGTTGACGAGTGCCATAGAGGCTCTGCGAAAAAAGACAGCAACTGGAGAAAAATCCTTGACTATTTTTCTTCAGCTACTCAAATCGGTATGACTGCAACACCGAAGGAAACCAAATATATTTCCAACATCGATTACTTCGGCGAGCCTGTATATACCTATAGTCTGCGTGAAGGAATCGAAGACGGTTTTCTTGCACCGTTTAAAGTTATCAATATCAAAACAGACATTTCGGACGGATGGCGTCCCTGCAAAGGTCAGCTTGATAAGTTCGGTAATGAAATTGAAGACCGTATTTATACCAATAGCGATTTTGATTACAACATCATTTTGGAAGATCGCACCTATGAGGTTGCCAAAGAAATAACCGAATACTTAAAGAGTACCGACAGAATGCAGAAAACCATAGTGTTCTGCGCTACAGAAGATCACGCAGAGCGTATGCGTATTGCTCTTAATAATCTTAACGCTGATATGGTTAAAGAAAATCCCGACTATGTTGTGCGTATTACAGGTTCGGATACTTACGGCAAAAGCAAACTTGATTACTTTATTTCAGTTTCTGCACCGTATCCGGTTATTGCGACCACTTCAAAACTGCTTTCCACCGGTGCAGATTGTAAAATGACAAAACTGATTGTTCTCGATGAAATGATCAGTTCTATGACAGAATTTAAGCAAATAATTGGTCGTGGCACCCGTCTTCGTGAGAAAGAAGGCAAGAGTCATTTTGTTGTTATGGACTTCCGCAATGTAACAAGACTGTTCTCTGATCCCGATTGGGATGGACCTATCGAAATGGTAGACGGTTACGATCCGGAACATAAACCGACGCCAAGACCTCCGAAGCCCGGTAATGGTGATGATCCCATTACTCCTCCAACGGTTGACAAATATATTGTTGATGAAAATGGCTGTGATGTTCATATTATCGGTAAGCGCGTAGAAGTTTATGATGTGGATGGCAAGCTTCTTCGTCAAGAAAGTATTGTAGACTATACAAAGTCGAATATCCTTGGTAAATACGCTTCTCTTGACAACTTCATTCTTAAATGGACGTCTGAAGAAA
>JAFQXA010000022.1 GCA_017407205.1 Clostridia bacterium
CATAAAAGAAAAAACCCACAGGTAAGATCTGTGAGTTCTTTCACTGGTGGCGGAGAAGGAGGGATTCGAACCCTCGCGCCAGTCACCCCAGCCTACTCCCTTAGCAGGGGAGCCCCTTATAGCCACTTGGGTACTTCTCCGTGTCTATATTAAAATAACTTAATTTCAATTTGGCGGAGAGAGAGGGATTCGAACCCCCGGTGCCTTTCAGCATCACTGGTTTTCAAGACCAGCTCCATAAACCTCTCGGACATCTCTCCAATTAGCTTAATTATTATAGCAAAGACATTTTGTCATGTCAATACATTAAATTCAGTATATTGCATAAGAAAATTGTCATTTCTTTTGCGTTTCATTGAATATTGAATTATAATAGCATGTATGGAACAGAAAGAAAAACAAACATCATTATGGAATCTTTATTTTGCTTTTGCACGCATAGGGCTTTTCACTTTCGGTGGCGGCTATGCGATGCTTCCCATGCTTGAACGCGAGTGCGTTGACCACTACGGCTGGACAACGCGCGATGAGCTTTTGAACTATTTTGCGATAGGGCAATGCACACCGGGTGTTATTGCGGTAAACACTGCAACATTCATCGGCTCGAATGAGCGCGGATTTTTGGGGGCTTTGGCTACAACGCTTGGCGTTGTCACTCCCTCGCTTATCATCATAAGCATAATTGCTGCTCTTTTAAACAATTTTGCGCACATTGAAATTGTCCAGCACGCTTTTGCAGGTATTCGCGTTGCAATAGGCGTACTCATTATAAACGCGGTAATAAAGCTTTTGAAGCAAAACAAAGAGGGAATGAAAAACATTCTTTCTATAATCCTGTGCGTAGGTGCTTTTGCCGTTACGACATTTTTTGATATTTCACCCGTTATCGTGGTTGTTATTGCAGCCCTTGTCGGTCTTTTCTTTTACGGAGATAAGGAGGGCAAGAAATGATATTCCTGACTCTTTTCCTCGAATTTTTCAAGATTGGTCTTTTTGCTGTAGGCGGAGGACTTGCTACAATTCCGTTCCTGTATGAGCTTGCCGCAAAATATCCCTGGCTCACTCCGCAGCAGCTTGCAGACATAATAGCCGTTGCAGAATCAACTCCGGGGCCCATAGGCATAAACTGTGCAACATACGCAGGCTTTAACGCAGCAGGAGTTCCGGGTGCTATTGTTGCCACACTCTCCCTCGTGCTTCCATCGTTTATAATAATTTTGATTGTATCCCGTTTTCTCTCAAAGTATAACGAAAACAAGCTTGTAAAACGCACCTTTTCAGCACTTCGCCCTGCAGCAACGGGACTTATCGCAGCTTCTGCGTTCACGGTTGTAAACGATGCAGTTTTCAAGCTTTCATCAGATGTTCCGCTTTTTTCTTCAACCGATATAAAATGCGTGATTTTGTTCGTTGTGCTTTTGGTACTTACAAATATTAAGAAGCTCAAAAATCTTCACCCTCTGGCATTCATCGGTTTTGCCGCTTTGGTAAGTATCATTTTCAGCTTTTAAACAATTCTTTCGGCAATATTCACTCCTTGCCCAAAACTCTTACTTACTTTACACTTTTGGAGGTAGGAAATGCTTTTTTGTCCGCTGTTCAGCGGTTCTTCGGGAAATTCGTCATATATTGAAACAGGCGACACCTGCATACTCGTTGATGCAGGTCTTACGGGCAAAGCCATTGAATCGGCTTTGAGGCAGATAGGAAAATCCCCTGCCGATTTGAACGCAATACTTATAACACATGAGCATACCGACCACATAAACGCAGCAGGTGTGCTTTCGCGAAGATATGATTTACCCATCTATGCCAACGCAGGTACATGGCGCGGTATGCTTCCCCTAATTGGAAACATAAAGCAGAAGAATATCCGTGTGTTTGAGACAAACAGGGATTTTTATATCAAGGATGTCAACATACTCCCTTTTAAGACACCCCACGATTCAAACGAATCCGTAGGCTATGCGTTTTTCCATAACGGCATAAAGCTTTCACTGATGACGGATATAGGTCATATGAACGAACAGCTCTTATCGGCTGTTGAAAACTCCGACCTTTTGCTTATTGAGTCAAACCATGATGTTGAGCTTTTACAGGCAGGTCCCTATCCTTATCAGCTTAAAAGGCGTATTTTATCCGACAATGGGCACTTATCAAACGAGAACGCAGGAAAAGCTCTTGCAAAGCTTTACACGAGAGGTGTTCGCCATGCACTTTTGGGGCACTTAAGCCACGAGAACAATTTTGAACAGCTTGCAATGGAAACCGTACGCGGCGTGCTTCGCGAAAACGATATCCCCGATTCCGAATTTTCCCTTGCAATGACGCACCGTGACCGCATCGGAGGTTTATTTGAAATAGAATAGGAGCTGCATATTATGAGCAAGCCTAAAAAGGCTGTCATATTTTACCTGTTTTCCCTTTTGCTCTTTGTGCTCTCAACCCTTTTAATCAATTCAATCGACACAAATCCAAATTCTCTTTTTTATTACGCGTTGAACGCGTTTTTTGTTTCTTTGACGGTTTTTGCTCTCCCCTCCTGTTTTTTCATGCTTCAAGGGATTTTCACCAAAAACGGACATACTCCCGACTTTTCACTCCTTACCCCAAGTCCCCTTTCTTTGATTATTTCCTCCCTGCTTGCTCCTTTAATCTTCTTGCTCGGCACAGTGCTTTCAAGCTTATTTTTCTCCCTTTTCAATCTTCCGCCCATGGAGGGATTTCGCCCCACACCGTCGTTTTGGGCAATACTTACAACCTGCATAATCCCGTCAATTGCGGAAGAACTCTTTTTCAGAGGTGTTCTTCTGTCATGCTGGCGTTGCTTGGGCTATGTAAGGGTTGTCACAATAACGGCATTTTTATTTGCAATAATGCATACCACTCTTTTCTCCTTCCTCTCGATTTTCATGATAGGAATTCTGCTTTCTTCAATAGCTTTTTATTCCCATTCCGTATTCCCCTGCATTGCTTTCCACATTTTCTACAATCTTGCATGGCTCTTGCTCCCCACTCATTTTTCATGCTCTGTTTTCATACTCGTTTTCGGCATTTTTGCCCTTGTTTTTGTGATTGCTTTTTTAATCGTCCATCTTTTCAGGCACTTCAGCAAAAAAACGCCTTCGGTTCAAGAAAACTATTGACTTTTTTTACACTAAACGGCAATATATTTCCTATGAATGTTAAAATAATATGTGTAGGAAAATTGAAGGAAAGATTTTATGAGGACGCTGTGAAAGAGTTTATGAAGCGTCTTTCCCGTTACGGCACTTTTGAGATAGTCGAAGTGGCGGATGAAAAAGCAGGAGAACAGCTTTCTCCCATGCAGAAAATTCAGGTAAAACGCACGGAGGGCGAGAAAATACTCTCCCATATACAAAGCGGTGAATATCTGATTGCAACGGCGATTGACGGCAAGATGCTTTCAAGCGAGGAACTCTCCTGTAAAATGGGCGATATCATGCTTTCGGGCAAGAGTCGAATCTGTATTGTTATAGGCGGTTCGCTCGGCCTGAGCGATGAGGTTTTGTCGCGCGCTGACTTCAAGCTCAGCTTCGGCAAGGCAACATTTTCGCACCAGATATTCCGCATCATGCTTTTAGAACAGCTATACCGCTGTTTCAGGATAATGAACAATGAGCCCTACCACAAATAAGCGAGGCATTATGCACGAAAGAGAAATAATTGTAAAAAACGCTTTGGAAGAGCTTAATATAGATTACAAGCGCTATGAACATGAAAGTGCACACACCATGGAAAAATGCGAGCATATCGGTGAGGATGTCGGGGCAAAACATTGCAAAAATCTGTTTTTGACAAACAGGGCATGCACCTCCTTTTATCTTCTTTTGATGTGTGCGGACAAGCCTTTTAAAACTTCCGATGTAAGCAAGCAGTTAGGCTCATCAAGATTGAGCTTTGCAAGTGATGATTTACTTCTTCAAAAGCTTGACCTTTTGCCGGGCGCGGTTTCACCGCTTGCACTCACTCTGGACACGGCCAAAGACATCAAGGTGGCAATAGATAAGGACCTCCTTTTGCATGATATGATTTGCGTGCATCCCTGTGTTTCAACAGTATCGTATGCCATGCAGACAAAAGAGCTTTTGCGCTTTCTTTTGAGTTGCTCAAATACCGTTTCATATGTTACAATAATGGGTGATTCAAAAGCTGAATGAACAATAAATTTTAAATACTATTTTTACACGAGGAACAAACAAAATGGAAGAACTTGAAAAAATCGTTACTCCTAAAAATTTCATCGAAGAAGCAATAGAAAAAGACATGGCTGACAAAAATCTTTCAGCCATACAGACACGCTTTCCGCCCGAACCGAACGGCTATCTGCATATAGGTCATGCAAAGGCTTTGTGCATTGATTTCGGTATGGCTGAAAAGTACAACGGAAAATGCAATCTTCGCTTTGACGATACCAACCCCACCAAGGAAGATGTTGAGTATGTTGAAGCGATAAAGGAAGACATAAACTGGCTCGGCTTTAATTGGGACAAGCTTCGCTTCGGCTCTGAATATTTCGACCTTTGCTATGAGCTTGCAATAAAGCTTATCAAGAAGGGCGTTGCATATGTTGACGACCTTTCAAAGGACGAAATGCGTGAATACCGCGGAACGCTTACAGCACCCGGCAAGAACAGCCCCTGGCGTGACCGTTCAATCGAAGAAAACCTTGAGCTTTTTGAAAGAATGAAGAACGGTGAGTTTGAGGACGGCTCGCGTACGCTTCGTGCAAAGATCGATATGGCTTCCCCCAATATCAATATGCGTGACCCTGCACTTTACCGCATACTCCATATCCCCCATCATCAGACGGGTGACAAGTGGTGCATTTATCCCATGTACGATTTTGCACACCCCATTCAGGATGCAGTTGAGGGCATAACGCACTCACTCTGTTCTCTTGAATACGAGGCACACCGTCCCTTGTATGACTGGGTTGTAGAACAATGTGAGTTTGAGCACAAGCCCAGGCAGATAGAGTTTGCACGCTTGAACCTGACAAACACGGTTATGAGCAAGCGTTACCTCCGCCGTTTGGTAGAAGAAGGTCTCGTTTCGGGTTGGGATGACCCCCGTATGCCCACACTGTGTGCAATGAGAAGAAGAGGTTACCCGTCAGAAGCAATCCGTGACTTCTTGCTCCGCGTAGGTGTTGCAAAGGCTGACTCAACGGTTGATGCTGCAATGCTTGAGCACTGTGTAAGAGAAGAGCTCAACGAAAAGGCATACCGCATGATGGCAATTACGGATCCCATAAAGCTTGTTGTCACAAACTACGAGGAGGGCAAGAGCGAGGATATAACGCTTGATAATCTTCCCGGAAGTGAAGAAGCAGGCACACGCACGGTTCGTTTTGCACGTGAGCTTTATATTGAGCGTGATGACTTTTCAGCAAATCCCCCGAACAAATATTTCCGTATGAAGGTTGGCGGTGAGGTTCGCTTAAAGAGTGCCTACATAGTTTGCTGCACAGGCTTTGATGAAGATGAAAACGGCAATGTTACAACCGTTTACTGCACATACGATCCTGAAACCAAGAGCGGCGAGTGCACAAGAAAAGTCAAGGGCACAATCCATTGGGTTTCAAAAGAGGATGCAGTTCCGGCTACTTTCAGGCTTTACGAGCCCCTCATTCTGGACGAAGAAGAGGGCGATGAGGAGAAGGATTTCACAGAGCGTATAAATCCCAATTCACTTCGCACGGTGAATGGTTTTGTTGAGCCCACACTCGCTTTGTCAAAGGCAGGCGATAAGTTTCAGTTCATGCGCATAGGTTATTTCTGCACGGATCTTGACCACACAAGCGAGGCTCCCGTATTTAACCGCACAGTAAGCTTAAAAGACAGCTTCAAAGTAAAATAATACTTAACAAGAGGATTTTTAAAATGACTACAGTTCGTACACGTTTTGCTCCCAGCCCCACGGGATATTTGCACATTGGCGGACTTCGCTCCGCACTTTATGCATATCTTTTTGCAAAGAAAAACGGCGGTGATTTCATACTTCGCATAGAGGATACCGACCGTGAGCGTTTTGTCGAGGGTGCAACAGAGCTTATATACCGCACATTGAAGGATGTAGGAATGTACTGGGATGAGGGTCCCGATGTCGGCGGTGAATACGGCCCCTATATCCAGAGTGAGCGCAAAGATATGTATCTTCCCTATGCCGAAAAGCTCGTAAAAGAGGGCAAGGCTTACTACTGCTTCTGCTCAAAGGAAGAGCTTGAAGAGCGTCGCGAAGAAGCAACAAAGCGCGGTGAAACATTCAAGTATGACAAGCATTGCCTCCACCTTTCGCAGGAGGAAATACAGGAAAAGCTCAATGCAGGCGTTCCCTACGTTATCCGCCAGAATGTTCCCGAATCGGGCGAGGCTTCGTTTGACGATATAATCTACGGTCATATTGCAGTTGACTGCAAGGACCTTGACGATACAATCCTTATCAAGGCAGACGGTATGCCCACATATAATTTTGCCAATGTTATTGACGACCATACAATGGGCATCACCCATGTTATGAGAGGAAACGAATATCTTGCTTCAACTCCCAAGTACAATCTTCTTTATGAAGCACTCGGTTGGGAAAAGCCTGTCTATATTCATATGACACAGATAATGCGTGATGCTCAGCACAAGCTTTCAAAGCGTGACGGTGATGCATCATATGAAGATTTCACAAGCAAGGGCTACCTTAAGGAAGCAATACTTAACTATGTTGCACTTTTAGGCTGGAATCCCGGTGATGACAGAGAGCGTTTCACGCTTGATGAGCTTATACAAGCTTTCTCAATAAAGGGCATGAGCAAGTCGCCTGCTATATTTGACATAAACAAGCTTACATGGCTCAATGCAGAATATATAAGGGACTTGTCAGTTGAAGAATTCACTCATCACGCAATGCCCTATTATGAAAAGGCAGGCGTTGCGGATATGGATACAAACATACTTGCTCAAATTTTGCAGCAGCGTGTTGAGATATTCTCACAGATTCCGGATATGGTAGACTTTTTGGCAAAGCTTGACGAGGATTATTCGCTTGAGCTTTTCACAAACAAGAAGTCAAAGACCGACAGCGAAATATCAAAGGCAGTGCTTGAAATGGTAATCCCCGTTCTTGAAGCACTCCCTGAATGGGATACAACGCTTATACACGACACACTTATTTCACTTGCACAGGAAAAGGAAATGAAAAACGGTACGCTTTTGTGGCCCGTCCGCATTGCAATGGCAGGCAAGCAGGTAACTCCGGGCGGTGCAGTTGAGATAGCGGCACTCTTGGGCCGGGAAGAAACACTCAGGCGCTTAAACTACGGTCTTTCAAGGCTGTAAGGCTTGTAATTTAACATATAGTTTACAGCAAGCTAACGAAAAAATTATCATTTTGTGATATTATGTAGACAATATGGATAAATTGTTCTTTATTGTCAATAAAACAGCGGGGAGCGGACGTACACTTAAGGACTTTGAAAAGGTCAGAGCACTTTTGGATGTACGCCATGTTCCCTATTCGTTTAAATGTACAGAATACAAAGGTCACGGCACTTTCCTCGCAAAGGAAGCGTATAAAAACGGTGAACGCTTCATAGTAGCAGTAGGCGGTGACGGTACTGCCAACGAGGTTGGAAGCGCGCTTGCAAACACGGATGCTGTTTTCGCAATTTTACCGTTCGGCACGGGAAACGACCTTGCCCGTGCATTGCATCTTCCTACAGAGCCTCAAGAGGCACTTGAAGTTTTGCTTGATAAAAATATCCGTAAAATGGATGTCGGCACGGCAAACGGCAAGGTATTTTTGAATGTATCGGGCTTTGGCTTTGATGTTGATGTTTTAAAGAATACGGACTATTTTAAAGACCGTTTTCGCGGTATGATGCCCTATATTTTCGGCATTGCAAAATCGCTTGTAAAATTAAAGGGTACACATATGAAGGTAAAGTACTCAGGCGGTGAATATTCACAGGAGTCTTTAATCGTTGCGGTAGGCAACGGCACGCACTTTGGCGGCGGTATGAATGTCACACCTAATGCTGACCCGTTTGACGGTCTTTTTGATGTTTGCCTTATAAAGAAAGTCGGAAGGCTCAGGTTTATCACATTGCTTCCAAAGTTTATAAAGGGCAAGCACGAGAGCATTACCAAAATAGTTACGACCTTCAGAACTGATGAATTAACTGTTGAAAGTTCAAGAGAATATCCCATAAACTTTGACGGTGAGCTTGATTTGTCAACACCTGTTCACTTCCGCCTTTTAAAAGGTGCATTGAATATTATTACTCCCGAAAGCATGAGGTAATAAACTTGAAAAAGAGAAGGCGTCGCCACAGGCTTAAATACGGCTTGGGCTACACAATATCACGAATACTTTTACTGATCCTCGCTCTCCTTCTTATAGTGGGAGCTGTCTGGGGTATTGTCGTGCTTGTGAAAAACAGCCTTGCAAGCGGCGGTGATTACTCAAGACTGCCTTTTGAGGCTGATGACTCATTCACATTTACAAAAAACAGTTTTCTCTACTATAAGAACGGCATTTTATACTATGACGATTTCAGCAATAATTCAAAGGATGCTTCCTACCGCGTAAATACTTCCGAATTCTCGCTTGAATCATCCGAGGCAATTTCGGTTCTTTACAACACAACCGCTGTCCAGATAGTTGGTACAGAGCAAACAATCGAGGGCTTTGGCACGATTGAAAAGGTTAAGTGCGGACTTGATTATATAGCAGTTCTTTTCAAGGATGAAAGCGGTATTCCGTTTTTAAAGATATTTGACAAATCAGCAGCAGAGGTTGATGAAATACGCCCCGAATCCAAGAATTCATTTATAATGGACTTTGGCTTTACAGACATTGAAAGCAATACACTTTGGACCTTGCTTGCAGATACATCCGCGGAAATATCGGTTTCGACAATTACCACATACGATTTTTCAAAAAAATCAACGACCGGTGTTATGACAGTACAGCACCAGCTTGTCGAATCCTTGATTTTTACAAGCAACAGCATATTTGCAATAGGCACAAACGATTTAATGCGTTATAATAACGGTAACCTTATATACAGATTGCCTGTTTACGGCTATGAGCTTGTGGATTATTCCTTAAGTTCGGGAAAATGCAGTTTCCTTTTTAAGTCACGTACAGAAGGAACCGCATTCAAGACCTTTAAGCTTTACACAGTGGCGGAAAAGGACAGCCCAAGTGACAGCATAGTAACGCTCCATCTGCCCGGCAACACGCTTTCTGCCGCCTTGGTAAATGAAAAGGTTGTATCGTGCACTCCAAATAAGATATATACCCACTCTTATGCAGGCGAGCTCCTGAAAGAAAGCAGCCTTGATTTCACGCTTACGGAATCAGGCGTCAAACGTATAAACGACCGTGAAGTAATTTTGTTTTCCTCGCCGTCGCTTTATAAGTACAAGGTAAAATAGGCTTAGTTTTAAAGAAAGGAGAAACACATGAATCTTCTTGATATCGCAATTATCGCAATATTGCTCTTTTTCACGCTTTCGGGCTTTTACAAGGGTTTTTTGACAACTGCGCTTGCAACGGGTGCTTTTATCATTTCATGGCTTATAAGCTTAATATTCATGCCGCTTGCCGCAAACTCTGTCAAGCTCAACGATAATCTTTACAACATGATGCTCTATTACACGGAGGGCAGTGAGTTTATAAACGATATAGAGCTTTCAAGAGCCTCTATTTCTTCCATAACTCCCGCCCAGCTTTCCGAAATAGTTTCCGAAAGCGATATTCCCTTCCCCATGGGAAAACAAATACCCAAAAATGTAGAAAACGAGGTTTTTGCAGATCAGGGCATTGCAACGCTTGGCGATTACTTTAATCAGACAATCGTATGCGTATTTATAAACATACTCGTGTTCCTGTTTATATTCCTCATTATAAGAGCAGTATTGTCACTTGTTATAAACGGCGTTGACTATGCGTGGGTATTCCCACGTCTTCAAAAGGGTGATGCCGTTTTAGGCAGCTGTATGGGGCTTATACGCGGAATACTTGCAGTATTTTTAATATTCATGCTTTTACCCATACTTCTCACCGTACTGGGTGACTTTGACATTATCCGCGATATTATAGACGACTCGTTCTTCGTGCCGTTCTTCTATCGCTCTAACTTCCTTTTAAGCCTTATTCCCGGAGTTTAATTGAAATGTATTTAGCAGATAATTGGATAGATTATGAAATAATCGATGCCGGCAACGGTGAAAAATACGAGCGCTGGGGCGACGTAACTCTCCTTCGTCCCGACCCACAGGCAATATGGCCCATGAAAGAGCCAAAGAATGTTGATGCAAAGTATCACCGTTCATCTTCAGGCGGCGGGCATTGGGAGTACAATAAACAGCTCAGGGACTCCTGGACAATAAATTACCGCGACTTGAGATTTATAGTTCGTCCCACAGGCTTCAAGCATACAGGTCTTTTTCCCGAACAGGCTGTAAACTGGGATTGGATGACGGAGAGGGTTCATTCATTCAAGCCCCGTCGCCAGTTCAGCGCTCTCAATCTTTTTGCGTACACGGGCGGTGCCACCTGTGCTTTGGCAGCAGCCGGTGCAAGAGTTGTTCATGTTGATGCTGCAAAGGCATGGTTGCATGGGCAAAGGATAATCTTGCGGCATCAAATCTTGCTGACAAGCCCGTCAGATTCATTGTTGACGATGTATTAAAGTTCGTACTTCGCGAACAAAGGCGCGGTAATATGTATGACGGAATACTTATGGATCCCCCAAGCTACGGCAGGGGACCGTCGGGCGAGATGTGGAAAATTGAAGACAATCTTTACGAGCTTGTATCAGAATGTGTTAAAATCCTCTCACCCGAGGCCAACTTCTTCCTCATAAACTCGTACACAACGGGGCTTGCTCCCTCGGTTGTAAAGAATGTTCTGAATGTTGCACTTGCTTCAAGGGGCGGTTTTGTCACCTCCGATGAGGTTGGGCTTCCCATAACAAGGGGCGGTCTTGTTCTCCCCTGTGGCGGAAGCGGTCGTTGGCAAAGAAATCAATGAATATCAATATTTTATACGAAGACAATCACCTTTTAGTTGTAGAAAAGCCCGTCAATATGCCTGTCCAGGCAGACAGTTCACACGACATTGACCTTTTGACAACGCTTAAAGGATATATAAAAGAAAAGTACAACAAGCCCGGCGAGGTATATCTCGGGCTTGTTCATCGTTTGGACAGACCTGTCGGCGGTGTTATGGTTTTTGCAAGAACGAGCAAGGCAGCTTCAAGGCTTTCTGCGCAGTTTGCTCAAAACACAGCTAAAAAACGCTATGCGGCAATAGTATGCGGAAAAACAAGGGGCGAAGAAAAGCTTACGTGCTACATAAAAAAAGACGAAAAGACAGGCAATGCCTCTGTTGTTCCCCCATCAGCCCATGGTGCAAAGTCCGCCGCACTTTATTACAGGTGCATTGCACAAAAAGACAGTCTTTCACTCATTGATGTCGAGCTTTTCACAGGAAGGCACCACCAGATACGCTTGCAATGCGCACACGGTAATTTCCCCATTTGGGGCGACCAACGCTATAATAAAAATGCAAAGCCGGGCGAGCAGATAGCACTCTTTTCCTACTCACTTACATTGACGCACCCCACAACAAAGGAGGAAATGCACTTTACAGCACTTCCCGAAGGGAGATCGTGGTCAGCATTTTCCGAAGAGCTTCGAGGGCTTATAAACGCTGTTCCCGTCATATACTCTGATGATGATATAGTTGTTGTAAACAAGCCCTATGCCCTGCCCGTTGCAGAGAAAGACAGCGAGGGCGACACTCTTGAAACTCGCTTAAACAAAATTTATAAAAAGGTTTATCCCGTTCACCGCCTTGATGCCACAACAAGCGGTATAATAGTGTTTGCAAAAAATGAAAAGGCAAAAGCATCGCTTGATAACGCGATAGCTTTGAGGCAGCTTGAAAAATTCTATCATTGCATAGTAAAGGGAACACCCAAAACTGAAAGTGCACTCTTAAAAGCGTGGGCGGTAAAGGACGAAAAGGCAAAAAAGACACAGGTGTACAGCTCAAAGGTTCCATATTCAAAAGAGATGATTACACAGTATCGGGTTTTGAAAACAAGTGCTGATTCATCGCTTTTGGAGGTTCGCTTAATAACGGGCAGAACGCATCAGATCCGTGCTCATTTGAGCTATACAGGACATCCGCTCGTTGGCGATGACAAATACGGTGACAGGGTATTTAACGCACAGAAAAAGCGCACCGAAGTACAGCTTTGTTCGGTACGCCTTGTATTGCATTTTGAAAAAGATGATTATCTTTTCCGTCTTGACGGAAAAAGCTTCGAAATCACTCCGCCTTTTTCCCTTTAAACTTTGAAAGCATCTTCTTTGCGTATTTTGCTATCATGGTCACTTCTTCACACTTTGTGAGCATGAGAACAGCAACATATGCTCCGCCGCCGACTACGATTGCGGCAACAAATCTTAAGAGTGTTCCGAGAGTTCCCATATCGCTAAACGATATGAGCAATTTGTCAACACCGATAAGCACTCCTGTGCATACAATTCCTGCTGCAAGCATTGAAAGCAGGGATTTTTTCTTGTCCGAAATTCTTACACTTTCAAGGTCTCTTCTCATGCTGATAAGGAGCAATACAGCAGCTAAGAGTCCCGATATTGCAGTGCCGAGGGCGATACCCGCAATTCCCATATACCTGCTTAAGATTACACTTGCAACGATATTTACACCGACTGCTATTATGCCGTTTATCATGGGCGTCTTGGAATTTTCTCTTGCATAGAAGCCCTTTATCATCATCTCTCGAACACCCGTGAACACAAAGCCGAGTGCATAATATTTGAGTGCGGCACTTGTAAGGCGTGTTGCCTCCGGGTCAAACTCGCCTCTTTCGTAAACTATTCTGACTATATCATCCGAGAAGATAAATGTAATTATCGATATTGGTATTATTACAATACCAATCATGCTTATGCTGTTTAAAAGGTTTGAGCTGTACTCATCGGTATTGCCTTCTGCTGCATTTCTCGTAAGAGTCGGATACAAAACCGTTGTGAGCGATGTTATGAATACTGCAACAACAAGGAGATTGAGTGTTCCCGAATAGGACAAAGCCGATACTGCACCTTCTCCGAGATTTGAAGCAAGGTTTTTATCAACGATGTTATTTATCTGATAAACGCTGTTGCCCAAGAGAATGGGAACTGCAAGGCGAAGCATGCGCTTTACATCACTGTCAAACAGATTCTTCGGCATTGAAAACTTAAAGCGTTTTCTTGCAAATATGAAGAGGAGTATGTTCTGGCAGGTATGACCTATGACGGTTGCCCAGGTAAGAATAGCAACATCCTTCCTGTCACCGAACATGAATATACTTGCAATGATTACAACGTTTAAAAGTATCGAACCAAGCTGAACACGAACAAACAGCTTTCTTGCGTTCAATATTGCCGCAAACATACACTGTGACATGAGCAGTATGAACGAAAGCATTACTATCTTCGTAAGTTTCGTTGCAATAAGAGCCGTTTCAGCATCAAAGCCCGGTGCAAATACGGGTACTATCCATTGTGCGAAGATTATGCCGATAACGCTTAATAAAATTGCTATCATGCCGGAAACAGTCAAAGCCTTTGAGGCAAACTTGTCGCCCTCCAGATCACTTTCCTGAACGGACTTGCTTACATATATTGACAAGAATGCAGCGGACAGGCTGTTGCACATTGCGGGGAAAAGCATCTTTGGCATATTCTGTGCCAAAAAATATGCATCCGTCGCACTGTTTGAGCCATAGTATGCCGCAACGAGTGCTTCTCTTATAAAGCCAAACACCTTGCTCGCAATAGTAAACAGCGATACACCTATCGTTGCTTTTAAAAGATTACCGGCTGTTTTATTGCTCATGATATCTCAAGTCCTTTCTCATTATCTTCTGTATCTTCGGTGCTTTGTTCAGCAACCCTTAATTTCTGCTGCGAAATGATGTAGTTATAATAATAATGCGGCATCAAGAGTGCAAACAATGTGGTTATAACGCTGTTTGCAGGCGATGCAACAGGCAAAACCGTTTCCGCCATTGACATAATGCAGGTATATGCTATAAAGAGTGCCAGGAAAAATGTTCCATGCTCTCTGTCGTGCTTTAAAATAAAGACAATCTTTCTTAATATTCTTAAGAAAAGCACGATGAAGAATGTCAGCAACGAAAGTCCGCCCGCTAAGAGTATATAGATATATGTGTTATGCGGCATAATAGGGTTATCCGAATTACCGCCTAAGAATATATTGCCTTGCAAAAATTTTTCCAGGAGCATCCCCCATCTGTCAACACGGCCTGTTGAACCTGCTTCAGGTCTTACTACCATGTCAAGAACATACTGATATGCACCCGTTATGTAAAGTATGCCTACCATCAACACAACAATCAAAAGGCAAATAAGAGCACGGCGCAAAACCTGATTTTTTCTTCTGCCGACAAAATATATTACTATGAATACCGCAGTAGCAAGAAGCGAAGTTCTTGCAAATGTACAGAACATACTGTAACCGGTTATTATAAGCACAAACCAGCACCACGCTTTTTGCTTCCTGCTTGCAGGGTTTGCAAGTCTGTAAATACTTGATATAACCGCAAACATCAAAAACATTGCAAACGTGTTTCTGTTTGTGAAGAACGAACGCATGACCATCTCGTAAGTATTGGTAATCGAGAAAACGTTAATCATTGAGCTGCCGTAGATGGCGATATTATATGCCGATGCATACAGTATGACAAAGTCATATAAAAAGGCTATTCTGTATATTCCCTTGCTGTCTATCTCCTCGTCATACATGAGGCCGAAGAACAGTACATAATACGCAGATGATATTGTGATATATGCAATCGAACCAAACGAAAAGCTTTGACCGCCTACAAGATAGTCCGCCACAATCTGTATTAAACACAACAGCACGCCCAGGAATACTTCCATAACATTCGCGCGTGCTTTTTTCTTATAAAGGTATATAAAACAACCTAAAAGGAAGCCCAAAAAGAATACGGACTTGAGCATAAGGCTGCCCGACGATTCACGTGTTGTCGGAAAAATTACCTGAGGAAGCAACGATATCAAAACCCACAAGAATAATATGTTTGCAAATGTGAGCCTACTGTCTTTTTTACCGTTATTCAGTTCATACTTCCTGTAATTTATCATTTCAACAGACTAATTCTTTTTTATACATTCTTCCATGACATCGTCGTACTGCTTGACAAAAACATCCCATGAAAACTGTGATGCACACTTGGGGCACTCACTGCTCATGCGTTCATAATTGCTCAATGTTTTTTCTATTGCACAAACCAGGCCGTCTTCATCGGTTGCAGGAACGGCATAGCCAATCCTGCCTTCCTCAAACCAACCGTCAAAGCCCTGGTCCTTCGTATATATTACGGGCAAGCCCTGTGACATAGCTTCTGCACAGACAAGGCCGAAAGTTTCAACATGCGAAATCAGGACAAAAATATCCATGTCTGCGTAAAGCTCTTTCAAGCCCTCCCTTGTCATGTGGGAGTGGTATTTTACAAACGGGTATTTCATGACAGCATCAAACACACGCTTCTCGACTACTTTTCCGACAACGTGATATTCAATATCATAGCCCTTATTCACCATTTTTGCCAACGCCCTGCAAACAGTCAGCTGATTTTTATTGTTCGAAATTGTGGAAGCCGTGACTATCTTCAATTTCTTGTCACGGGGAGCTTTTTTGGGCTCTGCGCACAGATTTTCGCGCCAGAATTCGTGTATTCCGTTGGGAATAATAACTGTTTTTTTCTCAATCTCTTCCTTCATGTGTTCGGGAATGTATTTATTGAACAACTCACGCTTCATAGCGTCTGCAATAATGATTACACGCTCTGCATTCTTTAAAATTTCAAGACCGAGGGGCCTCAAATGAGGCATGTACTTGAAGAAAGTATAAAGGTCGGTGGACCTTACTGCCGCCATGTAGGGATAGCCAAACTCCTTCTTAAGCTGAAGCGCAACAGATCCGTTTGTAAAAAGTGAATGGGCATGGACGATGTCATAACCGCCGTCACAAAAACGCTTCTTTGCATCCTTAACTATTTTTTTATGCTTCAAATGGAATATTATACG
Source organism: Clostridia bacterium (assembly GCA_017407205.1). Classification (GTDB taxonomy): domain Bacteria; phylum Bacillota; class Clostridia; order Christensenellales; family CAG-138; genus RGIG3096. Next base: position 16,173 of record JAFQXA010000022.1, read on the forward strand.
ATCATATTTACCGTGAGTTATCTGGACATGGGCATAATCCGGGCGTGTGATTGATGTACCCTTGGGTGAAGGCAGATAAACAAAAATATCGTGACCTGCTTTCACCTGTCTGTCATACATCTGTGTATACATATCATTCGTAACATAGTACGAGTTTATATGTAATATCTTCATGTTGTAGCCTCCCCGTCTTTTTGAAGTAACTCTTTTTTGACTTTAATCAGAGTCTCCAGTAAGAATAGCCGCGTCTGTCAAGCTCGCCCTTATCAAGAACTGCCTTTACATCAACCAAAACCTTTTCGCTGTTGGGGCCTTCCTTGAACATTGAATCGATCTGCTCCCATGTAAGAGCACGGAATGCATTATGTGCTACTGCAAATACTACGCAGTCTGCATCCTTTACAGTTTCCAGGGGAACAAGCGTTACACCGTATTCTTTGTATGCATCTTCGCTGTCTGCTTCTGTGTCAACGACCATGGGGTCTACGCCGAATTCCTTGAGTCTTTTTATAATATCCTCAACCTTGGAATTTCTCGTGTCGGGGCAATTTTCTTTGAATGTGATACCCAAAATTACAACGCGTGCATCACGAACAACCTTGCCTGCCAAAACAAGCTTTTTGATGATATTGTCAGCAACAAATGCACCCATACCGTCATTTATCTTTCTGCCCGACAAAACTATCTGGCTGTGGTAACCGAGCTTTTCAGCTTCTGAAATGAAGTAGTAAGGGTCAACACCAATGCAATGGCCGCCTACAAGACCGGGATAAAAACGCAATGCGTTCCACTTCGTATTCATAGCTTCAACAACTTCCGTTGTGTCAATACCCATACGGTCAAACGCCATTGCAAGCTCATTCATGAATGCAATATTTATATCACGCTGGCTGTTTTCAACAACCTTTGCTGCTTCTGCGACCTTTATGCAGGATGCTCTGTGAACGCCTACTTCAACAACGAGCTCATATACCTTTGCAATCTCGTCAAGTGATTCGGCATCCATGCCGGAAACTATCTTTGTTATATTTTCAAGTCTGTGTACCTTATCACCCGGATTTATACGTTCGGGGGAATAGCCGATCTTAAAGTCCTTACCGCATACAAGCCCTGATTCCTTTTCAAGAATGGGAACACAGATATCCTCGGTAACACCGGGATAAACCGTTGACTCGTAAACTACGATTGAACCCTTTGTGAGGTTTCTTCCGACTACGCGGCTTGCACCTTCAACGGGAGCCAAGTCGGGAGTCTTGTCCAGATTTACAGGAGTGGGAACTGCTACTACAAAGAATTTTGCTTCCTTAAGCTTTGCTTCGTCCGAAGTAAATTCTACCGTGGAGTTTTTTATTGCCTCGTCACCGACTTCGCAAGTAGGGTCCTTGCCGGCAAGATACTGTTCAATCTTTGCCTTGTTTACGTCAAAGCCTATTACCTTTGCCTTTTTTGCAAAAGCGACAGCTATCGGCATGCCTACATAGCCAAGTCCTACAAGTGCTATTTTTTCCTGTCCTGCGACTATTTTTTCATACAAGCTCATAAAGCTACCTCCGTAAAAAATACCATTCGATTAATTCTATATAACAAGGAAATGTTTGTCAATTGATTGACAATATTGCTTACAAATACTTAACAACCTTTGTAAAAGCTACTTCATTACCATGCGGACATTGTCGCCCGTCAACATGATTATGCTCGTAATTCGCGGCGCAAAAATTCTCGAAAACAGTCTTTCACCATAAACTTCCTGAAGCTCTTCAGGGAGAAGATTTGTTGCTATCGCAGTAGCCTTTGATGCGTTCTGTCTTTCGTTGATGACCGCAAAAAGATGCTCACGTGTTACATTGGGAATCATGGGTTCTGTTCCAAGGTCATCTATTATTAAAAGGTCGGGCGACATAAAGTCGAACTCGGAGCCCCTCATTGACTTCAATACTGTATTTATAAGGTTATATGAAGTGAGCTTCAATACCGAAAAGCCCTTGTCCGTCAGCCTTTTTGCAACACAGCTGAGCATGAAGGTTTTCCCGAGCCCCGAATTTCCCATAAGTAAAATATCCGTTTTTTCATTATGCGGAAACGCCTCGCAATAGCTTTCCATTTCAGCCTTTACAGTTGCCATGAGCTGTCTTTGCTTTGCTTTTTTGAACACGGACAAATCAAAATTTTCAAAGCTTTCTTTCTCCGATATACACGATGATGCGTACTGCATTGAAAGCAGCCTTTGCTTTAAGCAGGTGCACATCTTTTTCTCCATGTCACCCGTAAAGCCCGTATCTTCACACTCCATGCACTCAAACTGCGGAAGAAAATAATCGGCTGTAATTCCGTTTTGCGCAAGTATCGCAGCACTTTCCATGTCAAGCTCTGCAACTTTTTTTGCAGTTTCAAAGCGAACAGCCTCTTTATCTTTCGCCTTTATAAGCTTGACTCCCATGTCAAAAAGGAGACCTCTCCTCTTTTCCGCAATTTCTTCAAGTCTTGGGGCAAGCAAATATACGGCACGCTTTTTTTCTTCGCTCTCGCTTAAAGCCTTCTGCCTTTTCCTTTGATATTCTTCTTTTATTTCATTGGGAACAAACATATTATTCCTCACCGTCCACACCTAAGATTTCAATACCCATATTCTTTAAATCTTCCGAGGTGTATCTCTTTTGTTGATAATTCATTGCATTTGGTACTTTTTTATTCCCATGTGCAACCACTTTTGTACTTGTTTCTGTATTTTTGAGGCTTTCCCTTGCTGCAACTACTGTGGCAATGCCATTGTCATGCCATGCATTGACCTGCTTTTTCAGGCCTGTAAACGTAGGCATTGTATCCCTTACAGTATCCGCCGCAAAAAGCACAAGCTCATTCGGCATACACCATGTATCCACCCAGACTTCTATCTGATCTCTCTCACGCTGTGTGGGTGCTTTTTTTATTCCCGCACGCTCAAATACCATGCGACTAAGCTCAAAAACCGCATCCCTCTTTTTCAAAAGCTCGGATACGCCCTCTGTTGAAAATACACCGCTTGCCTTGAAATTTTGAAGTATTGAATGTAAGTATTTAAAGCTTGGCTTATGTGCCGTAGTCATCTCAGCGCAAGCCATGCCGATTGTTTCATCATTAAAGCCCCAATCCTGTGTCCATGTCCTGTAAAGTGCAAGCTCGTCCTCCGTCGGCCTTCTCATTGTTCTCCAACGCTTCAGAATATCCTGGGCTCCGCTCGTCACTTCTTTGTACTGTTCTATGTATTCACAGGCTGCTTCTTTGCTGAAAATGCCTGCCTCTGCCCAGCTTTTTGCAACGCTGTCCATATACTTTATGCTGACCTTTACGCCCTTTTGCTCCACGCAATGCCCTGCCAAAAGAAGTATTGCATCTTCATCCATGCCGAAAATCTCCGCCCAGTCGTATATCTTCGCAAGCTCTGCACCCGAAAGCATACGCGTGCCCATGATTTTTGAAAGCTACATAACAAGGCCTGAGTACTTGCCCTGAAGCCTTTCCTCACTCGTTTGACTCTTTGTGAGGACTGCACGCACGCTCCTGTACTCAACAAGCAAGGGCTCACTGCTTACTATGTCAACCAAGCCCTTTGCCTGCCAATACGCAAAGGCTTCCTTTATTTCGTCCTCGGACAGTGATAAAGCTATCCCCAGATCGTCTGCATCGCTGAATCTTGAATAGCATTGCATAAGCCCGAAAAGGTAGACCTTCACAAAGTTTTCGGGAGCATTGGGCATATATTCAAGCAGGAACAAATTTTCAACGGGTGTGATATCCATAGCCGCCGTACTTTTTGAAAAAACGCATTGTGCCATTTAAAAACACACCTCCTTGAAAATTTTTAGTCAGATAGAGTTATTATTATATCACAAGTCAAGCCCTGTTTTCCACAGGCTGTGAAAAACAGATTATATAAAATAACAAGAGCTTTTTATAAAGCAATATGTTATACTAAGACCATGAAAAGATTTTTGATTATATTTTTAGTATCAGCACTTACTGCACTGTCACTTTACGGTTGCAAAAACACAAACGAGAAACCCGATGGCAATTCATCAATAATTGTCAATTTGAGCACGCCAAAATCAAACGAAACGGAAAATCCGTCAATCAATCAGGAAGCAGGCGCGCAAGACCGCTATTACTTAAAGCTTTCATCAACGGAAATTACCGATGCAGGCATTTCTTTAAACGGAAGGCTTCTTGTACGCTATACAAACACAACGGGCTCACCCGTTTATTCGCTCAGCTTTAAGCTTCAGGAGGGCGTTTCAATAAACAGCGTGAGCGTGAACTCCATTGCAACGAACTTCACACTCGACAAGGAGTCAAATACTTTGACTGTTCCCGTCGGCGCACAGCTTATGCCCAACGAATCCTTGTCACTCTATGTAAACTACACGGCAAAAGCGGTAAAAGCACTTTCCGATGCTGTTTTGAGATTTAGTGAGGAGCGTGCTCCCATCAAGCATACCGTTTTAGTCACGGTCGATAACACTTACACGGTTTCATCGTCACTCGGCACTCCGGAGATTGCAGAGGGTTCAAAAAAGACCTTCACCTTCACCGCTGAAAGCAAGAACGACTTCACGCTTGAGCTCAGGTAATTTTATCATTTTAAAGTTAAGCAATACTTAAAAGACCAGCGATTTTATTCGGTGGTCTTTGTGCTATGCCTATACGGCTATTTTATTGAGTTCTTCTTCCTCAAGCTGTCTGTATGCTACCTTGCCGACAAGCGTTTTGGGAAGCTGGTCACGGAATTCTATATCATATGGCATTGCATACTTTGCAACATTCTTTCTGCAATAATCAAAAAGCTCCTTTTTGACCTCATCCGATGCTTCAACACCTTCTTTAAGCATTATAAAAGCCTTTATCTTCTGCATCTTCAAGGGGTCGGGAACACCGATTACACAGCTCATCTGAACATATTCATGTCCGTCAAGCAGGTTTTCCATCTGCGACGGATAAACATTGTAGCCGCTTGTTACTATCATTCGCTTAATACGCTGTTTGAAATATATAAATCCGTCCTCATCCATGTAACCGAGGTCGCCCGTGTGCAGATATGTCCTGCCATCGGCATGCTTCCTCAATGTTTGTGCTGTTTCTTCGGGATGATTTACATATTCAAGCATCAACGTCGGACCTGTGAGACAGATTTCACCTTCTTCGCCGTAGGGAATTTCTTCCTCCGTACCAGGCTTTACAATCACATAGAAGGTATCGGGGAACGGTATTCCGATACTGCCTTCCCTTGACATATCGTAAGGTGTCAGACAGCTTGCAGTAACACATTCGGTCGTGCCGTAGCCCTCGCGGACTTCAACTTTTGAGCCGTGTGCCTTTAAGAAAGCATCAAAGCGTTTTTTAAGCTCGACAGATAGTGAGTCACCGCCTGAGTAAACGCCCTTCAAGGACGAAAGGTCAAGCTTATCCGCACCCTCAACACGCAAAAGTGCCTCATAAAGAGTGGGAACGCCTGCTATGAAATTGGGCTTATGCTTTTTCAAAAGCTCTGCATATGTTTTGGGTGTAAATCTCGGAACAAGAATACATCTTCCGCCGTTTACGAGCATTGAGTGTATGCTTACACCAAGCCCGAAGCCATGGAATATAGGCATTATTGCAAGCATTTTATCACCGGGAGCAAACGTGGGATTTGTTGCAACAATCTGTTTGCCGAGGGCATTGAAATTGCGGTTTGACAAAAGTATACCCTTTGTTGTGCCCGTTGTGCCGCCGCTGTACAGTATTGCAGAAGCTTGTGTATATTCACGCTTTACACGACATTCTTCCTCACTTATTTTCCTGCCGTTTTCAAGGAAGTCCTTCCACATTACAGCCTTTGTATCGGCAGGGATTTTCGGAATTTTCCTGCCTTCGGTAAGTGCATAGCCAACCTTCATCACGGGTGAAAGTGCGTCCTTTATGCTTGTGATGATGAGGTTGTTGACCTTGGTCATCTTTGCAACTTCCATGAACTTGCCGTAAAATTGGTCAAGCGTTATTACGGCTGCGGACTTTGAATCCTCAAGATAGAACTTTATTTCGCCCTCACTTGAAAGGGGGTGAATCATGTTGCTTATCGCGCCTATCATGTTTATGGCATAAAACATTGATATTGCCTGGGGGGAGTTGGGCATACATATGGTAACGCGTTCATCCTCTTTTATGCCCATAGCCTTGAGCGCCTTTGCGCAAGCCTTTATATCTTCCACCGCCTGCTTATATGTTGTCTTTTTACCCATAAAATCATAGGCTATGTAATCAGGATATTTCTTTGAAATCGCCTCGACTTCCTCAAACATTGTAGTTTTGGGATATTCAAGTGTATGTGCAACACTGCCGTAAAAATTAAGCCACGGTGCTTTTGTGTTGATGCTCATAACACAACTTCCTCCTTTGCAGGCTTTTCAAGCAATTCAGGATGTGTAAGCAGGTGCTTGAAAAGCTGTACCGACTTGGAATAATAATAACCGTCGGATATACGCTCATCAAGTGTCAAGCCAAGCTCAAGCACGTTACGCATTTCCACATTGCCCTCATCATCATAAAAAGGTGCTTTATGGCGTGCACCGATTACGATGAACACAGAATTTGTGCCCCAGTTTGTAAGGTGATGATAGCCTGCATTGAGTTTTATTGAACCAAGATTGGAAATAAAAACCGTTGCATGATTAGGATCTGTCTTTATGAGTGAATTGGGAACCTTGCCGTAAAAGTCAAGTCTTCTCAAAATAAACATTACAATACGCATAAACCATCGCGGAAGCTTTGAAAGAGTATCCATGCCCTGCGTGGAATTATCGATCTTCTCGCTTCTGCAGGTTCTGACTTCCTGCTTTATGCGTTCATGAACCGAATCAATCGTGCTGTTCTCATCAAATTTAATGAACGCCAGAGCCTCGTGCGACTCATCATTAAACTCTTTCTTTACAACAAATGCAAGAGAAATGTCTTTCCTCTGATACATACGGCAACCCTTGATGAAACGGTTAAGATGCGGTCTTAAAACAACCGTCTTGACTATTGCTGCCGCAATTATGTGGAACATTGTGTACTTGAAGTCCGTTTCGTTCTCATTCTTCTTATCAAGGTATGCAAGCAAATTGGTAAGGTCTACCTGCTCCTGAATAAACGCCTCGTTGTCCGCCCTGTTGGGCATGAGGTAGGGAACGAATGCATGCAAAGGGTCCAAGCCCTTGAGGAGATACCCGTCCTTGCGGTCTCCCCACTTGTGTTTACGCTTTTCCATTTTATAATTCCTCCAAAATAAAAAAAGGTATGATAATAAATACCCATTTATTATACAATACCTTGTTTTAATCTGTAAATCCGCGTTTTTATTCTTCTCTGTCGGATTTATCGGCAAATTTAGCATATTGCGGTACCCACATGAGCTCTACCGTGTCAACAGGACCGTTTCTGTGCTTTGCAACGATTACCTCGGTAGTATTGTCAAGGTCTGGATTATATACCGCAGGGCGGTGCAAAAGTATGATAACGTCTGCATCCTGCTCGATAGCTCCGCTCTCTCGAAGGTCGGACATCATGGGCTTTTTACCTTCACGCTTATCACTGCTTCGTGAAAGCTGTGAGAGCAATATTATCGGAACATTTAGCTCACGCGCCATTATTTTCAAAGCACGAGTCATCTCGGAAATTTCCTGAACACGGTTATCCGTCTTTCCGCTTGTCTGCATGAGCTGCAAGTAGTCGATAACTACAAGGTCAAGACCTACACGCGATTTCAAACGTCTGCACTTGCTTCTTATTTCCGCAACGCCGGCACCTGCCGTATCGTCAATATATACGCTTGCACTTGTCAACGGGTCAAGAGCCTCGGATGCACGCAATATATCATCATCCGTGGTTTCGCCAAGCTTAACCTTTTGCATATCAAGGTTTGCTTCACTTGAGAGCATACGCATTGCAAGCTGATCGCGTGACATTTCAAGACTGAATATAACAACGGTTTTACCCGCCCTTACTGCCGCGTGCTGTGCAAGATTCAGTGCAAACGCCGTCTTACCCATTGACGGACGACCTGCAACGATTATGAGGTCACTCGGCTGAAGTCCTGAGGTCAATTTATTGAGGTCGGTAAACGGTGTGGGAATACCCGTAAGCTTGCCCTTGAGCTTTATTATATCACCCATGCGGTAAAACGCATCTATAGCAGGCTGTTCAATATGCACAAGTGAATCCTGATTCTTCTTCATTGAGATATTGAAGATAGCACGCTCTGCATCATCAAGCATCATTTCAACGCTCTTTTCGGCAGCGAGTGCATCCTTTGAGATATCACCGCCTGCCTTTACGAGTCTTCGCATTATACTGCGTTCTTCAACTATGCGTATGTGATGACCAACATTGGCGGCACTCGGCGTCCCGAGTGAAAGCTCCGTAATATACATTACGCCGCCTACATTTTCAAGCTTGCCTGCCCTGTCAAGCCCCTCAATAACAGTTACGTTATCAACAGCATTTCCGCGGGAATAAAGTGACAGCATAACTTCAAATATATCCTGATGCTTTGCAGCATAAAAATCCTCGACCTTGAGCTGTTCGCACGCACTTTCAACCGCCGCCTGACTTATGAGCATACTGCCGAGTATGGATTTCTCGGCTTCTATGTTGTATGGAAGCGTTTCCCTTTCCAGAGTTTCCATTAAGGCTCTCCTTTTTTATTTCTTTTCCAAAGGCAGAACTTCTACCTTGAATTTTGCATCCGTGCGTTCATACATATGTGCCTGTGCATCAACTATGCCCAAGCTCTTTATGGTTTCACTTATCTTTATTTTCTTTTTGTCAACCTCTATATCGTACTGTTCCTTGAGTGCTGCTGCGATTTCCGCTGCACCGATTGAACCGAAGAGCTTACCGTTGTCACCTGCTTTTGCATAGACCTTTACAGTCAATCCGCTCATGCTGTCAGCAAGTGCTCGTGCGTTTTCACGCTGAACATTTTTGCGGTGCTGCTCTGCACCTTTTCTGATGTTAGCCGCATTTATGTTGTTTGCATCCGCAGGCACAGCAATGCCCTTGGGAATAAGGAAGTTGCGTGCATAACCGTCACTTACCGTAACTATATCCCCTGCCTTGCCTGTTCCCTTTACGTCGCTTTTAAGTAAAAGTTTCATTCTATTCCTGCCTCCTTTAAGTATTCATCTATTGCTTTTGTAAGTGATTCAACAGCTTTGTCCATAGTGCTGTCACGAAGCTGTGCACCGGCAACCGTCAGGTGACCGCCGCCGCCTATTTTTTCAAGTACCAGCTGAACATTTATGTCACCAAGGCTTCTTCCGCTTATCATTATGACACCGTTATTATCAGCTAAGACAAACGAAGCCTGTATACCCTTTATTCCTATAAGTGCATCCGCAGCCTGTGCCGCTATAAGCGTGGCGTTCTGCATATCTGAAGGACAGGTTGATATTGCTATTCCGTGGTCCATAATAAGTGCATTTTCAACAATCTTTGAACGACTCTTATATGTCTGCATATCATCCTGGAACAAGAGCTTGACAGCACTTGAGTCAGCACCGTTCCTTCTTAAAAAGCTTGCAGCTTCAAATGTTCTTGCACCTGTGTTGAATGAGAATTTCTTTGTGTCAAGCGTTATACCGGCAAGCAGTGCACTGCTTTCAAAGCTTGACGGACGGATTTTCTCGCCAAAGTACTGCAATACCTCAGTTACCATTTCGCAGGCTGATGAAGCACCTACCTCAAGACAGCTCAAGGTACTTGTTGAAAGTGCATCAACGGGCTTTCTGTGATGGTCAATAATAACCGTTTTTCTTGCCTTTTCAAAAAGCTCAACCGCTTCAAGCGAGCTTGCGCGCTGTGTATCGACCACGATTACAGCCGACTGTGACCTCAGCATCTGCATTGCCTGGTCGGGGGTCTTTATACTGTCACGGTAAAGCGAATTCTCAAGCATATCTTCCATAGTGTTTGCAACCATGGCATTTTTCTCGGCAATTACAAAGTATGCCTTACAGTCAACCGTCTGAGCACAACGCATCAGACCAAGTGCGGCACCCAAACAGTCCATATCTGCATTCTTGTGTCCCATGATGAAAACCTGGTCGGAGTTTTCCAAAAGCTGTCTTAATGCCTTTGCAAACAAACGCATTTTTACTCTTGATTGCTTTGTTGTAATCTGCTTCTTGCCACCGTAGAAATTATACGATGCACCCTTCTTTACAACAACCTGGTCACCGCCTCTGCCAAGTGCAAGCTCCATGCCCTGGCGTGCAGATTCATCAGACCTTTGTATTCTGTCCTCAACACCTACTGAAACGGACAATGTTATCGACTGCTCCGTTCCCGTCTTTATCTCGCGTATATTATCAAGCAAAACAAAACGCTGTTTTTCAAGCTCTCCGAGATATTTTGCCTCAAACACTACGATAAAGTGTGCCGAATCATACTTCCTGTATATACCGTCTATCGACTCGACAAACTCACCAATTCTGCGCTCGGCCTCCGCCATAACACCGCTTCTTCTGAACTGCTCATCTGCATTAAGCTCTTCATAGTTATCAATGTGTATGAGCGCAACCGTGGGCATCTGTTCTTCATAAAGCCTCGAATAATGCAGGGCTTCCGTTCTGTCCATCCAATATTGGAAAGTAAGCTTTCTCACCTTTCCGTTGCTTCTTCTGATAGGCATATTCATTATCTGATAGCTTGAGCCGTTATGCTCAAACTGCATTGCCTGGTCGGGATGCTCACAATCGAGTGAAAGAAGCAGCTTTTTTATGTCATTACCGTCATACAGCGCATTAAAAGCTTCATTGCTCCATATTATTTTTCCGCCTGCATCAAACAAGAGTGCAGGAATCGCTATTTTTTCAACTATCTCCGATGCAGCGGAAGAGTTCTGCCTGAAAACATCATCAAGCATAACTTCAATCTCACCACCGCGCGAAGACATCATGAAAAACGCAATTGCAATGCCCGCAAGCCCAAGAGCCAACACAGCAAAAAGTGCAAAAAGCGAAAACGGCGCAAAAAGCATCACGCAAAGGCACTGCAAAAACAATGCTACGGATATCGGTATTAAAATCCCATACAAACGCTTTTTCATAAGGCCTTCCTCTTGCCGCTTTTACGGCTTCTTTATAACAATAATTCTTTTTCGCAAACTGAACAGCCTGTCTGCAATTCCCTCTATAGCCAGCATGAATATTGAAAACGGGAAGCACAAAAGTGCCATACCGTAGGTTAAAACTCTGCGGAAGCCCTTGCCTTCAGGTGTTATCTGCACAAAAAATTCCATTGTTGCTACCCCCACAAGCGCAAAGGGAGCAACGATTATAAGCCCTGCAACTACCGAAAATGCACCTGCATATGAAACTCCGGTTTCCGACAGTATTATGCTCGCACCGAGTATCATAAGACTTCCCCATAAGTAGCTCTTGGGGATCTGCCAATCCTTGAAGTGTGCCATCTTCTTAAGTGCAAGCGACTTTCCAAGCATAAGGTACCCTGCAATAACCTGTAAAAAGCCATAACACAGAGCCTGTATTGTAATCGTTGCGAAAACAAGCTCCTCCGACATTGAAAAAATCATCTTCGACATTTCATCCGCGCTTGCAGCAAGAGCTTCGTATTCGGGCATTGTCTCATAAAGTGACAATGAACTTCTGAAAGCCTCAACGATGCCAGTTACTTTATCATCTATCGCATATACAGCCGTCTTGCCCTCAAGCAGATACGGAACAAATGTAGTCACATATAAGCTTATTGCAATTGCGACTACGCACGCTATAACCGCAGTTCTGTATGAACATCTACCCTTGAATAAGCAGGACAGCGCAATTGCCGACGGCAAAACTGTCAGCATAATATAAAGTGCCGATGTAATATCAGTCAAATAAATTACGCCACTAAACAGCATGCCTATTGCCAAAACGAAAAAGACAATGCCCGAATATGCAAAAGTCGCCGCCAAAAACACGGGGCACAGATAAAGCAAAATGGGCGAATACACACCTGCAAACGCAAGCGCTACCGCAGCCGCAAACATTATTATTGCTTTTACATTAAACTTATTTTTCACTTAAAATCCCTTTTCTTTTACGCAAATACGTAAACGGATATATATAGCTATTTGAATTATACCACAATTATATATTCAATAGCAATTACCCACACACACCGTTTGTTTTATGAATTTTTCTTAAAGTGTGAAACTCTCCACACAAATTTTTCGACATTATATGATACAATTTTTTTGATTATTATTTTGGAGTACGATTTTGAAAAAACATTTTCGAGGCGCAATAAAAAGAATAACCGCTATTTTCTTTATACTTGCAATGCTTTTATCAAGCACTGCTGTATTTGCGTCTCTTGAAAAAGGCGACCTCAACGCTGACACAAAGCTCAACTCCAAGGACTTATCATTGCTCCAGAAATTTGTCTTGACCGGCAATGCAAATTTTGACCTTGCTCTTGGAGATTTAAATTCGGACTCAAAAATCAATTCAAAGGATATATCCGCCCTTCAATCATTAGTGCTTCACGGAAGCGATTTTTCTCTTGGTGAGGACCCTTACAAAACATTTCCGCTTCCTGAAAATTCCTTATTGCAAGGAAAACTGATAGTCCTCGATGCAGGGCATGGGATAGGTGAAGGCGGTGTGTATAAAGATTTTTATGAGCATACATACAACCTTATCTATGTAAAGCTTATAAAAGAGAGCCTTGAAGCAAGCGGAGCGCGTGTTGTCCTCACGCGTGAGGATGATAACATGGTTGACAACTATCTTCGCATGGCATTTTTAAACAAAACAGCGCTTGAATTTTTATTGGAGCATTATCAGGCGAAGCTAAGCCGATACGATGCTGAAAATTACGAAGAAGCACTTTCACTTTTGGGAGATATCGAGGAGCTTTACCGCATGATAGAGCTCATGGGGTCAATCCTTGAAAATCCACAACTTAAAGAAACCTATTTCCTCTGCCCATACGATGAGGTAAACGGCCGCCGTATCCATGCCGAGACCGAAAAGGTATTCCGTTATTTAAAGGATGACTATATTCAGAACAATATGCTGTTCATATCAATACACACAAACGCTCCCGGCAACCCCGGTCCCCTCTCTGTAAACGGCACAGTCACCTACTATATTGACAATGAGTACAATAAGGAATACTACGATGAATACCTCGTTGAAAACAACAGGCGTTTATCGCTCATACTGTTAGATCGTGTTTCGCAAGCAGGTGGTTTTGCCAAAAAAGAATGTGATACAAACGACTTTTTCATGCTCCGCGAAACAACGGTGCCTGCATCACTTGTTGAAGTCGGCTACCATACGAATGCCTCAGACCGCAAAAAGATATTGAGCGATGAAAACCGAAAGCGTGTTGCAAACGCAGTTGCAGTATCGGTTATGGAATACTTCAGCATAAGTTTTCAGTGATAGGTTTTATGCATATACAAATCTACACTTCCGTTTATCACAAAAGTCTATTTTGAATCACCGCAAAAGTATTCGTCGAAACATCGCAAATTTATTCATCGATATTGATATTGCCAGGATTTTTGGGTATAATAACATCTAAGGTTGGTGATTCATATTGAGTGATTATATCAAACGTATTTGCGATGATGAGCTTGAGCTTAAATTAGAAGCATTCGGTGCTGTCCACATCGTCGGTCCTAAGTGGTGTGGCAAAACCACAACTGCAAAACAGTTTGCCAAAAGTTTTATTGAAATGCAGGACCCTGATAAACGGGATATGTACATTCAAACCGCTAAAATAAAGCCGTCCAATCTTTTGGTTGGCGAAAATCCCCGTTTGATCGACGAATGGCAGATAGCCCCAAATCTTTGGGATGCGGTTCGCGTGTCAGTAGACAGACGCAACGAGGAAGGTCTTTACATTCTTACCGGCTCTAACTCCATTGACAAAACCGAAATCATGCATACTGGCATCGGACGAATAGACACCTTGATTATGTATCCGATGAGCCTTTACGAATCCCAAGAATCCAGCGGTACGGTTTCACTTGGCAATCTCTTCTCTGATCCTCACGCATTGGATGACGGTTGTGAATCGGCTTTGACAATCGAGCAATTGATCTTTGCAGCTTGCCGTGGCGGTTGGCCTTCTTCCCTGCGAAAGAAGAGTGACAAGGCAAAGCTATTGGTTGCCCGCAGTTATTTTGACAGTCTGTGTGCAGAAGACATCTCAAATGTTGACGGTACAAAGCGTGACGAAACAACCACACGCCTTTTGCTTCGCTCCTATGCACGCAATATTTCCACAACAGCAACAAACCGGGCAATTATTAACGATGTAAATGCAAACATTGAGCTCGGTGAAACAACATTCTACAACTATGTGAAAATCTTAAAAAAACTTTTTCTCATTCAGGATGTGGAAGCATGGTGCCCGGCAATTCGCTCCAAGAGTGCCATACAAGCAACCGACAAGCGAGAGTTTGTAGATCCGTCTTTGGTAGTTGCCGCTTTAGGTGTTGACCCCGAATATTTCAATCTTGATCTAAAGACCTTTGGTTTCATCTTTGAAACACTCTGCATCCGTGACCTTAAAGCATACTCTGCAGCACTTGGCGGTCGCATTTCTTACTATCATGACCGATACGGTCTGGAAGCGGATTGTGTTCTCCATCTTAGAGACGGCAGATATGCACTCATCGAGTTCAAGTTAGGCAGTATGGATATTGATGACGGTGCAAAGCATCTTATCGAGCTTGAAAACCTCATCAAAAAATATAACGAAAAAGAAACTCAGTGCAAACTCAAGTTACCCGATTTGAAGATTATAATCACCGGTACTCAATACGGCTATAAGCGTGAAGACGGTGTCTTTGTAGTCCCCATTGGCTGCTTAAAAAATTAAATCGCAAAAATGCTCCCGAACAAAATTGTTCGGGAGCTTTTGATTGATTTTTTAACCTTAGAAGAGCTTCAAAGCTGTATTTGCAATATTTTCTGCCGTGAAGCCGTATTCCTTAAAGAGTACCTTTGCAGGAGCTGACTTGCCGAATGTATCCATTGTAACAAATGCACCGTCAATACCCACATATTTATGCCAGCCAAAGCTTGTTCCTGCCTCAACAACTATACGTTTGCGTATTGATTTAGGCAGTACGCTTTCTTTATATTCTTCACTCTGCTCATCAAATATTTCTGTTGAGAGCATACTTACAACACGTGTTTTTATGCCCTTTTCTTCCAGAATATCCGCAGCAGCCAATGTAGGTTCAACCTCGGAGCCCGTTGCAATGAGTATAACATCTGCATTGCCTTCCTTTGCATCGCGAAGTATATAACCGCCCTTTAAAGCTTCCTTGCTCGTTTCTGCAAAGAGGGGCAAATTCTGTCTTGAAAGAATCATAACAGAGGGTAAATCTCTCTTTAATGCCGTCATGTATGCAGCAACCGTTTCTCTCGCATCGCAAGGTCTGAACACCAATGTGTTGGGAGTTGCACGCAAGCAGGCAACCTGCTCTATCGGCTGATGTGTCGGTCCGTCCTCACCCACGCCTATACTGTCATGGGTAAACACATAAAGTACGGGCAAGCGCATGAGTGCCGACATACGCAAAGCGGGCTTAAGATAATCAACGAATGAAAGGAATGATGCACAGTATGTATGAAGTCCGCCATAGAGCATCATGCCGTTGCAAACAGCCGCCATTGCAAACTCACGGATACCAAAGTGCATATTGCTGCCGTCTCTTTCGTCAACGCCATAGAACGGTTTACCCTTGAGCTCCGTCTTGTTTGAGGGGCCAAGGTCCGCACTTCCGCCGAACAGGTTGGGCATATACTTTGCAATCTTGTTAAGCACTGCACCGCTTGAAGCCCTTGTTGCACCGGCTTCAACAGCCCAGATATCTTCGTCGTCAAATATTTCTTCCGGTGCTTTTTCATCGTGCCAGGCTTCCCACTCAGCATAAAGCTCGGGATATGCTTTCTTATAAGACTCGAACATTGTTTCATATTCAAACTGCTCTTTTGCAAGCTCTGTTGAAATCTCTGAAAAATGCTCGTAAACCTCTTCGGGAATTTCAAATGGAGGCAATTCCCAATTATAGTGTTCACGCATGAGTGCCACATTTTCAGCACCCAAGGGCTCACCGTGCGCGCTCGCCTTGCCTGCCTTGGGAGTGCCGCAGGCAATTGTTGTTCTCACTATTATGAGAGAAGGCTTGTCTGTTTCTGCCTTTGCTGCCTTTATGGCGGCATCTATTGCATTTATATCCTCACCGTCGCTTACGCTTATTACCTGCCAACCGCAAGCTGCGTATCGTGCTGCGATGTTTTCATCGAACGTAGCATCCGTGTCACCTTCGATTGTTATCTTGTTGCAATCGTACAGAACAATGAGCTTTGAAAGCTTCAATGTTCCTGCCAAGGATACTGCTTCTGCCTGAACGCCTTCCATCATACAGCCGTCACCGCAGATAGCATATGTATAATTATCAACTACGGGGAAACCGTCACGGTTAAAGTGTTTAGCAAGCTTTGTTTCAGCCATTGCCATACCGACTGCCATGGCAATGCCCTGACCTAAGGGGCCGCTTGATGCTTCAACGCCTGCTGTTACGCGAAATTCGGGATGACCGGGAGTTCTGCTTCCAAGCTGTCTGAAATTCTTTATATCGTCCATGGTAAGGTCGTAGCCAAACAAATGCAAAAGTGCATACTCAAGCATGGAAGCGTGACCTGCCGAAAGCACAAATCTGTCCCTGCCCTGCCATGTGGGGCACTTGGGATTATGCTTCATCTGCTTCCAAAGCGCATAACCCATGGGTGCGGAACCGATAACCATGCCGGGATGGCCGCTGTTAGCCTTTTGTATCGCATCTGCGGCAAGTATGCGAATAGCGGTAATTGAACGTTCTTCAATGGTTTTCACGGTAAAAACCCTCCATTTTTAACTGATAATATACTCTCACGCATATTACCGTTATTTTAAAGGATATCACAACAGGTAACAAAAAACAAGTTAAACACTACCTTTATTGCACTTTAAATATTGACAAAACACACCTTTCTTTTTTCTTAAAACAAAACTAATAAAAGCCTTGACTTATACACACACTATATGTTATTATTACATTTGCCGTTAAGCGAATTGCTCATTCGGCTTTCGTCGCGGGGTAGAGCAGTCGGTAGCTCGTCGGGCTCATAACCCGGAGGTCGTTGGTTCAAATCCTTCCCCCGCAACCATTTGTTGCATATGGGCAGGAATGCCCATATGCATAACAACTTAATATGGCGGCGTAGCTCAGTTGGCTAGAGCATTCGGTTCATACCCGGAGTGTCATCCGTTCGAGTCGGATCGCCGCTACCAAAAATCGACATTCTTTCTTTAGAAGGATGTCGATTTTTACTTCTTCACTATTCACTATTCATTATTCACTAAACTGTCCTGTCGATTTTTGGGAAGTTATAAGTTATAATGAATATTGAATAAGTTTATGGCTACCGCAAGGCGGTAGATTAAAATGAGGCAAGTTATGAGCAACAGTATTCTTCTTGATAAATCCAAGCTCTTTGCTTTGGAGATAATTCGTTTATGTAATAATGTAAAAAACGCAAAAAGAGAATCTATTATCACAAATCAGCTTGTACGCTCCGGAACAAGTGTCGGTGCAAACATACGCGAAGCTTTTTATGCACACGGAAAAGCTGATTTTATTGCAAAATTGCATATCGCACTAAAAGAATGTGCAGAAAGCGAATATTGGTTAGAATTGCTTTTAGAGGGTGGCTACACCGATAACACAGCCGTCATAGAACATTGCATCGAAATAAAAAAGATTCTTATTTCTTCCATAAACACAGCAAAAAACAATAATTAAACTCGTTTTTGGTAGCGGCACTTACCGACACGAACTCCAAAAGCCCTGCTTTTGGAGTGAGATGCGAGCCACAGCGAGCATGCAAAACGTTCCTGTGCGCAGCACAGTGTTAAACGTTTTGTGTCGGATATTATAATAACTCGTTCCTATTGCCCCATTCGGGGAGCATTTTTATTTTCTCCCCGGATAATCATATCCCTTTGGGACATTCAAAAGATAATCTGCCGACACCTTAAAATAATTGCAAAA